>NZ_CP019937.1:2147500-2452467 GCF_002117445.1 Ketogulonicigenium robustum
GCATCCTCTTTGGCCGCCGCTTCGCCCAGCGCGGTGCGGAAAATACTGTCATGCAGGGGCGATTTCGCGCAGGCTGGATCGGTCGCACCGGCATCCTTGGCTAAGGCATAGGCCTGGCACCGGCACCCGCCAAAGTCGATTTCCTTGAAGGCGCAGCTTTTGCACGGCTCGGGCATCCAATCGGTGCCGCGATAGCAGTTCATCGCGTCCGAATTGTGCCAGATCCACTCTAATGATCGCTCTTTCAGGCTATCAAAACGCAGCTCGGTGATCGTCTCGGCCGCGTGACAGGGCAGCACATGCCCCGAGGGACTGATGTTGAAAAACTGCCGTCCCCACCCGCCCATGCACTGCTTGGGCCGCGCGGCGTAGTAATCGGGGATGACGTAATCAATCTCCAGCACCCCCTTCAGACGGGCGCGGGCCTCTTCGACGATCTGAGTGGTTTCCTCGAGCTGGGCAAAGCTGGGCATCAGGGCTTGGCGGTTTTTCAGCGCCCAGCCGTAGTATTGCACATTGGCGACCTCTAGCCGGCTTGCGCCCCATTCAAGCGCCTTTTCGATGATCTGCGGCAGTTCCGGCAGGTTCTGGCGGTGAACAACGGCGTTCACGGTCAGCGCAAGGCCTGCCTCAAGCGTCCATGTGGCGGTGTCGTGCTTTCTGGGCAGGGCGTTTTTGAACCCGCCGATCAGGTCGGACATTTGCCCCGTCGCGCCCTGAATCGACACCTGCACATGCGACAGCCCTGCATCCGCCAAGCGGAACATGCGATCGCGCGTCATCATCACGCCCGATGTAATCAGGTTGGAATAAAGCCCAACTTCAGATGCGTGCTGAACCAGCGCCTCGAGGTCCTTGCGGACGGTCGGTTCGCCGCCTGAAAAGTGGATCTGCAGCACCCCGAGGTCGGCCATCTGGGTCATGGCGCTGACCCATTGCTCGGTCGTCATCTCGCGGCTGGCCTGTTCCAGCTGGATCGGGTTCGAGCAGTAGCCGCATTGCAGTGGACAGCGGTGGGTCAGTTCGGCCAGCACCGCCAGCGGCAGGCCATAGGTGTTGCGGGCATCGACGGCTTTGCCAACGATACGGAACGGATCATGTGCAGCGGGCAGGCCATCATCCATGGCGGGCGGGCTCCTCGGACAGCAGGTAGCCCCGATTGGCAAGGTCTTGCAGCACGTCGATGACATCTGCCGCAATCACGTCGCGCGGGGCGTTGTATTTGGCGGCCAGCCGGTCGATGGCACCCGCCAACGGGCCGCCGTCCAGTTCCTGCAACACCGCCACGCAGGTTTCATCGGGGACGAGGATCTTTTCGGGGGCCAGCAGCAGCCACAACCCCCGCGCTTTGTCCCAGCGCAGGCGCACTTGGCGGTGCAGGCGCAGGGGCAGATCCTCGGTGATGGTCAGGCTGGCCATCACGCCCAATCCTTGGGGTCGAACACACCGGGGGGCGGGTGCCCCTCGACATAGGCGTGCTGCAGGGCGTCCAGCTGTGTCCACAGCACGTTGCATTTGAAGATCAGCGCCTCGACCACGCGCTGGCGTTCTTCGGGGGTGCGGGCATTGCGCTTGACGTAATCAAGGCAGAAGTCCGCGTCTTTCGTGGCCTGTTCGACGCGGCGGGTGAAGTATTTCATCACGCCGGGGTTCACAAAATCATAGTGTTCCAGCATGCCCGCAATGCGTTCTTTGTGGATCTGCGGGGCGAAAACCTCGGTCAGGGCAGATGCCACGGCCTCGAGCGGGGTGCGGTCGCGGACAAAATTGATATAGGCATCAACCGCAAAGCGGGTTGCGGGCAGGATGCCGACGGTCGAGGTGACGTAGTCGCGCGGCAGGCCCAGCGCGTCGGTCAGCACCAGCCAGCGTTCGATCCCGCCTTCCTCGCCATGGGTGTTGCCGTCGTGATCCTCAATCCGTTGGCGCCATTCCAGCCGCACGGCATGGTCGCGAAAGCGCGACAGCACCACCGCGTCTTTGATCGGGATCGAGCTTTGGTAGTAATACCGGTTCAGCGCCCAAGCCTGCACCTGCGCCTTGTTTAACTGGCCGCTGTGCAGCAGGTGATGGAAAGGGTGCAGGTTGTGGTAGCGCGTGGCGCCGATCTCGCGCAGGCGGGTTTCCAGCTGTTCGGGGGTGTCCAGCGGGCGGGGCGCGGGATCAAGAACGAGGTCTTTCATAGGTCGATCCTTGTCCCCGCTTGGCCGACGACCCAGCCTGCGGCGGTGACCGCGTGGCGTTCGGGGCTGTCCGGCAGCAGAGCGGGGTTCGAATTGTTGATATGCACCAGAACGCGGTGCGTGACGTTGACCGCGGCGAAGCGCGCCAGCACGCCATCGGGCCCCGAGAGGGACACATGCCCCATCTGCGCGCCGGTTTTGGACGATAGCCCCGCGCGGATCATTTCATCGTCGCGCCAAAGGGTTCCATCGAAGAACACCGCGTCGGCGCCATCCATGCGGGCCAGCAGGTCGTCGGTGATTTCGGCGCAAGCGGGGATGATGAAGGCGGTTTTACCGCCTGCACAGACCTGTAAACCAATGGTATCGCCATCGGCCGCAGGTTGGTTTGATTGTTCCAGATACCATGCGGGTTTGCCTGGAACGGGAAAGGTTTTGACGTGCAACCCACGCAGCGGCTGGAAACCTTCCCCAAGGGGAAGGTCGCGGCGACTAACGCGGGTCAGCACGTCGAAAATGCTGTTTGCGGCAAGGGTCTCCAGCACGGATCTATCGGCCCAAAGGTCGAAGGCGTGCCCCTCGCGCAGGGTCAGCAGGCCTGCAACGGCGTCGATTTCGGCATTCGTCAGCAGCACCGCCCCCACTGGCGACCCGCGGAGGGAACGCGGGTGCAGGTCGGGCGTCTCCAGCAGCTGCTGCCGGATGTCGGGCGACGCGTTCACCAGCAGCCAAGTCTCGCCATCGGCGGACAGGGCCATCGAGAATTGGCCGCTGGAGGGAATTTGCCCCGCACGGGCCGCAGTGCAGCCCGCGCAGGCACAATTCCATTGCGGCAATCCGCCACCGGCGGCCGACCCAAGAAGACGGATATGCATAGGACTCTCCGACTGCTGTGTTCGGCCGCCGCGGGGATTACTTGGCGGTTTTGGTCTGCTCGGCGCAGGCGTACATGTTGATTTCCATGCCGACCGGCGTTTCGAAGAACTTAGGCTTGATCCAGGCCATGATATCCATCCCTTGGCTAAGACATTGAGAACACGGCGCGCGTTGCGCCGATGCGGGAAGGGTAGCTAATCGCGGCAGGCGCGTCCTGCTATTGCATCAATAGGATAATCCTATTCATATCTGGATGCCGCAATAGCTGCGTCAATCTGTCAAGCGCGGGATTTGGCCGAAAGTTTACGGCGCGCAAAATAAATCTATTAAGTCTGTCGTGTATTTGGTGTATTAGTTTTGTGACAGTATCGAGAGGCACCATCATGGAACGTCTTCCTGCGCTTGTTTCGACCCAGTGGCTGGCCGCGCAATTGGGCGCGCCCGATTTGCTGGTTTTTGATGCGACCCAGTATTTGCCGAACGAGCCGCAGGACGGCCGGACGCTGTACAAGGCGGCGCATATCCCGGGGGCTGCGTTTTGGGACCACCATGCCGTGTCGGATGTCGATACCGATCTGCCCACCATGGTGCCGCCCTTGGCACGGCTGAGCATGGCCACCGCCGCGATGGGTGTCGGCCCGCAAAAGCGCGTTGTCGTTTACGACCAGCGCCATGTGACCGGCGCGGCCCGCGCGTGGTGGTTGCTGGGGCTGTTCGGCTTTGACAATGTGGCGGTGCTGGATGGTGGCTTGGCCAAGTGGCAGGCCGAGGGGCGCCCCGTCGAGGAAGGGCTGCACAGCCATGCGCCCAGTGCGCCCTACCCCTTTTCCGTCCGCCCCGAGCGGTTGCGTTCGGCCGAGGCGGTGCGCGACAATATCGACACGCAGGCGGAGCTGTTGCTGGACGCGCGGCTGGCGGGGCGCTTTCATGGCGCCGACCCCGAGCCGCGCAAAACGATGCGCGTCGGGCACATTCCGGGCAGCGTGAACCTGCCCTATGACGTGCTGCTGGCCCCTGATGGCACCTTGCTGCCACCCGCGCAGCTGCACCGTATTTTCACCGCGCTAGGTGCGGGCGAATCGCGCGACGTGATCAGCAGCTGCGGCAGCGGGCTGACCGCTACCATCATCACCCTTGCGCGGGTGGTGGCCGGCTTGCCTGCGGGCGCTGTCTATGACGGGTCTTGGGCGGAATGGGGTGGCCGCGCGGATTTGCCGATCATTGCGGGGGGGCCGCTACCAGCCTCGCCCGCGGTCGAGGCGGCAGTGATTGCGGCAGGGCCTGCGGGCCACGGCGGCGGCGCGGCTTTCCGCTAACGAGGCTTGCGCCCTGCGGCGTTTGCGGTAATTTGCGCGGCAGGCACCGCCCTGTCCTGCGGCCTGAGACCCAATCGCCTGGCACCGTCCGGCACGGGTCGGGTCGCCTTTTATCACGAGGACTTGCCGTGACCGGTGAGACATCCTTTCGATTGGGCCGCTTTGCGCCCACCCTTGGCGTTCGGGATATTGACGCCTCGTATCAGGCCTATAACGCCGTTTTCGGCCTGCAGAAGGTGTTTTCCAACGGTGACCCTGTTGGCTTCATGATTCTGAAGGCGGGCGCGGCCGAGCTGCATTTGACGCTGCAGAAAGGCCACCACGCCGCGCCGTTTAACGTGGCCCATCTGATGGTCGACGATGTGGACGCGGTGCATGCGCGCTGCGTGGCGCAGGGGCTGCGCATCATCAAACGGGTGCAGGACAAAGATTACGGGCTGCGCGCCTTCGTCTTTGCCGACCCCGATGGCAACCGCATCGACGTCGGCCAAGCGCTGGAACGTTGAGAGGGCAGGCCCGCGCGGACGCGGGCCTAATCCGCCACCAGTTCGGCGCGGACCAACCTGTCGTTGCTAAGAATGGCAAGCGTGCCATCGGGGTAGGTGGCGATGGCCGTGACATTGCCGGTTTGCGTTCCCGGCCCCTGCCCTAGGCCCGTCGTCGGGTAGCTGTGCCCCCCCCGTCGGCGTGATGTGCTGGATGGTTTGCATCCACACATCGGAGGCCCACAAAGCGCCGTAGGGGAAGCGATGCTCGACTACGATATGCTCGCGCCCCTTGGCGTCGATCACATATTCTGCCCCGCAGTGGCCGACAACATGACCGTCGGGGGTGGTGTTGATCGTCAACGCACCACCACAATTCGCGCACTTCAACTTCCGCATTGTGTCCTCTTGCCACGGCATGCCTTAGTTTAGACAGCACACATGCCCTATACCACGGCACAAGCAAAGCGGATGGACAAAAATCTGAAGGCTTACATTGCAATGACGGTGATCGGCCTGTTGCCGCTGCTGTCAGTTGTCGTGGCAGGGCATATCGCAACGCTGGCTGATTGCCCGCTGCACGAAGGCGCAGCGCAGGCTTGCATTATATACGGCTACGACGCCGGGCCGCTGCTGCATAGCATGACGGTTTTGGGGTGGTTGATGCTTGTGACCAACCTGTGCCTGATCGCGGGGGTTGCGGGCTTACTGTGGTGCAACCTGCGCGCTTTGGCCGTGCACGCATGACGGCGGATGAGCGGGAGCTGAAAACGACATCGCCGCGATGTCTATCGCGGCGTTCGTGATGCTTTTCCAAGGGAAAAGCTCTAATGGCGGACTGGGGATAATTCACATTATCGTTATAACTATCCTAACGTATTCAAGAAGCTATAAAATATTTTCCAATGTATCTTAACTTGTAGAGGAAAATGTAGTGTAAATACTGACACTCAACTTTAAGATGCTTGCCTTCATTCTGCCGCCCCGCGCTTTGGCGCGATGATGTGGGGCGGCTCAGCCCGCACAGGCTCCCGCCTGCTTGGCTGTCATATATAATATAAAGACGTTGTGGGGGTTGATCTGGTGTGCATCCCTTCAGAGCTGGCAGTGGTTGTGAGGTTAGTTTTATTTTTGCCCCTCTGCCCGCCGTCGCGGGACAGAGGGTGTTGGCGGCACGTTCCGTGCCGCTTTGGCTGAGCGGGTCGCCCCGTCAGCCAAGTGAGCGTGCATATAATGATATTGGTATATCATTATATGCACGGGAAGAGCCTTTTGAGGGGCGTGGCAGCGATGGCCCGCCCATCAAAAGGCCGCACGCCCACTGGCGTTCGAAGGTCATTTGGACGCCCATAGCGTCGAAATGACAGCCGCAAGGGCCACTGGATCGGTGCCACTATAAGGCACTAATCCAGTGGCCATGCGGCAGCTGCGCAGCAGGGCTCCAGCGCCGCCGCTGGTCGCGCCCAAGGCCATCAACGCCTAAACGCGGGAGCGATTTGACGTAGAGGGCCGCGCGAAAGGGGTATGAGGGGTATCCCCTCACCAGCACAGGAATGAACAAAGGGCCGCAACACGCGGCACAGAAGTTCGATCATGTGCTGGAATCTGTGGGCCGCGCTCGATGCGCCGCCCCACAGATTGCAAGGTGGTTGAGGCACGAAACCGCCGCGCAGTTGGCCCGCATGGGCCGACGGAGCGCCTCCCCGGCGCAAGGGGCAGAATGAGGTAGCTGAAAGCTACCTACAGTCTGTCCATATAGGTAGGTTTGAGGGATTCAAACCTACCATTCAAACCCCAACTGGTCTTTTGGCCGCTCCAATAAACGATAGCGTCCCAATATTGCATCCAGAGCGTCAGCTTTCAGAGGTTTCGAAAGCTCAACGCCATTAAATTTAAGAACTTTCAGAACACGCCGCGCAGTAATCTTATTCTTCTCAGTCTTGTAAGCCCACTGAACTTTCAAGCGGTCTAATACTTCCGCGTGCAAATCTCTTGTGTGAACCCTCAACCAAAACTGCTCGTCCTCTATCACGAAAAGACAGCTTTTATTATCGCTGTCTTTACCTTTCCACTGCCGTGTTTTCTGGTCATTGAGATCCCACTGAGGTGAAGTCACTTGAACATAATCAATTGCGACATCCCATTGCGGTAAATCAGTATCATCACGCTTCTTTTGACCAGGTTGAGAATAACTCAAGAAGGAATTTCTTAGGATAGGAAAATCGTCCTCCCGACTAAATCCAACTCCCTTAATATCCCTATCAGCATAACAAGCTTCATAAAAATCGGCTCTCGCCTGAACCACATCATCAGGCAGGATATCACAAATAGTTTGTATGTCACTGGGCGTAGCAGACAACAAGCTCTCTGCAGCAGATATCAAGAGCGCTTCCGCCTGCCCTTCGCTCATCGCAGCTCGACCAGAGCTGCCATGTTCAGCCCCCATCTGGGCGTAAGTTTTTCCAGTCCGAGCTTCGATGTAGCTTTTGATGTAGGGAAAATCCAAAATCGTTACGGTTCCAGCGCCCGCCGCGATCAATCCTCCAACCGCAATTCCTCCCTTGACGATAATGGCTCTCAATACCGTTAAGAAGCTGCCCTCCTCGGGCGGAAGCACATGAAGCTCAACCTCGATAAAGGGCCCGAAGCACTCCTTGGCTAGGGCTTGGATCATGGCCCTTGCTGCGTCCGCAGTTTCTACAAAAGTGTCTAGAGCGATGGTGTGCTCGCCGGTGTCAAAGTGCAAGACAAGCAACGGCGATTTATCGTCGAGTTTGAACACGTAATTCCCTATAATTTCAATATATTAATGAAATACAGTAAGCTACAAAATCGCAAGACCTTTGTGACACACATCGGAAGTTGATTAAGCCCATGTTATTACAGCGGCGTTTTTTTGGAAGAGTGCAGTCCGCTTTCATGTCTATGATATTTGAGATACCTTACTCTCATCATACACAGACCACCTTTCTGCCGTCCGCGTTACGCAAAGATACGCAAGCATTATCAGTTTATTACAGAAAATATACCCGTCCCCTACGTGCGGAGGCAAGATGAGGTGAACGCAGAGATGCCTGTAACGCCCTCCTCCCGCATCATACGTTGACACTCCATTACACAGAGAACCAGCTAAGGAGATGTCGCGCACTGCCGTAACAGTAATTATGGTCGAATTTTTGTTAAAAATTGCCGATTGCGAACCCTCTATAACCTCTCTCTACGCAAATAAATCGCCCTTTCATTTTCGCTGAAAATAAAAAGCCCCTTCAGCGTTTGGTGCTGGGGAGCAAGGGGTATAACTGGATCGCCATGTTTTGCAGGGAGAGAGCAACATGGCTTACCAATTTTTCCACATCGAGACCTATTCGGACGCCCCCAAGCGGGTGCGCGGCACGGCGGATCATTACAATTCGGCGGAGCAGGTAGAGGGGGAAGCTGCGCGCGAGGCGCGGTATTCACAGCACGTTGCGGAGCCTCAACCACCGCTTTCCATGAACTTTGACGGGTTGGTTCCGCTGCAGCAGCTCATTGCTCGCCGTAGGCAGCTAGTTTCGAGTATAACGGAGACGCTAACATCTGCGACAGGTAAGATTTACACACGCAAACTGCGTAATGATGCGGCTACTCTCTACACCGAGATCCACTCGCATCCCATGACCTCGGCGGAATACTTGGCAGACAGGAAGGCCAATCACCCCGAGGTGTTGCGATGGGCCAGGCTTGCCGTGAAGGACTTCCAGCGCCGGATGCCCGAGGGCGTGGAGGCCGCTGCAGTCATGCATCTAGATGAGGGCCATGTGCATATGCACATTCTGGCTATAAATGCAGGAGATCCCAGACTGGACGCGAACAAGCTGCACGCTGGCAAAGTCGCTGCCACCGCATATCGTGAGAACAATGTCAGCGAAGCTCTGGTGTCCTTACCGAAGCCGGATCTTCACCCGCTCCCCTTAAAGCCAAAGAAGCTCAGACCGAGCAAAAACCGCGAGACCCAAAAGAAGCGTGATGCTTCTCACAAGGCCGCACTTGCTCAGTGGAGCATTGACCGCATGCGTATTGAGGCTCGCAACAAGGTGCTTTTACGCGACTGGGAGGCCGCCAATAACGCTCACCTGCAAGCAGGCCGCAAGGCGCGGGGCAAAACCCATGTTCAGCGGGCCTTTAACGACGCCCTGAGCAAGTTGCAGGACGACTATTACGAAGCTGTCGGCAAGCCCTGCGGCCTCCTGCGGGACGGGCCAAGGCGTGAGCGCCTGTCTACGAAAGAGTATGCCAAACGCAAACGCACCGCCCGTAAGATCGCCGACGAGCTGGATAAGATGGAAGCAGCATCACGCGAAATCACTCTGACCACGGCTGAGATCGCGAAGCAGCAGGAGAAGCTTAAAGCTTGGCAGAGGGATTTGAATGCCGGGGAAGATAACCTCTCTACTCTCGCGGCACGCCTGCAAGCCATCGGGCAAGAACTGGCTGCAAAATCTGCCGCCCTTGAAAAGGCAGAAGCAGCTCAGCATGAGAAGTCTATGCGCCAACTGCAACAGCTGTCCGCAAAGGAAGCAAAGCTAGCGGATGTCCAGCGCGATCTGGCAGCGAAGATTGAAGCCATTACAATTAGAGAGGCCGATCTTGCATCCATAGAAAAAAATTAGACAGCGAGCGCCAAGAAATCGCCGAAGCGACTTCAGCAATGGAGGCCGTTATCGATGCACTGGAAAGCGGTGATGCTGACATTCGCAATGGAAAGCTTCATATCGCAAAGCCTCCCCACCTGTTGCAACGTATTCTTCAGCCAATGCTCAAGCCGCAGACAAAGCTTCAATCCATTTTTCATAGGTTTATCAATATTATGACACGAGTTGCGAAAGGGGATGGCGCAGTTCAGCCCGGCGTGTATCAAGAGGATTACGACACAAACGGCCCGCAATAAATCCGCCTTTAGGCATGCTTTCTATTGGCGCGAGTGCTGCCCTATAATTGGCCTGCATATATATAATTATATATATGCATAAATAATTACGCCAAAATTTAAATTGGCGAATTGAGTGGGTTGTGTTTTTATGATACTGCAAAAATCCCGACCAATCTAAAAAGTCGAGAAAGGAGTGCGGATGGGCGTAATATATTATCTCAAATCCAGCAGTTGCTTCATAAGGTAGATGAAGCAATGCAGCAAGCAAAAGATTTGAAAAAATTAGAAAGGCAGCGAGATGCAGTAGCGGAACTTCTTATTCATAACTCAGCCTATATAGAGTTATTTATTAGGCTGGAAAACGAGATTGAAGCAGGTAAAGCTTATATATCTGCGAAGTCGAAGAAGGACACATTAGCATGCGCACGTGCAATTGCAGCACGTTACAAGGCGACAGCTTGAAGCAATTCTTGCTTCTGGCTCAGACTGGCACCGTCCCCATAGCGTTCGCGCGTCAGGGCGTGGCCGAATAAATCGCGGCGGATACGGTCATCGATACCCGCCGCGAGCATCCTATCCTCAAACGCATGGCGCAGCGAGTAGAGCACATGCTCCTCACTTTCCATCAGACCGTTTTCCCTGAAATACTTGTTCACTGTAGCTGACAGGCTTGCGCTCTTCTTGCCGTAGCGAGGAAAGCCAGTAGGGAAAGCTCGCATCGCTTCAAGGGACACTCCGAGCAGCGGGATGGTGCGCCGTGCATGCTTAGTCTTAAGCTGTCGGCCCTCCGGCTCAATCGAAATATGTGGCACGTTGTGATCCAAGTGAATGCAGTTCGCAGTAAGGGCTGCGATCTCGGAAGGGCGACACCCCGTGTTGACCATAATCAAAACTATGGCGCGGGCTTCATCGTTGAGATTCGCAAGGGCATCGGGATGCAGGATGCGCTCTCTGATCCACTCCGTTGAGAATGGTGGCCTTGTCTTGGCATCGGTCGCTTTGAGCTTCAGATCGCCCAGCGGCAAATTCAAACCAAGTCGCTTCATCTTATTAACAGTGCTCAGCACATCGCTCAGATGCCCGAGATCCTTGTTCGCAGAATTCGGTGTCAGTTCTTCCCGCTGGATCCGCTCAACCCACCACGCCCGAAATTCGAGCATGTCATCTGCGGTGATCGCGTCGATAGGCTTATCACCGATCACGGCGATGAAGTTGTTCACGGCCTTTACACGGGGATTGCGCCAACGGCGCAGCTGATCATCCGACTTCACGAGCGTGCGGTCTTTTGCGAGCGTCCAGAATGCCTCGAGCGCGCTAGATACCGTCATCGTGGGTTGCGGCACGATCCCGAGGATCGCTTCCGCATCGGTCACATTGAAGATCTTGCTGGGGATCGCGGCATCCATCCGCTTGGCAAATTCGGCGTAGGGCAGCTTGGCGACGTCAGCGGCTGCTAAGTAGCTAAAGCCACGATTTGCAGCGAGTTCGCGTGCCATATCGAAGCGCGCCATTGCTTCACCGTCACGCCCAGTGAGCTTGATCTCCCAGCCTGCAACGAGCTCTGACCAGACCTTCACAGCCTTTTCTGAGGCCGCAGTGAGCGAATCCGTATGCAAGGACAGGTCGATAAACGCGCGTCGCTCAATCGACTCATACCGACGCGGCACGCGTCGATACAGGTAGTAAGTGGAGCCGCGCAGGACAGGGGAGGGAATCTTTTTCATGCCGCAACGCTAGCGCGCAGAACGGCGCAAGCGCAATCACCCCGTAAGGGCGAATGTAGTGCGAAATGTAGGGTGAATTTGTTGTGAGGCATTTACCTCTAAAATTAAGTTATTTAATTTCAACGACTTAACAGCTTTCGCTGACATCTAAATGGCGGACTGGGGAGGATTCGAACCCCCGACCCCTTGATTCGTAGTCAAGTACTCTATCCAACTGAGCTACCAGTCCGCTGTAGAGTGAGGCTGTTCTAACCGTGGGGGGCGGGGGCCGCAAGGGGAAAAGTCAGGCGCTTTTCGGTTCCGTGGCGGCAGGCTGTTCGGAGGGTATATCTGCGGCGGCGCCCTGCGTTCCGGCCTGTGGGGCCGGGTCTGCTTTGCCATCTGCGCCATTCGCGGGCTTGTCGTCATCGGGCTTCTCGTCGGCGCGGTGCTTGGGCAGCGCGATTCGGAAGGTGGTGCCCGCGGCCGAAGTGTCGATCAGCTCGAGCCGGCCGCCATGGCCACGGATCAGTTCGGCCGAGATAGTCAGGCCCAACCCAGCCCCGCCCTTTGTCGTGCCCCCTTGGAACGCTTGGAATAAATGCATACGGGCGCGTTCGGGCAGGCCGGGGCCGGTATCGCGGACGGTGATCCACCAGTAGTCGGTGTCCTCGGCGGCAGAAATGCCGATCTCGCCTGCCCGTTCGGTCGCGACGATGGCTTGGCGCGCGTTGCGGATCAGGTTCGAGAGAACACGGTGCAGTTGTTCGGCATCGGCCAGCAGCGTCATGTCGCCGGGGACATCTTCGGCGAAGGAAATATCGTGCTCGCCCGCGGCGAGGCGTTCGGCGTCGATCACCTCGGCCACAGCGACGGCCAGCGCGACGCGCGACAGGCGCGGCGGGGGTTCCTCGGCGCGACCAAAGGCCAGCGTGGTTTCGCAAAGATTGACGGCGCGCGTGATCGAGCCGACCAATTTCGGCGCAAGGCGCTGGACGGCGGGGTCGTTTGACGATTCGAGGCGGTCGGTGAACAGCTGCGCCGATGTGAGGATATTGCGCAGGTCGTGGCTGATCTTGGCGACCGCCGACCCCAGTTGGGCCAGACGGTCTTTCTGGCGCAGCAGGCTGGTGAGCTGGGTTTGCACATCGCGCAGGGCTTCCTCGGCCTCGCGCAGTTCGGTGACGCCTTGGCCGGGGGTGATAATGCGGCGGGCGTCTTCGGGGGCGGCGGCGTAGTCGCGCATGTGGCCGACCAGCTTTTTGATCGGCTGCAGCAGCAGGCCTTGCACCGCCAGCAGCAACAGCAGTGCCGTCATGACCGCCAACGCTGCCGACAGCAGCAGCAGTTGCACCGCGTAATCCAACATGGCCGCGCGCAAAGGGCCCGATTCCATGGTGATCTCGATCATCTGGCCAGCATCGCGCACGGGGTAGCCGATGACGCGGATAATGCTGTTTTGCGAATCGACCAACGCCATCAATGCATCGCGCACCAATTCGGGCTGCGTGGGGGCGCGAATGTCGAATGTCGCTTTCACCGGGCCGGGCACAGGCGAGGACAGCACCAGTTGGCGCACATCGTTGCGGCGCAGGACGACGTTGAACACCTCGGCATTTTCCAGCAGTTCGGTCTGGACGTTGTCGGGGACATCGACATCCGCAAGCAGCGCTAGCGAGGCGATCTGCGCGCGTTCAAGTCGCAGCTTCAGATAATCGACACGGAAACCCGTCACGGCTGGGACGAGAATCATCACCTCGGCCAGGACGACGAGCAAGCTCGTCAGTATTAAGAAGCGTCCCGAGAGAGACCTGAGCATCATTTCCCCTTGGCGGCGCGCGCACCCCCACATTGCACCGACGCGCGGGTTATTTCCAGTCCCCCATCAAATAGGTATGATCGTGCGCAGACCAAGTGCCGTGCCGCCGTTAAACGCGGGACATCAAAGGAATCGCACCAGATGCGCCCCATCCGGTTGACAGCCGGTCACGGCCCGCTTAAAGGACGGCACTTGAAAGAATTCGGCTGTGCGATTCCACTGGGTATGCGCATCGCCCCCTGTACCGGAGACGCGCGATGAAACGCACATTTCAACCCTCGAACCGCGTTCGCAAGGCGCGCCATGGCTTCCGCGCACGCATGGCCACCAAGGCCGGCCGCAAGATCCTGAACGCCCGCCGCGCCCGCGGCCGCAAGGTTCTGTCGGCCTAATCGGCCGCCACAGTAACTGGCTATGACACCGCCGGTGCCCCTGTTGGATGGCCAGACGGCCTCCGTCAGGGGGTCGGCGGTTTTGTCGTCTGCGCCCCCCCGCCCTATCGAGGAGCCGCGCAGGCAGCCCAAGCTGCCGCCGCGCCCGAAGGTGCAGAAGTCGGGGCTGGCGATTATGACGCAGCGCCGCGACTTTCTTTTGGCAGCGCGCGCATTGCGGATGGGGCTGCCCGGTTTTCACCTGCAGGCCCGCAAGCGCGCCCCCGATGAAGGGGTTGGCGGCATCCGCGTCGGGTTTACCTGTTCCAAAAAGGTTGGCAATGCCGTGGCCCGTGGTCACGCCAAGCGCCGTTTGCGCGAGGTAGCGCGGGTCGTTTTGCCGACCGCAGGGCTGGACGGCTGGGATTACGTGCTGATCGGCCGCGAAGGCGCCACCGCACGAGCCGATTTTCTGCAGATGCAAGCCGATCTGGCCCGCGCCGTAGCGCGCCTGCATACACAAGCGCCCCCCGAAGCGAGCGTCGCATGACCCCGCTGGCGCGCTTGTTCACCCTGCCCGTCAAAGCCTATCGCTTGGTGTTGTCGCCGTGGATCGGCAATGCCTGCCGCTTTCACCCGACCTGTTCCGCCTATGCGCTGGAGGCGTTGGAAAAGCACGGCGGGCTACGTGGCGGCTGGCTGACACTGCGCCGCTTGGCCCGTTGCCACCCGTGGGGTGGGTCGGGCATTGATAACGTTCCCCCGCCAAAGCCAAAGACACACAGCTGCAAGGGCGACCACCATGTTTGACGACGACGATATCGCCGACGATATCCACCCGCTGTTTTTCGGCGCCCCGAAAACCACAGAATTCAAGAAGTTGCGCAAGCGCATCGTGCAAAACGTGCGCGAGGCGATTGACCAATACGGCATGATCAAACCCGGCCAACGCTGGCTGGTGTGCCTGTCGGGCGGCAAAGACAGCTATACGCTGCTGGCCGTGCTGCACGAATTGAAATGGCGCGGCTTGCTGCCGGTGGATTTGCTGGCTTGCAACCTTGACCAAGGTCAGCCGAATTTCCCTGCTACGGTTCTGCCCGAATTCCTGACCAAGATGGGTGTCGAGCATCGCATCGAATATCAGGACACCTATTCGATCGTCGTCGACAAGATCCCGCAAGGGCGCACGATGTGCGCGCTGTGTTCACGTTTGCGGCGGGGCAACCTGTATCGCATCGCGCGCGAGGAAGGCTGCAGTGCCGTCGTGCTGGGTCACCACCGCGATGATATTCTGGAAACCTTCTTTATGAACCTGTTCCACGGTGGACGGCTGGCGACGATGCCGCCGAAGCTGCTGAACGAGGACGGCGATCTGTTCGTGTTCCGCCCGCTGGCCCATGTGGCCGAGGCGGATTGCGAAAAGTTTGCCAATGCGATGCACTACCCTATCATCCCGTGCGATCTGTGCGGTTCGCAAGAGGGGCTGCAGCGCCAGCAAGTAAAAGAGCTGCTGGACGGATGGGAGCGCAACAGCCCCGGCCGTCGTCAGGTGATGTTCCGCGCGCTGATGAATGCGCGCCCCTCGCATCTGCTGGACCCCAAGCTGTTCGATTTCATGGGGCTGACCCCTGGGCCGAAGATTGACGCTAACGACCGCGACGTGCCGAAACTGGGCTGAAACCACCCCGGAAACGCGATAAACGGGGCAGAGAGACGGCGCGGGCCCGAAAGCGCTTGACCTTTGACCCCTACGACTGTTGAACCGCGCTGACCCCTCTCTGCGCGACATGAGCAAGCAAGCCACATGCAAAACCAGAACAAGAACCTTATCCTCGCGACTGTGCTCAGCCTTGCTGTGATCGTAGCGTGGACGTTTCTTTTCCCGCCCCAAGACCGTGCCAACGAGCCAGTGCCCGTCGCCGCCACGCAGACCGCCGATCCGGCGCTGCCCGGCGTTGCCAGCAGCGAGGCTGGCAGCCTGGAGGCTGTGACGGACGCCGAAGCGGCCCCCACCCCCGATATGACCCAGCGGATCGCCATCCAGACCCCGCGTCTGAGCGGCTCGATCTCGGTTTTGGGGGGGCGGATCGATGACCTGTACCTGAACGACTACCAAGAAACGATCGAGGAAGACTCGCCGACGGTGCGCCTGCTGCGCCCTGTGGGCGAGCGCGGGGCTTATTACGCGTCGTTCGGTTGGGCCGCAGCCGAGGGCATCGCCCCCGACGCCGTGCCCGGCCCCGATACGCTGTGGTCGCTGGAGGGTGATAACGACACGCTGACCCCGGGCAACCCGGTCACGCTGGCGTGGGACAACGGTGCGGGCCAAGTGTTCCGCACCACGTTCAGCATCGACGAAAACTACATGTTCGATGTAGCACAATCGGTCACCAACATGGGCGAGGCGCCGATCGAGATGCGCCCCTATGGCCTGATCCGTCGCCACGGCAAGCCCGAGGGCCTGCGCGAGTTCTTTATTTTGAACGAGGGCATCGTGCGCATGGCCGATGGCCGCTTGGAAGAAATGAAGTATTCCAAGATGCCCGACATGAACGATTCCGAACTGGGCGTTCCGGCTGAAGTGGCCGAAGCGCAGGAATCGGGTTGGATCGGCTTTACCGACCACTACTGGATGACCACGCTGATCCCGCAGCAGGGCACCGCGTTCCGTTCGGTTCAGAAATACCTGCCCAGCCGTGACCTGTATCAAGTCGAGGCCGTTATGGCGCGCCAAGACATTCAAGCTGGCGGCGAGGTCAGCGTATCGACCCGTCTGTTCGCGGGCGCCAAAGAGTGGGCGACCATTCGCGAATACCAGAACGAAGGTGGCGTCGACCGCTTTGTCGACTCGATCGACTGGGGTTGGTTCTACTTCCTGACCAAGCCGATCTTTGCGCTGCTGCACTGGCTGAACCAGCACATCGGCAACATGGGGTGGTCGATCATCGCGCTGACGCTGATTCTGAAGGCGCTGGTGCTGCCACTGGCCTACAAATCCTATCTTTCGATGGCAAAGATGAAGGAATTGCAGCCCGAGCTGACCAAGCTGCAAGAGCGTCACAAGGACGACCGTCAGGCCCTGCAAGTCGGCATGATGGACCTGTACAAGAAGAACAAGGTGAATCCCGCTTCGGGCTGTTTGCCGATGATCGTGCAGATTCCGATCTTCTTCTCGCTCTATAAGGTGATTTTCGTCACGATCGAACTGCGCCATGCGCCGTGGGTTGCGTGGATCCAAGACCTTTCGGCCCCCGATCCGACGTCGATCCTGAACCTGTTCGGCCTGTTGCCGTGGGGCACGCCTGATCCGACCAGCTTCTTCTTCATCTTCTCGCTGGGCGTTCTGCCGATCTTCCTTGGCATTTCGATGTGGCTGCAACAGCGTCTGAACCCGACGCCGCCCGATCCGACGCAGCGCATGATTTTTGCGTGGATGCCGTGGGTGTTCATGTTCATGCTGGGCAGCTTCTCCTCGGGGCTGGTGCTGTACTGGATTGCGAACAACGTGATCACCTTCGTGCAGCAGTATTCGATCATGACCTATCACGGGCACCGTCCGGATCTGTTCGGCAACATCCGTGGCTTGGTCGGCAAAAAGAAGGCGACTGACGGGCCTAAGGACAAGGCTGAAAAAGGATAACGAATGGCCGTTGCGATGCAGGTGGTCGACCTTTGGCGCCACCCGATCAAGGCGCATGGACGTGAACAGGTGACCCTCGCCCGGCTGACCGCCGGCGAGGGTTTCCCCTTTGACCGGATCTGGGCCGTGGCGCATGATCTGTCGAAATACGACCCCGACCACCCTGCTTGGGTGTCTTGCGCCAATTTCCAGCGTGCCGCCCGCACTCCCGAAGTAATGGCCATCACCGCGCAGTTGGACGAAGGTAGCGGGCACATTACCCTGCAGCATCCGCGGATCGGCAGCTACCATCTGGTGCCCGAGGATGCCGTTTCTGTGGCGAGGTTTCTGGCGTGGCTGGCCCCGATCAGCCCGCAAGAACGCTTTCGCCCTGTCACCTTGGCGCGGGCGGGGCGCGCGATGACCGACACGGCCGAGCCAACGGTGTCGTTGAACTTCACCGCCTCGCTGGCGGATCTGTCGCGGCATATGGGGCAGGACCTGTCGCGGGACCGCTGGCGGGCGAATATCTGGGTCGACGGTTTGGCGCCGTGGGCCGAATTTGAATTGGTGGGTCGCCGCCTGCGTATCGGCACCGCCGAATGTTATGTGACCGAGCGTATCGGGCGCTGCGCGGCGACAATGGTGAACCCGCTGACGGGCGCGCGCGACGGCGATACGCTGCGGGCGCTGCGCGAAGTGGTGGGCGAACAGGATTTCGGCGTTTTCGTGACCGTCACACAGGACGGTACGGTACGCCCGGGCGATAAAATCGAGGTGCTATGATGCAGATGCAATTCACAGAGGCCCCCGCGCCCGACGACATAACCGCCGAAAAGGGCCGCCTGCTGTTCGCGGGGCCGGTGGATTTCGTCAAAGGTGTGGTGGCGATGTCGGGCCTGCCGCCGGCAGATCGGGTCGAGATCTGCTTTGCGGGACGCTCGAACGTGGGGAAATCCTCGCTGATCAACGCGCTGACGGGGCGCAAGTCGCTGGCGCGGGCATCGAACACGCCGGGCCGCACGCAAGAGCTGAACTTCTTTGCCTTGGGCGAAGACCGCTACATGGTCGACTTGCCGGGCTACGGCTATGCCAATGCCCCCGTCGCAGTGGTCGAGAAGTGGCAGAAGCTGCTGAAGTCCTATCTGTCGGGGCGGCAGACGCTGCGCCGCGTCTTTGTGCTGATCGATTCGCGCCACGGAGCAAAATCCGTGGACGAGGAAATTCTGACGCTGCTGGATAAATCGGCCGTCACGTTTCAGGTTGTCATGACAAAGACCGACAAGGTCTCGCGCGCCGAGTTGGAGAAGAACGTCGCGCAGGTAAAAGCCGCGCTGGCCAAGCACCCTGCCGCCTACCCCGAACTGGTGCTGACATCATCGGAAAAAGGCGAAGGCGTGGCGACATTGCGCGCGATTATTGCTGGGCTGACCTAGGGCTGGACTGATCAGACTTGGCATAGGGCTATCCGCACTTTAAGACGCGGGTGAAACATTCTGCCCCAGGGCCGCCATGAGATTGCAAAAGATGAACCGCGACTGGATTTCGACGGCCAAGACTTTGGCCGAAGCCCTTCCTTACCTTCAACGTTATGCAGGCGCGATCGTTGTGGTGAAATTCGGCGGTAATGCCATGGGCGATGACGAGGCTATGGCCGATTTCGCCCGTGACATCGTGCTGATGAAGCAGGTTGGCGTGAACCCCGTTGTCGTCCACGGCGGTGGCCCGATGATCAACGACATGTTGGCCAAGCTGGGGATCAAGTCGGAATTCGTCCGTGGCAAGCGCGTGACCGACAAGGCTGCTGTCGAAGTGGTCGAGATGGTGCTGTCGGGCGTAGTGAACAAGCGCATCGTGCAGGCGATTAACGACCAAGGTGGGCGGGCTGTCGGGATTTCCGGCAAGGATGACGATCTGATGGTCTGCGTCGCCGACGACCCCGAGCTGGGTTTTGTCGGCAAGCCGGTCGAGATGAACGTGCAGGTGCTGCGCGATCTGTTCAGCGCCGGCATCATTCCCGTTGTCGCCCCCGTCGGCACCGGCATGGCCGATAACGAGACGTTCAACGTCAACGGCGACACCGCCGCCGGCGCAATCGCGGGCGCGCTGAAGGCCGACCGCCTGCTGCTGCTGACCGATGTTGCGGGCATCAAGAACAAGGATGGTCAGGTGCTGACCCAGCTTGACCCCGAACAGATCAACGAGTTGATCGAGGACGGCACGATCTCGGGCGGGATGATCCCGAAGACCGAGACCGTTCTGGCCGCGATTGAGGCGGGCGTGCGCGCCGTCGTCATTCTGGATGGCCGTCTGCCCAACGCGACGTTGCTGGAGCTGTTCACTGAACACGGTGCTGGCTCGATCATTCGCAACCCGAACCCGCCGCCGCGTGCGGCGCGCCGTTAAGCGGGCGTGAGCCTGTCCGTTTTTTTCACCGGCCTTTCCATGGGGCTAGGGCTGATTGCCGCGATTGGGGCGCAAAATGCATTCGTCTTGCGGCAGGGACTGCGGGGCGAGCATGTCTTTGCCGTCTGCCTGACGGCGGCGCTGTCGGATATGGCGCTTATCGCACTCGGGGTTGGCGGTTTCGGCACGCTGGTCACCCGCCTGCCTTGGCTAGAGCCTGTGATGCGCTGGGGCGGCGCGGCATTTCTAATCTGGTATGGCGCGCGCAGCTTGTGGGCCGCCCTGCGCAGCGACGGGGCCTTGACGGTCGACACCGGCACTGCTGCACCGCTGGGGCGCGTGCTGCTGGCCTGTCTGGCGATCACGTGGCTGAACCCGCATGTCTATCTGGATACGGTCGTGCTGCTGGGCTCGGTCTCGACACGCTTTGAAGGGCACGCGGTGGCTTTTGCTGCGGGCGCCATGACCGCATCGGCGCTGTTTTTCTTTGGCTTAGGGTACGGGGCGCGTTTGCTGCGCCCCGTTTTTGCCGCCCCCATCGCATGGCGTATGCTAGAGGGGGTCGTAGCCCTGATCATGTGGGCTATCGCCCTGCGGCTGATGCTTCACTAGACCTTAGTGGTTCAGGATCTGGCTGAGGAACAGCTTGGTCCGTTCCGACTGCGGGTTGTTGAAGAACTCGACCGGTTCGTTCTGTTCCACAATCTGGCCCTGATCCATGAAGATCACGCGGTTCGCCACGGCTTGGGCGAAGCCCATTTCGTGCGTGACGCACAGCATGGTCATCCCCTCGTCCGCCAGCTCGATCATGGTGTCCAGCACCTCTTTGATCATCTCGGGGTCGAGGGCGCTGGTGGGTTCATCGAACAGCATGATGCGCGGCTTCATGCACAGGCTGCGCGCGATGGCCACGCGCTGCTGCTGGCCGCCCGACAGCTGGCCGGGGTATTTGTGCGCCTGATCGGGGATGCGCACCTTGGTCAGGTAGTGCATTGCCAGTTCCTCGGCCTGCTTCTTTGGCATTTTACGCACCCAGATCGGCGCAAGGGTGCAGTTTTCCAAAATGGTCAGGTGCGGGAAAAGGTTGAAGTGCTGGAACACCATGCCGACCTCGGAC
This sequence comes from Ketogulonicigenium robustum, assembly GCF_002117445.1. NCBI lineage: Bacteria > Pseudomonadati > Pseudomonadota > Alphaproteobacteria > Rhodobacterales > Roseobacteraceae > Ketogulonicigenium > Ketogulonicigenium robustum. Next base: position 2,168,305 of record NZ_CP019937.1, read on the forward strand.
CGGACACGGTCGATGTTTTTTAGGTCGGACGTCAGTTCTGTGCCATCAACGATGATCTGGCCGGACTGGTGTTCTTCAAGCCGGTTGATGCAGCGGATCAGCGACGACTTACCCGAGCCGGACGGGCCGCAGATCACGATCCGCTCGCCCGCGTAGACGGTCAGGTTGATGTCGCGCAGCACGTGGAAGCTGCCGTACCATTTGTTCATGCCGTTGATTTGAACGGCGACTTCGCCGGTGGCGGCTGGTGTGGTCGTTGGGTTGGAAACGGACATATGTGCCCCCTATCGGTGTTCGCGCCGCAGGCGCTTTTCCAGGTAGATCGAATATCGCGACATCAGGAAGCAGACGATGAAGAACATCAGCCCCACGAACAAGAACAGCTCCCAGTAGATGCCGTTCCAGGCGGTATTGGCGCGAATGGACCCCAGCAGGTTCACCGGGTCCATCATGCCGATGAAGACCACCAGCGTCGTATCCTTGAACAGGCCGATGAAGGTGTTGACGATGCCGGGGATCGAGATTTTCAGCGCCTGCGGCAAGATGATCAGCCGCATGGCTTTCCAGTAGTCCAGCCCCAGCGCGTCGGCGGCTTCGTATTGGCCCTTGGGAATGGCGGCGAGGCCACCGCGCACCACCTCGGCGATGTAGGCAGCCGAGAAGAGCGTGACCATGATAATGACGCGTAGCATCAGGTCAAAGTTGGTGCCGGGCGGCATGAAGTAGTTCAGCAGCAGCGAGGCGGTGAACAGCCAAACAATCAGGGGCACCCCGCGGATCACCTCGATAAAGGCGACCGAGAGGGTGTTGATGATCAGCATGTTCGACTTGCGCCCCAGCGCCAGCAGAATCCCCAGCGGCAGCGACAGCGCGATCCCCGCGATGCCGATGATGAACGACAAGGTGAAGCCGCCGATGTCTTTCGAGAGGACACGCGGCAGCGCCAAGCCAGGCGCAACGGCGTCGCCAATGCGCGTAATCAGGCTATCAATCGGGAACAGGAAGCCCAGCGGGTTACCCGCGCCGCCCACCCCGTTCCACACGATGGCAAAAGGGTTAAGGAACCACAAAATGCCAACGCCTATTGCGACAAGAACGCCCAATAACATCCCCCGCTTGCGCGTGACCAGCACCCCCGCTCCAACCATGGCCGCCAGCCCAAGGCCGACCGCGATCGGCCCCCAGATCGTGCCGCCCCAGATGAGGAAGAACATCAAGAGCGGCGAGACGAGCGAGAACCACAGCATTTTGCGCGGCAGGGCCGCAAACAGCACCGGTGCAATGGCGACCACCAGCAGTACGAAGGCAAGGATCACCCGCCAGTAACCGCTGCGCGGGTAGAACCCGAACACCAGTTGGTTCCACCGCTCGGTAATGACGGCGAAACACGCGACATTCGCGCCTGCGCCATACATTTCGTCACGGATCTGACGACATTGGGCCAGCGAATCGGCCTGCCAGATGCCGCGCAGCAGCCAGGGCGCGACGTGCGAGACGACATAATACACCAGCCACAGCGACAGGACCGTCAGGATGACATTCAGCCAGCTGGACAGCAGATTTTCGCGGATCCAGCTGACGGCGCCGGTATCGTTTCCGGGCGGCGCCTGTGGCGGCAGCATGGTTTCGCGCACATAGGCGATTTTGGGATCAGCCATCTTAACGCTCCTTCAACTTGACGCGGGCGTTGAACCAATTGCCGGCGGCGGCGATGATCAGGCTAAGGGCGAGGTAGAAGACCCCCATCAGCAGCATCCCCTCCAGCTCTCGGCCGGTTTGGTTGATGGTGATGCCGCCCAGCGTGGCACGTACATCCATGTAGCCCACCGCAATCGCCAACGAGGAGTTCTTGGTCAGGTTCAAATATTGCGAGATCATCGGCGGTACGATCACGCGCATGGCCTGCGGCAAGATCACCAGCGACATTGACCGCGAGGCGGGCATCCCCAGCGCGGCGGCAGCCTCGGACTGGCCCTTGGGCACGGCTACGATACCGCTACGGACAACCTCGGCAATGAATGCGCCGGTATAGAGCGAGAGCGCCAGCCACAGCGCCACCAGCGAGTTGCGCACGTTGAAGCCGCCGGTAAAGTTGAAGCCGCCCAGTGCGGGCACGTCCAAGGTGATCGACGGGGTAAAGGCGGGTGTGCCAAAAACGCCCGTCAGCATGTGCCACAGCGCGGGGCTGATATAGATAGCCCAGAGCAACGCCGTCAGCGCCCCCAGCGCGGTGGCGGTGGCCGATGCGCGTTGCGAGGGGACATATTGCAACGCTGGCCGCACAAAGCGGCGCACATAGATGAAAATGGCGGCAATAATCGCCAACTGCACGACGAACAGCAGGGTAAAGACGATACCACCCTGCAGCAGGTAGACAAGGCCGGTCAGGCCAAGAACGACGCCCGCGGCCTGCCACAGCGGCAGGGGCGGCTTGCCTGTAGCCGCCTGTTCGCGCAGCGACTTGCGCCGCAGCCACGCCGCAACGCCCACAGCCACCACAAATGCGGCAGCAATCAGCCATGCGCCATGGGTGAAAACGGGGCTGGGCACATAGATGCCACGGTTGGTGATGGCCATCGTGCCCCACAGTATCATGTTGGCATCGCCATTGGCGAAGGCACGCGGTGCGGGGGCGGATTCGGACACAAGGGCGAAGATCAGCAAGATCCACAGCAGCAGCGGGACATTGCGGAAGCCCTCGATGTACACAGTCATCAGGCGCGCGATGAGCCAGTTTTTCGACAAGCGCAGAACGCCTGCGATAACGCCGATCACCGTCGCCAGCACGCAGCCCATGGCCGCCACCAGCAAGGTGTTCAGAATGCCGACAAGCGCGGCACGCCCATGCGTCGAGGTACTGTCATAGGGGATCAGCCGTTGGTTGATATCATAGTTCGACCGCTGTCCCAGAAAGTCGAAGCTAAAGGTCTTTCCCAGATTTTTAAGGTTTTCGGCGGTATTCCCGATCAGCCACCACAGCCCCAGCGCAAAAAGCACCAGCGCGACGACCTGAATCGTGATCGAGCGGTAGCGGGTATCCGAAAGTAACTGCCCCAGCCGGAATGGCTCTTTCGGCGGTTGCGTCGAAAGCGACATGCAAAACTCCCTGTCGTGCGCGGCGTGTTCTGCTGTCTCGCATGCCTGCGCAGGCCCTGATCCGGTTCGGCCGGATCAGTCAAAGAACGAAAAGGCGCGCCCCGTGCAAGGGGCGCGCCTGATCACTTTAGCGGAAGGGCGGTGCGTATTGCAGGCCGCCTTCGGTCCACTGCGCATTCAGACCGCGTTCCAGCCCGATGGGGGTGTCGACGCCCAGATATTTTGCGAAGATCTCGCCATAGTTGCCTTCGGCGGCGATAGCACGCTTGGCCCATTCGGCATCCAGACCCAGCTGTGCGCCCAGATTGCCTTCAACGCCCAGAATGCGGTTCACTTCGGGGTTGTCGGTGCCAGCCGAGAGTTCTTCAATATTGGCCGAAGTGATGCCGAATTCTTCGGCGGCGACCAAGGCGAAGAACGACCAACGCACGATGTCTGCCCAGTCGCTATCGCCATGGCGCACCAAGGGGCCCAGCGGCTCTTTCGAGATGATCTCGGGCAGGATGATGTGGTCCTGCGGGTTTTCAAACGTCGCACGCGTCGCGGCCAGGCCCGACGAGTCGGTGGTGTAGGCGTCGCATGTGCCTGCCAGATATTGCTGCTGGCCTTCGGCGTTGGTTTCGATCGGCACAGGTTCGTAGCTGATGCCGTTCGAGCGGAAGAAGTCGGCGAGGTTCAGTTCGGTCGTGGTGCCGGTCTGGATGCAGACCGTCGCACCGTCGAGTTCCTTGGCCGAGGTCACGCCGAGCGCGGTCGGCACGATAAAGCCCTGGCCGTCATAATAGTTCACGCCGACAAAATCGAACTTCAGCTCGACATCGCGCTGGAAGGTCCATGTGGTGACGCGCGACAGCATGTCGATTTCGCCCGAGGCCAGTGCGGTAAAGCGCGTGGCACCGGTGGTCGGCACGAAGTTGACCTTCATCGGGTCGCCCAGAACGGCAGCGGCAACAGCGCGGCAGACGGCGACGTCGAACCCTTCCCAAACGCCATCGGCATTGGGTGCTGCAAAGCCAGCAAGGCCGGTATTGGTGCCGCAGTTGAGGACGTCACGTGCCTTCACATCGTCCAGTGTCGCGGCTTGCGCCATGCCGGCTCCCAGTGCCAGCGCACCCATCGCACAAAATACGAGTGGTTTCTTCATCGTCAATCTCTCCCTGTTCCGCCGGCCTTATTTTGGCCGATGTTTGGCCTGCTGCCATGCGCAGCAGACGGTGGCGATGCCGCCGCAGGGGCCCAAGTCGGGGGGATCCCACGGCTTGCCAGTCAGCTTGGCCGCAAAGCCGTTCGACCGTCAAGCATCACGAGACAGGAAAAAGTGGAATGGATCAGGCCTTATTTGACCGATATGTCGAAAATTTTTGCACTTGCAGGCCACTGCCTACAGGCTAACCGCATAAAGTTGGGCGGCGCTTAAAAATGAGGCATGTTTTGTCCGCGTCATTTCGGCGGCCTCTTCATCCTCGCCCCACTGGGCGATTTGCCAGGCCTCGTCCAAACGCGACAGGTCCCATGCGGACTGTGCGGGTAGGTGCCCCTCGGCCACGGCAAGGCCAAGAACCAACGAACCCGAGAGGCCAACAAGGTCGTGCAACGCCGCCAGTTGGATATCGCTGCGCGTGGCGACAGCGGCGTGCAGCTTGGCCAATGCTGCGGGGTTTTGCGCAATCGGCATGATGCCGTTCTGCACAAACAAACGCGCATCGAACGTGCGCGCCGCCCAATCGAGCAGCGGGTCCCACGCGGCGGCTTGGTGGGCGATCAGATCCTCGGGGGCGTCGGCACGGTAGCTGAGCAGATCGGTGCCGGCGTATTGCGCGATTTCGGCGATCACCTCGGGGCGCTTGTGGGCGATGTGGTCGATCGCGACGTTCACCGCGCGGGTATGGGGCATGGTGTGCGGGCGCAGATGCTCGCCCTGCGCGCGCCATTCGGCGGCGACGGATTCGGCCATAGCCTCGGTCGGGGTCAGCAGATGCACCTTGGCCGGGGTGCGCACGCTGCGCCCATCCAGCAGAACGGCCCATTGGCCGCTATCGTGGCGCTGGGTGGTGACATCTGTCCAAAAGCGTTTGGGGGCCCAATCTGCCATGGGTTACTCCATCATCCTGTCGATTGTAGGGGCGAGGGCATCAAACCCGGCGATGTGGTGGTCAGCAACCAGCGTTTCGGGCGCGTGATAGCCCCAGCCGACGGCAATACGGCGGACGTTGGCGGCGGCGGCCATATCCATGTCGTAGCTGGTATCGCCCACCATGACAGCGCGGGGCGCGGCGATACCTGTCTCGGCCAGCGCCGCCAGCACCATCGAGGGGTGCGGCTTGGAGGGGTGATCGTCGGCAACCTGTGTGCTTCGGAACAGGCCGCGCAGATCGTGCTGATCCAGCATCCCCTCAAGCCCGCGGCGTGATTTGCCTGTGGCGATGGCCAGCACCGTATCGGGGGTATTGGCCAAGGCCAACACCGCGTCGCGCGCCCCGGGGAAAAGCGGGGAATCCTGCCCCCTGAGGCGCAGGTCGCGAAAGCCATCCTTATACGCCTCGACCAAGGCCGCGCGTATTTCAGGCGTGGCATCGGGCGCGAGGCGCAGCATGGTTTCAGGCAACGACAGGCCGACCATGCGCAGCACATCGGCGCGCGCGGGGGCGGGTAGCCCCATCCCCGTGAACGCACCGATAGCGCTGGCGACGATATTATTCTGGCTGTCGACCAGCGTGCCGTCGACGTCGAAAATTACCAGACGCATGCGTTACTCGGGCATGTTGAACGGATCGAGCGGGGCGTGGTTCACATTCCAGCCCACATAATCCCACGTCGTTTGCATATGCGCCGGCAAGGGGGCCTGCAGCGTCAGCACGGCCTTGGTGATCGGGTGTTCGATGATCAGGGTGCGTGCGTGCAGGTGCAGTTTATTCTGCACGCCGCCACCGATACCTGCGCCCCAGCCGTCGCCTGCGTTTTCAGCGGCCGAGCCACCGTATTTGCCATCGCCGATGATCGGGTGGCCGATTTCGGCCATATGCGCGCGCAGCTGGTGCGTCCGGCCGGTGATCGGCACCAGCGCCATCCACGCCATGCGCTGACCGGCCTGATCTTGCACAGCATAGTCGGTATGGGCGCGCTTGGCCCCTTCGGTCGTGGCGACGGCGGCGGGGTGGACGCAGTGCATCTTTTCGTCCCCGCGGCGGCCCATCTTGACCAGACCGTATTTCACCGAACCCGCCCAAGGGCTGGGCACACCTGCGACGGCGGCCCAATAGATCTTGCGCACGTTGCGGTGGCGCAGCGCCTCGGACAGGGCGCGGGCGACGCGGTCGGTGCGGGCCAGCAGCAGCAGGCCGGACGTGTCTTTGTCCAGACGGTGGACCAGCTTGGGGCGGTCTTTATAGCCGAACATCAGCGCCTCGGTCAGGCCGTCGACGTGACGATCGCCAAGGCCCGAGCCGCCTTGCGAGGGCAGCCCCGGCGGCTTGTTCAGGACGATAATGTGTTCGTCTTTCCACAGCACCGCCGCTTGGATCATCTCGGCGTCCGAGCGGGACACTTTCGTGCGCACGGCCATGGGCGCGGGCTGCTCGACCTCGGCCCCCAAAGGAGGGATACGGATTTTCTGGCCGTCTTCCAGACGAGCATTCGATTTCACGCGGCCACCGTCCACGCGCAGTTCACCCTTGCGGCACATCTTTTCGATCTGGCCTTGGGTCAGGTTGGGAAAGCGCTTGCGCAGCCAGCGGTCCAGACGCTGTTCGCCCTCGCCCGCCTCGACCGTAATAGTTTGCACGCCACTCATATCATCGTCCTCGCAATCATCGCGCCGGCACATACGGCCAGCAGGGACAGACCCACCGATCCGCCCATATATACCAAGGCCCCCAGAGGACGGCCCGCCTCGATCAGGCGCAAGCTATCCAGCGAGAAGGCCGAAAAAGTGGTGAACCCGCCCAGCACGCCCGTCATCAGGAAGGGGCCGATCACCCCGCTGCGGGGCAACACAACCCACAGCACCCCCATCAGTGCCGAGCCCAGCACGTTCACGATTAGTGTTCCGATTGGGGCTGCGACAAATGTAATGGCCAAAGCCCGCAGAACCGAGCCTATCGCCCCGCCTGCCGCAATCAGAAACATAGAATTCAGCATCCGCACGCCCTGCCTGTCAGCCGCCGCAATGTCAATCGTCACCGGTGCGTGCCTGTCGTTTGGCGCGTAATCCGGCAAAGAAATCGACCCGTTTTTTCAAATCCCGCTCAAACCCGCGATCGACGGGCAGGTAATAGACGCCCCGCTTCATCCCGTCGGGGAAGTAGTTCTGGCCGGAAAAGGCATCCTCGGCGTCGTGGTCATAGGCGTAGCCCTCGCCATAGCCCTGTTCGCGCATCAGGCGCGTTGGGGCGTTCAGGATATGCTTGGGCGGCGCAGCCGAGCCACTTTGACGGGCGGCATCCTTGGCCGCTTTGTAGGCCACATAACCCGCGTTCGATTTGGGCGCGAGGGCGAGATAAACCAGCGCCTGCGACAGCGCGAGCTCGCCCTCGGGGCTGCCGAGGCGTTCGTAGGTTTCCCAGGCATGCAGGCAGATGGTTTGGGCCTGTGGGTCGGCCAGCCCGATATCCTCGACCGCCATGCGCAGGATGCGGCGCGCCAGATAGCGTGGGTCTTCGCCCCCCAGCAGCATGCGGTTATACCAATACAGCGCCGCATCGGGGTCGCTGCCACGCACCGATTTATGCAGGGCCGAGATTAGGTTGTAGTGTTCATCCCCCGATTTATCGTAACGTACGGCACGCTTCATCAGGCGGCGGGTCAGATCGTCAGTCGTCAGAGCCTGCGTGACACGCCACGCCATGACCTGTTCGATCAGGTTCAGCAGCGCGCGGCCATCGCCGTCGGCCATATCCAGCAGCGCATCGCGGGCCGGGCCATCGAGCGGCATTCTGCGGCCCAGCTCTTGCTCGGCCCGTTGGGCAAGGCGTTCCAGATCGGCCAGCGTCAGGCGGTTCAACACCAGCACCTGCGCGCGCGACAGTAGCGCGGCATTTAATTCGAACGAGGGGTTTTCGGTGGTCGCCCCGACAAGGATGATGGTGCCGTCTTCCATATGCGGCAGGAAGCTATCCTGCTGCGCTTTGTTGAAGCGGTGGATTTCGTCGACGAACAGCAGCGTGCCCTGCCCGTTGGCGCGGCGCAGGCGTGCCCCCTCGAACACCTTTTTCAAGTCGGGAACGCCGGTGAAAATGGCGCTGATCTGCACGAAGGCCAGCGATGTCTGGTCGGCCAGCAGCCGCGCGATCGTAGTTTTGCCCACACCGGGCGGGCCCCACAGCACCAGCGACGACAGCGATCCCGACGCCAGCATAATCCCCAGCGGGGCATCCGGCCCCAACACCTGTTCCTGCCCGATCACATCGCCCAACGCGCGCGGGCGCAACCGGTCGGCCAGCGGACGCGGGCCAGCGGGCTTGTCGGGGGTCGCATGCGGGGTGTCGAACAGATCTGCCATAGCGCATATGTAAGCATTCAGCCGCCCGTTTGCCAGCGTGGCAGAACGGGCGGCTACGGCCGCTATAATCACGGCCGTGATGTGCGATTAGTGCAGGTTCGGGGCGAAATTGATCCACACCGCTTGATAGTCAATACCGCCCATATCCATGTTGCGGCCCGCAGCCTCCATCTCCAATCCGCAGCGCGCGGCCCAGCGGCCCCAGTTTGACGGCAGCAACGCAAGCATCTGGTGGATGTTTTCCTCGCGCGCGGTTTGCATCATCTGGCGCACCAAATGCACCCGCGTGCTACGCCGCAGATTTGCGGGAATATCGTTGGAGACGAACCCCCGGCTTACCTCCCACACGCCCGACGTGACGGGCGCGGGGGTATGCAGCAGGTCGGCGGGGATCGTCTCGAGAAGGCCGCGCTGTGCATCGCGGATCATATAGCTGTAGATCCCGCATTGCGCCGTTGTCGGCGTAAGACGCACGCCCGCCAAAACGCGGCCAGCGTCGTCGTGAACGGCCACCCAGCGCGAGGCGGGGGTGTCGTATTGGTCGAACTCCATACCCATCGCCTCGGGCAGGTCCCATTGGCGGCGAATAATGAACGATTCGCGCCTTGCGCGCAAAACGTTCACGAAAAGCTCGCCATGGTTGTGCAGGTTGGCGAAAGAAAGGGTCGTACTTTGCATAGTTTTTCTCGCTGTGAGGATGTGTGGGAAGCCCCACCCACACCGTCACAGGAGAAGGTTCAAAGCAGTCTGTAGTCCCTTGCTCGTTGAATGGCCTCGGCCGTAGTGCGGGCCAGTAATGCGGTCCGCGCGGCAGTCAGCCTCGCTTTTAATGCGCTTTCAGAAATATTCAGACGGGCCGCGGCGGCTGCGTGACGATCCCCCTCGGCGATGCAGCGTAGGGCCTCGATCTGCGCTTCGGTCAAAGACCGCGGGGGTTCAGTAAATTCGTGTAACCGGCTGATAAGGTCGGAAAACTGAGAGATCTCGTCATCGGTAAACTCACGATCACCGCGCGTTGCCGAGGCAATCGTGCGCGATTTCATCGGCCCGCAGGAAACGCAAAGCCCGTAAAGCATACCAAAGTCCCGTGCCTGCCCCAGAATATTGAACGGGTCGGGAAGGTCGATTTCACTCCAACGCGCGAGACCGATGGTACTGAAACCCCATGCGATGATCGGGTCGCGCAATGCGTAGGCCTCCTCTGTGTAACGTTCTGTCCAGCCCCTTGGAAAGGATTGATAATGCAGCATCGGCATCCCGAACCGGATGTGGAGCGCATAGAATATCCCACCCGGAGAAAGCGCCTCGAGTTTGGCGATGTACTGATCAATACCTATTCTGAGGGACATATCTTTTTAGACAGGTTACAGGGCCTGCCGTCAACACGGGCTGCGAGACGACCAATGAAACAACTGTCCAGCGCGGATCAACCAAGGTCAATCGGAATCCGGTTGCTGCTTAAATTAAAGGGCCAAACAGGGTCATTTCTAGCCGCGAACGGGAAAAGAAAAGCCCCGCCGCGCTAAAAGCGGGCGGGGCCAAAAATACGGCGATGCGTGGAAATTACGCTTCGACGATATCTTCTGCTTCCAGACGGGCACGGTCTGCAGCGCCCTTGGCCGAAACGTCGCGGTCGACGAATTCGATGATCGCCATCGGGGCCATGTCACCGTAACGGAAACCAGCCTTCAGCACGCGGACGTAACCGCCGCTGCGATCCTTGTAGCGCGGGCCCAAGATTTCGAACAGCTTGGCAACGTGCATGTCTTGCTTCAGGCGCGACTGTGCTTGACGGCGGGCGTGCAGGTCGCCGCGCTTGCCCAGCGTCACCAGCTTGTCGATGATGCGCTTCAATTCCTTGGCTTTGGGCAGAGTGGTCTTGATCTGCTCATGCTCGATCAACGAGCCAGCCATGTTTGCAAACAGAGCCTTGCGGTGCTCGTGCGTGCGGTTCAGCTTACGATAGCCACTACCGTGGTTCATGATGTTAACTCCTAAATTTTACTTTGTCCGGTGCCGGTCATGGCCGACACACTCCTTGGGGCTTCGGGCCCTAGTAAACGCGGGGCAGTTGCCCGCCCCGCGAATGGCTTAGAACTGGTCTTCGTACTTCTTGGCCAGGTCTTCGATGTTTTCCGGCGGCCATTCCTCGACATCCATGCCGAGGTGCAGGCCCATGCCCGAAAGCACTTCCTTGATCTCGTTCAGCGACTTGCGGCCGAAGTTCGGGGTGCGGAGCATCTCGGCTTCGGTTTTCTGGATCAGGTCGCCGATGTAGACGATGTTATCGTTCTTCAGGCAGTTTGCCGAACGGACCGACAGTTCCAGCTCGTCCACTTTCTTCAGCAGAAGCGGGTTGAACTCGAGCCCGTCGTCAGCCGCGCCGCCCGAAGCCGATTCCGGCTCGTCGAAGTTCACGAAGATCGACAGTTGGTCTTGCAGGATACGCGCGGCGTAAGCCACAGCGTCTTCCGGCGTCAGACCACCGTTGGTTTCGATTTTCATGGTCAGTTTGTCGTAGTCTAGCACCTGACCTTCGCGGGTCGGCTGCACTTCGTACGACACCTTCTTGACCGGCGAATAAAGGGCGTCGATGGCGATCAGGCCGATCGGCGCGTCTTCAGGCTTGTTACGGTCAGCTGCAACATAGCCTTTGCCGGTGTTGACGGTCAGTTCCATGTAAAGCGATGCGCCATCATCCAAGTGGCAGATCACATGATCCTTGTTCAGGACTTCGATACCGTTCGATTCGCTGATGTCGCCAGCGGTGACGATGGTCGGGCCTTTGGCCTGAATCGACACACGACGCGGGCCTTCGACATCCATGCGGATGGCGACGCCTTTCAGGTTCAGAATGATGTCGGTCACATCCTCGCGCACGCCGGCGATCGAGGAGAATTCATGCAGGACGTTGTCGATCTGCACGGCCGTAATCGCGGCCCCTTGCAGCGACGACAGCAGGATGCGGCGCAGCGCATTGCCCAGTGTCAGACCGAAGCCACGCTCCAGCGGCTCGGCAACGATGGTCGCCTGACGGGCCGCATCGGCACCGGGGCGTACATCGAGTTGGGTCGGCTTGATAAGCTCGGACCAATTCCTGTGGATCATGTGTCCCTCCATTCCTGTCCGTCCCCATGTCCAGTTGGACGGACGCCCGAGGTTGCAATGACGAAGGCAGGGCCGCCCCGAAAACGGAGTGACCCTGCCAGCAGGCGAGTAGAATTAGACGCGACGGCGCTTCGGCGGGCGGCAGCCGTTGTGCGCGATCGGCGTCACATCACGGATCGACGTAATGTTGAAGCCAACAGCAGCCAAAGCACGCAGAGCCGATTCGCGGCCCGAACCGGGGCCTTGGACTTCGACTTCCAGCGTCTTCACACCATGTTCCTGAGCCTTACGGCCAGCATCTTCAGCAGCCATTTGCGCGGCATAAGGCGTCGACTTACGCGAGCCTTTGAAGCCCATAGTGCCAGCCGACGACCACGAGATCGCATTGCCTTGCACGTCCGAGATCAGGATCTTGGTGTTGTTGAACGACGAGTTCACATGCGCCACGCCAGCGGCGATGTTCTTGGAGACCTTCTTCTTGCCCCCACGGCGGGTATCACGAGCCATGTCGGAGTCTCCTTACTTCTTCTTGCCGGCGATGGCCTTTGCGGGGCCTTTGCGGGTACGTGCGTTGGTGTGCGTGCGCTGGCCGCGAACCGGCAGGTTACGGCGGTGACGCAGGCCACGGTAGGCGCCCAGGTCCATCAAACGCTTGATGTTCATGGTCACTTCACGGCGCAGGTCGCCTTCGACGGTCAGGTTGGCGTCGATGTATTCGCGGATCGCCAGAACTTCGGCGTCCGACAGTTCGTTCACGCGGCGGGTCAGGTCGATGCCGACAGCGGCACAGATCTGCTCGGCCGTCGCAGGGCCGATACCGGTGATGTAAGTCAGAGCGATGGGAACCCGCTTTGCAGTCGGGATGTTAACGCCGGCAATACGTGCCACGTTGCTTCCTTTCGTTGCGATTCCGTCGTACCGGAACCTTTTTTCACAACAGCACCCCCACAAGGGTGCCACTTCTTAGGTAGTCAGCCGCATGCACCGGAGTGCATGGGCGATTCTTGTCCGCAGTGCGGGATGGGGTTCCTTACGGGGGAACGCCGCTGGCGTCAACCCCACCCCGTCACTTAGCGTCAGGCCCTGGGCTTTCCATCAAGAAAGCCGGCGATCTGCGCGGCAACTTCGTCGATTTCGGCCAAACCGTTCACCATGCGCAGCTTGTGTGCATAGTAATAGTAGCCCACCAAAGGCGACGTCTGCTTGTAATACGCCATCAGGCGCGTCTTCAGCGATTCGGCGTTGTCATCGGCGCGACGGGTGAACGTCGTGCCGCCACAAACGGTGCACTTGCCATCAGCCGGGATCGGCTTCGTGACATCGTGGTAAACCTCGCCGCACGTGGCGCAGGTCGAACGGCCCGAAACGCGGGCGACGAGGATTTCGTCGTCGACCTGCATTTCGACCACGTGGTCGATATCCTGCCCCAGATCCGCCATCAGCTTACCCAAGGCATCGGCCTGCCGCAGCGTGCGCGGGAAGCCGTCGAAAATATAGCCGCCGGTGGCGCCGCCTGTTTCCAGACGCTCGCGGATCAGGCCGATCACGATCTCGTCCGTGACCAAGTGGCCCTTATCCATCACCTCGGCGACACGCTTGCCCATCTCGGTGCCCGAGCTGCGAGCTTCGCGCAGCATGTCACCGGTCGACAATTGAACCATACCGCGCGTTTCAACCAGAATCCGTGCCTGAGTGCCCTTACCAGCACCCGGTGGCCCAAGAAGGATAATGTTCATCGACGCGAAGGTCCTTTTGCCTTTGACTTAGTCGTTGCGGACTTGCGGCCGCGCAGTTGCGACTTTTGAATCAGCCCTTCGTATTGATGGGCCAACAGATGCGATTGGACTTGCTGGATCGTGTCCATCCCGACTGAAACGATAATCAGGATCGACGTGCCGCCGATATAGGCGTTGATTCCCAGCTCGAACCGGAGCAGATCGGGCAGCAGCACGACCAGCGCCAGATAGCCAGCACCCAATACCAGCACGCGGTTCACGACATAGTCGAGGTAATCGACCGTGCGCTTGCCCGGGCGGATACCCGGGATGAAGCCGTTCTGGTTCTTCAGGTTTTCAGCGACATCTTCGGTCTTGAACGCCACTTCCTTGGTGTAGAAGTAGGTAAAGAAGACGATCAGCAGGACCGACAGCAGAAGATACAGCGGCTGGCCTTGGCCAAAGTAGGCCAGAATCCAGCTCATGACCGGGCCGGTTGCCGCACTGGTCGAGAAGGTCGCCAGCGTGGTCGGCAGCAGCAGCAGCGTCGAGGCGAAGATCGCAGGAATAACGCCCGCGGGGTTCACCTTGATCGGAAGGTGCGACGAGCCGCCGTCGTAGATCTTCATCCCCACCTGACGGCGCGGATACTGGATATGGATCTTGCGCAGGCTACGTTCCATGAACACGACGAAGGTCAGTGTCGCCAGAACCACCAGAATGATCAGTAAAATCGCACCCGTGCTGATGGCACCCGTGCGGCCCTGCAACAGGAACTGCGCCATAGCGGCGGGAATTTCGGCGATGATCCCGATAAAGATGATCAGCGAGATACCGTTGCCGATGCCGCGTGCGGTGATCTGCTCGCCCAGCCACATCAGGAACATGGTGCCACCGACCAGCGTCACGATCGCATTGAAGCGGAACGCAAGGCCCGGATCGCTGACCATGTTGCCGGCCTCGAGGCTGGCAGCGATGCCGAAGCCCTGCACAAGCGCCAACGCCAGCGTGCCGTAACGGGTATATTGGTTGATTTTGCGGCGGCCTTGCTCGCCTTCTTTCTTCAGCTGCTTCAGCGGCTCCCACAGGGATGCCAGAAGCTGCACGATAATCGAAGCCGAGATATAGGGCATGATGCCCAAGGCGAAGATACCCATGCGCGCAAGGGCACCGCCGGTGAACATGGACAGCATCCCGCCGATACCGGCAGCCGCCCCTTCCATGAAGTTTTGCAGTGCCAGATCGTCGATACCGGGCACGGGGATATAGGTCCCCAAGCGGTAGACGATCAGCAGCATGATGGTAAAGAAAATGCGCTGGCGCAGCTCGGTTGCCCGGCCAAGGGCCGACCAGCTGAGGTTTGCCGCCATTTGCTCTGCTGCAGATGCCATGCGAGGCGCTCTCTCTGTCATGAAAGCGCCGCCACCCGGGCTGTCCAGGCAGCGGCGCAAAAAAGGATGATCAGACGTTAGGCGCGACTTGCACGCCTGACAACCGATTATTCGGCGGCAGCTTGCGCAACCTTCAGCGAACCGCCAACCTTTTCAACCGCTTCTACAGCACCTTGCGAGGCGCCGGTCACGGTGAAGTTAGCTTTGGCAGTCAGTTCGCCCTTGGCCAGAATACGGATGCCGTCCAGCTTGCGACGGACCAGACCCGAAGCAACCAGAGCGTCTTCGGTGATCTCGGCCGAGATATCCAGCTTGCCGAGGTCGATGAACTTCTGGATCAGGCCCAAGTTGATAACCGCGTAGTGCTTGGCGTTCGGCTTGGTGAAGCCACGCTTGGGCAGACGGCGGTAGATCGGCATTTGGCCGCCTTCGAAGCCGTTGATTGCAACGCCCGAACGCGAGCTTTGGCCCTTGATACCACGGCCACCGGTTTTACCCTTGCCCGAACCCGGACCACGGCCAACGCGCTTACGGCGCTTGGTTGCACCTTCGTTATCGTGCAGTTCATGCAGTTTCATGTCGCTACTCCTTAAAACCGGAATCGCCCCCCCAGCGACGGAGCGGGCGAACACGGCAAAAAATGATGGGCAGGAATTACCCTGCCCTACGGAAAAGGCCAACCCCGAAAAAACGGGATTGGCCTATTTGATTAGCCGCGCTCTTCGATGATTTCGACGAGGTGCGGGATCGAGTTCACCATGCCGCGCACCGAGGGGGTATCCTCGAGCTCGCGGGTGCGGTGCATCTTGTTCAGGCCGAGGCCCTTCAGCGTCGCTTCTTGCTTAGCCGGACGGCGAGCAGGCGAGCGAACTTGCTTTACAACGATGGTCTTCGCCATTGTGTCAGGTCCTTACGCTTCGACCGTTTCGGCGGCTTCGCCGGTACGGTGCAGGATGTCTGCCACTTTCTTGCCACGACGCTGGGCAACCGCACGGGGCGACTGCTCGGCCTTCAGGGCGTTCATGGTGGCGCGGATCATGTTGTAAGGGTTCTGCGAGCCCAGGGACTTCGAAACGACGTCCTGAACACCCAGCATCTCGAACACAGCGCGCATCGGACCACCCGCGATGATCCCGGTACCGGGAACAGCGGTGCGCATCACGATACGACCGGCGCCGTGGCGCCCTTCGATGTCGTGGTGCAGCGTGCGGCCTTCGCGCAGCTGAACGCGGATCATGCTGCGTTTAGCTTGCTCGGTTGCCTTACGGATCGCTTCGGGCACTTCTTTCGCTTTACCCTTGCCAAACCCTACGCGGCCCTTTTGGTCGCCAACGACCACCAGGGCTGCAAAGCCCATGCGGCGGCCGCCCTTGACGGTCTTGGACACGCGGTTGATCGCCACGAGACGATCGGCGAATTCCGGGGCAGCTTCCTCGCGGTCGCGACGGTCCCGGCGGTTTTCACGTTCTGCCATATCTCGTCTCCTCAGATCTTCAGGCCGGCTTCACGCGCGGCATCTGCCAAGGCCTTGATCTTCCCGTGGTAGACGAAACCACCGCGGTCGAAATAGGCTTCGGTCACACCTGCAGCTTTGGCACGCTCGGCGATAGTAGCGCCGATCTTGCTTGCAGCTTCGATGTTGTTCTTGCCGACGTAGCCCAGGTCCTTCTCGAGCGTCGAAGCCGAGGCGATTGTCACGCCGGCTACGTCGTCGATCAGCTGGACGCTGATGTTCTTGAGCGAACGGTGTACCGACAGGCGAAGACGCCCGGCGTTGACCGCCCGCAGTTTGTTCCGAACGCGCATACGGCGCTTCAGGAACAGTTCCCGCTTGCTGTTTGCCATTATCGCGTTCCTTACTTCTTCTTCCCTTCCTTACGGAAGATGAATTCGCCCTTGTACTTGATACCCTTGCCTTTGTACGGCTCGGGCGCTTTCCATTCGCGAATGTTTGCCGCCACTTGACCGACGCGTTGTGCGTCAATGCCCTCGATGACGATTTCAGTCTGCTTGGGCGAGGTCACGGTGACGTCATTCGGAATTTCGAAGTTGACGTCGTGCGAGTAACCCAGCGACAGCTTGAGGACGTTGCCTTGGAGGTTGGCGCGGTAACCCACACCGGTGATCTCCAGTTCCTTGCGGAAACCCTTGGTCACGCCAGTGATCAGGTTTTCCACCATGGAACGCGACATGCCCCATTGCTGACGCGCGCGCTTGGACAGGCCGCGGGGTGTGACGGTGACAGCACCGTCTTCCACAGCCAGCGTTACGTCGTCAGTCGCCTTGAAGTTCAAAGTGCCCTTCGGGCCTTTGATTTCAATCGACTGGCCCGAAACGGTCGCGGTGACGCCGGCGGGAATTGCCACAGGCTTCTTACCAATACGAGACATTCCAGGACCCCCTTAGAATACGGTGCACAGCACTTCGCCGCCAACGTTGGCAGCACGTGCATGTGCATCGGACATGACGCCCTTGGGAGTGGAGACGATCGACACGCCCAGGCCCTGACGGACGGACGGCAGATCTTTCACACCCATGTACACGCGACGACCCGGCTTGGACACGCGCTTGATTTCGCGGATCACGGGGGTGCCTTCGTAGTACTTCAGGCCGATTTCAAAGGTGGGTTGATTGTTCGCGTCAACACCCGATTCGTAGCCACGGATGTAGCCTTCGTCGAGCAGGACATCGAGAACCCAAGCGCGCAGCTTCGAAGCGGGCGTGACAACCGTCGAGCGGCCACGGGCTTGCGAGTTGCGGATGCGGGTCAGCATATCGCCGATAGGATCGTTCATTGATCGCCCTCCTTACCAGCTGGACTTGACCATGCCGGGGATCTCGCCGTTCGAGCCAAGCTCGCGCAGCATGATCCGGCTGATCTTCAGCTTACGGTAGTAGGCGTGGGGACGCCCGGTGAGTTGGCAACGGTTGTGCAGACGGGTTGCCGACGAGTTACGCGGCAGCTCGGCCAGCTTCAACGAAGCCTTGAAACGCTCTTCAACGGAAGCGTTCTTGTCGTTCGCAGCGGCCTTCAGCGCAGCGCGCTTTTCGGCATACTGAGCGACGAGCTTTTCGCGCTTCAGTTCGCGTTCGACCATGGATTTCTTAGCCATAAATCTCTCTCCTGCCGCGATCAGCTGTTGAAGGGCATGTTGAAGTGCTTCAACAGCGCCTTTGCTTCCGCGTCATTCGCCGCGGTCGTGCAGATCACGATGTCCATACCCCAGTTCTCATCGATTTTGTCGAAGTTGATCTCGGGGAACACGATGTGCTCTTTCAGACCGGTGGCGTAGTTGCCACGACCATCGAAGCTTTTACCCGAAACGCCGCGGAAGTCGCGGATACGGGGCATTGCAACGGTGATCAGACGATCAAGGAACTCATACATGCGGTCACCACGCAGGGTAACCTTGGCGCCCAGGGGCATCTCTTCACGGACGCGGAAGCCGGCGATCGACTTCTTGGCCTTGGTGATGACGGCCTTTTGACCAGCGATGGTCGAAAGGTCTTCCTGAGCCGATTTGGCTTTTTTGCTATCACGAACAGCTTCTGCACCGCAGCCGATGTTCAGAACGATTTTATCCAGACGCGGGATCTGCATGTCGTTCTTGTAGCCGAATTCTTCCTTCAGCGCAGCGCGGATGCGTGCGATGTAGTCAGCCTTCAGACGCGGGGTATAGGTAGCGTTATCCAACATTAGATAGCCTCCCCGGTGGTTTTGGCGAAGCGAACCTTCTTGCCGTCTTCGATACGGAAGCCGACGCGGGTTGCTTTGCCGTTGGCATCAACGATCGCCAGGTTCGACAGGTCCAGCGGCATAGCCTTGGGCTGACGACCACCTTGGTTGGTCTGGCTTTGTTTGACGTGGCGGATGGCGACGTTCACGCCTTCGACGACGGCGCGGCCGGCTTGGGGATCGACGCTGGCGATTTCGCCGGTCTTGCCCTTATCCTTGCCCGTCAGAACGACGACCTTGTCACCTTTACGCAGTTTGGCAGCCATTACAGCACCTCCGGCGCAAGCGAGATGATTTTCATGAAGTTCTTTGCGCGCAGCTCGCGCACGACCGGCCCGAAAATACGGGTGCCGACGGGCTCCATGTTGTTGTTGAGGATGACAGCCGCGTTGCGGTCAAAGCGGATGGCAGTGCCATCCTCGCGGCGGACTTCCTTGGCGGTGCGAACGACGACGGCCTTGCGGACATCACCTTTCTTAACGCGGCCACGCGGAATAGCTTCCTTGACGGAAACGACAATAATGTCGCCCACGGAAGCATACCGGCGGTGCGAACCGCCCAGAACCTTGATGCACTGAACTCGGCGAGCGCCGGAGTTATCAGCAACATCCAGGTTGGTCTGCATCTGGATCATGTGGTTTCTCCCGACCTTACGGGGGCCTTGCAGTCAGGCCTTATCCCGGGGTTTCGATTAATAGGTCGCAAACGCCAGCATTAGCCGACGACAACTTCCCAGCGCTTAGTCTTCGACTTCGGCGCACATTCCTGAATACGAACGCTGTCACCAACCTTGAAGGTGTTGGCTTCATCGTGCGCACGGTACTTTTTCGACTTACGAACGGTCTTCTGAAGCAGCGGGTGCTTGAAGCGACGTTCGACCAGAACGGTCACAGTTTGCTCGTTCTTGTCCGAGGTGACGACACCCTGAAGAATACGCTTAGGCATTTATCAAGCCTCCGACGCGGCAGCAGCCGCTTTTTGGTTCAGAACAGTGTTCACACGCGCAACGTCACGACGGACTGCACGCATGCGGGCGCTATTCTCGAGTTGGCCGGTCGCCTGTTGGAAGCGCAGGTTAAACGCTTCCTTCTTCAGAGCGGTAAGATCTTCCCGAAGTTGCTCGGGCGTCTTGTCGCGCAGTTCTTGGGGTTTCATTCCCATGTCCTCTACTTGCACCAGAGGGCCCTTTTGAAGGTGACCCTGAGTCTGGTGGGTTATGTATGTCTAGAATTCGACCCGCTGCGCTTAGCACCCCCACCCCTGCGGCGCAAGGGCGAAAGACTCGCGCTGCGTCATATAGCGGACGGCGGGCGATAAATGCGAAATCGCCGCCCATTTCTGGACGGCGATCCCCTGTTCACACGCTTAAACCGGATTACCAGTCTTCGCGGATCACGGTGCGGGTCTTGACCGGAAGCTTCATCGCGCCAAGGCGCAGTGCTTCGCGGGCGACCGATTCGGCAACGCCGTCGATCTCGAACAGGATGCGGCCAGGCTTAACCTTGGCTGCCCAGTATTCGATCGAACCCTTACCTTTACCCATCCGGACTTCGGTGGGCTTACCGGTGACGGGCGTATCGGGGAAGATACGGATCCATACACGGCCTTGACGCTTCATGTGACGGGTGATCGCGCGGCGGGCCGCTTCGATCTGACGGGCTGTCACACGCTCCGGCTCGGTCGACTTCAGGGCGAAGGTACCGAAAGCCAGCGTCGAGCCGCCTTTCGCTTCGCCGTGGATCCGGCCTTTGTGGAGCTTACGGAATTTAGTACGCTTCGGTTGCAGCATCTGCTCTACTCCTTAGCGATCGCCGCGGCGATTGCCGGCGCCACGCGGAGCAGCAGATTCCTGCGCTTCGGTGATGCGACGGTCGTGCGCTTGCGGATCATGTTCCAGGATCTCGCCCTTGAAGATCCAAACCTTGATGCCGATGATACCATAGGCGGTCTGAGCTTCCGAGAGCGCGTAATCGATGTCGGCCCGCAGCGTGTGCAGCGGAACGCGGCCTTCGCGGTACCATTCGGTACGTGCGATTTCAGCGCCGCCCAAACGACCAGCAACGTTCACACGAATGCCGAGGGCACCCATGCGCATTGCGTTTTGCACGGCGCGCTTCATGGCACGACGGAACGAAACGCGACGCTCGAGTTGCTGGGCGATGGATTCGCCAACCAGGGCAGCGTCCAGCTCGGGCTTGCGCACTTCAACGATGTTGAGGTGCAGTTCCGAGTCGGTCAGAGCCGAGAGCTTCTTGCGAAGGGTCTCGATGTCTGCGCCCTTTTTACCGATGATGACACCCGGACGAGCGGCATGGATCGTGACGCGGCACTTTTTGTGCGGACGCTCGATCACAACATGGCTGATACCAGCCTGTTTGCACTCGGTGCGGACGAAATCTTTGATCTTCAGGTCTTCCAGCAGGAGGTTGCCGAAGTCCTTGGTATCGGCGTACCAACGGCTGTCCCAGGTGCGGTTGACCTGGAGACGCATGCCGACGGGATTAACCTTGTTACCCATTAGGCTTTCTCCTCGACCTGACGGACCGTGATAGTGATTTCCGAGAACGGCTTCATGATCTTACCGAAGCGGCCACGGGCACGCGGACGACCGCGCTTCATCACCAGGTTCTTACCAACAAAGGCTTCGGCAACGATCAGGTTGTCGACGTCCAGGTTGTGGTTGTTCTCGGCGTTGGCAATCGCGGATTGCAGGCACTTCTTGACGTCCTGCGCGATACGCTTCTTCGAGAAGGTCAAGTCGGTCAGAGCCTTCTCAACCTTCTTGCCGCGGATCAGACCGGCGACGAGATTCAGTTTTTGCGGGCTGGTGCGAAGCATGCGGGCTTTCGCCATCGCTTCGTTGTCAGCCACGCGGCGGGGATTAGCTGCCTTACCCATGACTTATTTCCGCTTCGCTTTTTTGTCCGCAGCGTGCCCGTAATAGGTACGGGTCGGCGAATATTCACCAAATTTTTGGCCGATCATTTCTTCGGTCACGGCAACGGGGATATGCTTATGCCCGTTGTAGACGCCAAACGTCAGACCGACAAATTGCGGCAGGATCGTCGAACGGCGCGACCAGATCTTGATCACTTCGTTACGGCCGGATTGACGCACGGCTTCGGCTTTCTTCAGCACGTAAGCGTCAACAAAAGGGCCTTTCCAAACAGAACGAGCCATGGATTAGCGTCCCTTCTTGGCGTGACGCGAACGAAGGATAAGCTTCGACGACGCCTTGTTCTTGTTACGGGTGCGGGTACCCTTAGTGCCCTTACCCCACGGGGTAACCGGGTGACGGCCACCCGAGGTGCGACCTTCACCACCACCGTGCGGGTGGTCGATCGGGTTCATCGAGACACCGCGAACGGTCGGACGGACGCCCATGTGGCGCTTACGACCGGCTTTACCCAGGTTCTGGTTCGAGTTGTCGGGGTTCGACACGGCACCAACGGTAGCCATGCATTCCTGACGGACCAGACGCAGCTCGCCCGAGGACAGGCGGATCTGAGCGTAGCCGCCATCGCGACCAACGAACTGAGCGTAGGTGCCTGCAGCGCGGGCCAATTGGCCGCCCTTGCCGGCTTTCAGTTCGACGTTGTGGACGATCGTACCGATAGGCATGCCCGAGAAAGGCATTGCGTTACCGGGTTTGACGTCGGTTTTAGCGCCAGCAACAACTTGGTCGCCCACAGCCAAACGCTGGGGTGCCAGGATGTAGGCTTGTTCGCCATCTTCGTATTTGATCAGCGCGATGAACGCAGTCCGGTTCGGGTCGTATTCGATCCGCTCAACGGTTGCTGCAACATCAAACTTACGACGCTTGAAATCCACAATGCGGTACAGGCGCTTTGCGCCACCGCCTTTGTGCCACATCGTGACGCGTCCGGTATTGTTCCGGCCACCCGACTTGGTCAGACCCTCGGTAAGGGTTTTGACAGGGCGACCTTTCCAAAGCTCCGAACGGTCGATCAGAACCAGCCCACGCTGGCCAGGCGTCGTCGGTTTGTACGACTTAAGTGCCATGCTTCTGTCTTCCGTTTGCTTTGCGGGCGGTCAAGCCCGACACGTGAAGGGCCCCGAAGGTCCCGTTAGGCGTAAAAGCTGCGGCCGGGACGAATCCCGGCCGCAGAATGGGCAGTCCCTATTAGAGACCGGTCGAAACGTCAATGGTGTTACCCTCAACCAGGGTAACATAAGCCTTTTTGACGTCCTTGCGGGTGCCGACGACACCGCGGAAACGCTTGACCTTGCCTTTGGTGATGGTCGTGTTCACGGCCTTCACCTTGACACCGAAGAGGGCTTCGACAGCGCCCTTGATCTGCGGCTTGGTCGCGTCGATCGCAACTTCGAAGACAACAGCGTTCGATTCCGACGCCAGAGTTGCCTTTTCGGTGACGATCGGCTTGCGGATCACATCGTACTGTTCGGGTTTGGCGGTCATTTCAGACGAGCCTCCAGAGCTTCGACAGCTGCTTTGGTGAGCACCAGGGTGTCACTGCGCAGGATGTCGTAGACGTTCGCGCCCATGGTGGGCAGAACATCCAGGTTAGCGATGTTGCGCGCGGCGCGGGCAAAGCCCTCATCAACGGCAGCACCGTCGATCACCAGCGCACGCTTCCAGCCCAGATTCGCAACTTGCTTTGCCAGCAGTGCGGTCTTGGCTTCGGCCATCGTCGCAGCTTCGATGATGACCAGCTCGCCTGCTTTGACTTTAGCCGACAGGGCGTGCTTCAGACCCAAAGCGCGGAACTTCTTGGTCAGGTCATGCTCGTGCGAACGCGGGGTCGGGCCTTTGTAGACGCCACCGTGACGGAAGATCGGGGCCTTCTTGGAACCGTGACGAGCGCCACCGGTACCTTTTTGGCGGTAGATCTTCTTGGTCGAGTAGCTGACTTCCGACTTGCCCAGAACCTTGTGGGTCCCTTGTTGGGCGCGTGCACGCTGCCAACGAACCAGACGGTGCAGAATGTCTGCACGCGGCTCTAGTGCGAAGATCGCGTCGTTGAGTTCGACGGAACCGGCGGCGCCGCCGTCGAGATTGATTGCATCAATCTTCATTGTTCGCCTCCTTCAACGGCAACAGCCGTTTCGCGCAGAGCGGCCGGGAACTGAACGTTCTCAGCCATCTTCTTCTTGACGGCATCCTTGATGGTGACCCAGCCACCCTTGCTACCCGGGACGGCGCCCTTCACCATGATCAGGCCACGGGCCGAATCGGTGCGGACGACTTGCAGGTTTTGGGTAGTGACGCGGGCCGAACCCATGTGACCAGCCATCTTCTTACCTTTGAAGATGCGGCCCGGATCCTGACATTGGCCAACCGAACCGTGCGAACGGTGCGAAACCGACACACCGTGCGAAGCGCGCAAACCACCGAAGTTGTGACGCTTCATAACACCGGCAAAGCCTTTACCGATCGACGTGCCCGAGATGTCAACGAATTGACCCGAGACGTAGTGATCAGCAATGATTTCGGCGCCAACGGGAATCAGATTCTCGGCGGCGACGCGGAATTCGGCAACCTTGCGCTTGGGCTCGACCTTGGCCGCAGCGAAGTGGCCGCGCATCGGAGCCGAAACGTTCTTGGCTTTCGCAGTACCCGCGCCCAGCTGAACGGCGGTGTAGCCATCCTTTTCGACGGTGCGTTGTGCGACGACCTGAAGGTTATCGAGTTGCAGAACAGTAACCGGAACCTGACGGCCGTCCTCGAGGAACAGGCGGGTCATGCCGATTTTTTTAGCGATAGTGCCTGAACGCAGAGCAGTCATTTTCTACCCTCCTCAGACCTTGATCTCGACGTCAACGCCAGCAGCGAGGTCGAGCTTCATCAGCGCGTCCACGGTTTGCGGGGTCGGATCGACGATGTCCAGAAGACGCTTGTGCGTACGGATCTCGAACTGGTCGCGCGACTTCTTGTCGATGTGCGGGCCACGAAGAACCGTGAACTTCTCGATTTTGTTGGGAAGGGGGATCGGTCCACGGACCGAGGCACCCGTACGCTTCGCGGTCGAAACGATCTCGGCGGTGCTGGCATCCAGCACGCGGAAATCGAACGCCTTGAGGCGGATGCGAATGGTTTGGCTTTGTGCGGCCATTTTATTGCCTTTCGCGGCTTAAGGTTGAGAGGTGAGTGGGCGGGATTGCACAGCCACATCGAACCTAAATTCGTAAGCGCACAGGGCGGGTTTTTCCCGCCCTGTCAAGGCCCCTTTTACGGAGCGAACCCAGAAACCGTCAGAAACTGACGATTACTTGATGATTTTAGCGACGACGCCAGCGCCGACGGTGCGGCCGCCTTCGCGGATAGCGAAGCGGAGCTTCTCTTCCATGGCGATCGGGGCGATCAGCGTGACGTTGAACTTCAGGTTGTCGCCCGGCATCACCATTTCGGTGCCAGCAGGCAGTTCAACCGTGCCGGTCACGTCGGTGGTGCGGAAGTAGAATTGCGGACGGTAGTTCGCAAAGAACGGCGTGTGACGGCCGCCTTCTTCCTTGGTCAGGATATAGGCTTCAGCTTCAAATTCGGTGTGCGGGGTAACCGAACCGGGCTTGACCAGAACTTGGCCACGCTCAACGCCGTCACGGTCAACGCCGCGCAGCAGCGCGCCGATGTTGTCGCCAGCCTCTCCGCGGTCCAGCAGCTTGCGGAACATTTCAACGCCCGTGCAAACCGACTTCTTCGTGTCGCGGATGCCGACGATTTCGACTTCGTCGCCAACGTTGATCACGCCACGCTCAACACGGCCGGTCACAACAGTACCACGACCCGAGATCGAGAAAACGTCTTCGATCGGCATCAGGAACGGCTGGTCAACAGCACGTGCAGGCGTCGGGATGTACGAATCGACAGCGGCCATCAGCGCGCGGATCGAATCTTCACCGATGTCTTTACGCTCGCCGATCAGCGCTTGGTAAGCCGAACCTTGGATGACAGGAATGTCATCGCCAGGGTATTCGTACGACGAGAACAGTTCGCGGATTTCCATCTCGACCAGCTCGATCAGCTCGGCGTCGTCGACAAGGTCAACCTTGTTCATGTAGCACACCATGTAGGGAATACCCACTTGGCGGCCCAGCAGGATGTGCTCGCGCGTTTGCGGCATCGGGCCGTCCGACGCAGCACAAACCAGAATAGCGCCGTCCATCTGCGCTGCACCCGTGATCATGTTCTTCACGTAGTCGGCGTGGCCGGGGCAGTCGACGTGCGCATAGTGACGCGCTTCGGTCTCGTACTCAACGTGAGCCGTCGAGATCGTGATCCCGCGTGCACGCTCTTCCGGCGCACCGTCAATTTGGTCGTAAGCGCGGAACTCACCAAAGTACTTGGTGATCGCTGCCGTCAGAGTCGTCTTGCCGTGGTCAACGTGGCCAATCGTGCCAATGTTAACGTGCGGCTTGTTACGTTCAAACTTTGCCTTTGCCATGATGGCTCCTTCAGAGATTTGGTCAGGCGGCTAAGCGCCGATTTCCAATGGGGTCAGCAGGCGGGCCGTCACCGGCCCGCCCCGCCTGATCAGGCGTATTTCTTCTGGATCTCTTGCGAGATGTTTTCCGGCACTGCGTCGTAGTGATCGAACAGCATCGTGAACTGCGCGCGACCCGAGGACATCGAACGCAGGTTGTTGATGTAGCCGAACATGTTCGCCAGCGGGACCATTGCGTTGATCACGTTCGCATTGCCGCGGGTATCTTGGCCTTGGACCATACCACGACGCGAGGTCAGATCGCCGATGATCGAACCGGTGTATTCGTCCGGCGTGACCACTTCGACCTTCATGATCGGCTCGAGCAGCTTGGCGCCAGCCTTTTTCAGGCCGTCACGCATAGCTGCGCGGGTTGCGATTTCGAACGCCAGAACCGACGAGTCGACGTCGTGGAAAGCACCGTCAACCAGAGCAACCTTGAAGTCGATAACCGGGAAGCCTGCCAGCGGACCCGAGTCCATGACCGACTTGATACCCTTTTCGACGCCGGGGATGTATTCTTTGGGAACAGCACCACCAACGATTTTCGATTCGAACGAGTAACCCTCGCCCGGCTCGGTCGGACGGATCTCGAGCTTGACGCGCGCGAACTGGCCGGTACCACCGGTCTGTTTCTTGTGCGTGTAGTCGATATCGGCCGGGCCCGAGATGGTCTCGCGATAAGCCACTTGCGGCGCACCGATGTTTGCCTCGACCTTGAACTCGCGACGCATACGGTCGACGAGGATGTCGAGGTGCAGCTCGCCCATGCCCTTCATGATGGTCTGGCCCGACTCGAGGTCGGTTTCGACGCGGAAGGACGGGTCTTCGGCAGCCAAGCGTTGCAGGGCCAGGCCCATCTTTTCTTGGTCGGCCTTCGACTTGGGCTCGACAGCGATCTCGATCACCGGCTCGGGGAAGGTCATGGTTTCCAGAACCACCGGGTTTGCCGGGTCACACAGGGTGTCACCGGTGGTGGTTTCTTTCAGACCAGCCAGCGCGATGATGTCGCCAGCATACGCTTCGTCGATTTCTTCGCGGTTGATCGCGTGCATCATCATCATACGGCCGACACGCTCGCGCTTGCCTTTGGTCGAGTTGATGAGCTGATCGCCCTTCTTCAGAACGCCCGAGTAGATGCGGGTGAACGTCAGCGAGCCCACAAAGGGGTCGTTCATGATCTTGAACGCCAGCGACGAGAACGGTTGGCTATCGTCGGCCGAACGGGCGATGTTACGCTCTTCGGTTTCGTCGCCGGGTGCGAAGCCCATGTAGGCGGGCACGTCGAGCGGCGAAGGCAGGTAGTCGATCACGGCGTTGAGCAGGGGCTGAACGCCCTTGTTCTTGAATGCCGAACCGGCCAGAACCGGAACGAAAGCCATCTTCAGCGTACCCTTGCGGATCAGCTTGCGCAGCTCTTCGTTCGAAGGCTCGGTACCTTCCAGGTAAGCTTCCATCGCAGCGTCGTCCATCTCAACAGCCAGTTCGACCAGCGTGGCGCGACGGGTTTCAGCTTCTTCTTTCAGCTCAGTGCGGATGGGCTGGTGAATCCAGCTCGCACCAAGGTCTTCGCCTTGGTACACCCACTCTTCCATGGTGATCAGGTCGACGATGCCTTCCAGCTTGTCTTCTGCACCGATCGGGAAAGCAACGGGGGCCGGGGTGGCGCCAGTGCGGTCCTTGATCATGTCCAGACACTTCTGGAAGTCGGCGCCGATCTTGTCCATCTTGTTGACGAACACGATGCGCGGCACCTTGTAGCGGTCAGCCTGACGCCAGACCGTTTCGGTCTGGGGTTCGACACCGGCGTTGGCGTCGAGCAGGGCAACAGCACCATCAAGAACAGCCAACGAACGTTCGACTTCAATGGTGAAGTCAACGTGTCCGGGGGTGTCGATGATGTTGAAGCGGTGCTTCGGCGAAATCGGGTCGGTACCGTTGTAGGTCTGTTCCCAGAACGTCGTCGTCGCAGCCGAGGTAATGGTGATACCCCGCTCTTGCTCCTGCTCCATCCAGTCCATGGTCGCGGCGCCGTCGTGGACTTCGCCGATCTTATGGGACTTGCCGGTGTAGTACAGGATGCGCTCGGTCGTCGTGGTTTTACCCGCGTCGATGTGCGCCATAATCCCGAAGTTGCGGTAGAGGTTCAGCGGATAATCGCGTGCCATGGATAGACTTCCTTACCAGCGGTAGTGGCTGAATGCCTTGTTGGCATCGGCCATCTTATGGGTGTCTTCACGCTTCTTAACAGCAGCGCCGCGGTTGTTCATGGCATCCATCAGCTCGCCGGCCAGACGCTCTTCCATGGTGTTTTCGTTGCGCTTTTTCGACGCATCGATCAACCAACGGATCGCCAGGGCTTCGCGACGCTCGGGGCGCACTTCAACCGGAACTTGGTACGTAGCACCACCGACGCGGCGCGAACGCACTTCGACGGAGGGTTTGATGTTGTCGAGGGCTTCGTGGAACACTTCCACGGGGGCCTTCTTGGCACGGCCTTCAACGCGTTCGAATGCGTTGTAGACGATGCGTTCGGCGACCGACTTCTTGCCGTCGACCATCAGGTTGTTCATGAACTTCGAAACAACCCGATCGCCGTATTTGGCATCAGGCAGAACTTCGCGCTTTTCAGCTGCGTGACGACGCGACATGGCTCAACCTCACTTCGGACGCTTGGCGCCGTACTTCGAACGGCGTTGCTTACGGTTCTTGACGCCTTGGGTATCCAAAACGCCGCGCAGGATGTGGTAACGCACACCGGGCAAGTCCTTGACGCGGCCGCCACGGATCAGCACGACCGAGTGCTCTTGCAGGTTGTGGCTTTCACCAGGAATGTAGCTGATGACCTCGAAGCTGTTGGTCAGGCGCACTTTGGCGACCTTACGCATAGCCGAGTTCGGCTTCTTCGGAGTCGTCGTGTAAACGCGGGTGCAAACACCACGCTTTTGCGGGCACCCTTCCAGGTGCTGCGACTTCGACTTTGTCACTTTCGGCTGCCGCGGTTTGCGGATCAGCTGTTGGATCGTTGGCATTGGGCTGTGTTCCCCGCTTCCTAACAATTGTATGCGGCCCCGAAGGTCCGCGGTTTCGATGGATGCCTTGCGACATCCGCAAAGCACAAAAAACCCGCAATGTTCACGCAACCTGCAGAACAATGCGGTGGGTCTCGCAGAGGATGGGGGCTTTGCCAGCCCGCATCATGACCTTAGACTATCCCTATGTGTCCCCACAGGGCACACTGCGCCCTTAGGTTCAGGCGGTTCTATAGGCAGAGTCGCCGCAGGTGTCAACCGCTGGCGCGGCCCCCTGCCCGCCTTTGCCCGCCTGCCGCTAAAGTGCTGAAGCTGCGCGCAAAGCGGCCACAAGGGCCGGAACGTCGATGGCGAAACGATCGCGCAGCAATTCCGCCAAATCGAGGTCTTCGACATCCCAAGGCTGGCCGCGCTGCTGGCTGGCGTTCGAATCGTTTTGCCCGTGCACGCCGCGCACGAACATCGCCTCGTCCTGCAGGCTGACGACGGTCATCCGCCCATGCAGCTTGTAATGGGCGAACTGGAACAGATCGGCGCGCCGCGCCGGGCCGACGACCACGGCAAGCGCAGCCGTCGCCAGCGGCAGAATGCGCGGATCGAGCTGAATGGTATCATCGGCGCCCTGATCCAGCAAAACGCCGCGTGGGTAATCAAGCGCCAGCAGCCGCTCACGCGCCCAAAGCTGACGTAGCCCGCTGCCAAAATCCCACCGCAGCCGCGCGACCATATCGAGGGCGACGGCATCGTCGTCATCGAGCCGCATCAGCGCGTAGTGGGTAGCATCGGCCACCGGCGGCAGCATCGCCATTGCCTGCTGGCAGGCGTCGCGGTGGCGCATCGGCGGCATAGCGATGATCCGCGCCTGCGGAATGTCGTCCAGCAGTGCCTGCAGCCGGGCCATGGCCCAGTCGGGCAGGCTGTCACCGGTCACCACCAAAAATGTGAAATCGGGGTCGGTCTGGTTGCGGATCGCGGGCAGGGTCACGTGTTCGAACCATGCAAAGCGATGCATCAGTCGTTTGCGATCGTACAAAAACGCAGCACGATCGGCTTGGGTTTCATGCGCAACCTGAAAGCCCCCCTCGCCCAGATACGAGAAGCGGCACACGCAGGTGACGGCAAGCATAAGCGGGGATTGTTGGCGCATGACGGAAAAAGCCCCCCGGTTTCCCGGGGGGCCTTTGACTTAGTCTTCGCTGTTCAGCGTCGGGGCGACCAGCGCAACGGCGGCCTCGGCCTCGTCGCGGCGTTCCGAGATCACGGCATTGTCGCGGTCTGCGGCGATACGGCGGATACGCGATGTCGCACCACCCGTACCAGCCGGGATCAGACGGCCGACGATGACGTTTTCCTTCAGCCCGACCAGCTTGTCGCGCTTGCCTTGAACGGCGGCCTCGGTCAGCACGCGCGTCGTTTCTTGGAACGATGCAGCCGAGATGAACGAACGCGTTTGCAGGCTGGCCTTGGTGATGCCGAGGAGGATCGGCTCGCCTTGCGCCGGACGGCCGCCTCGGGCCATCGCCTTGTCATTAGCTTCGTCGAACTCGATCTTGTCGACCGTTTCACCCTTCAGCAGCGTGGTGTCACCCGAATCCGAGATCTCCCACTTCTGCAGCATCTGACGGACGATGACCTCGATGTGCTTGTCGTTGATCTTCACGCCTTGCAGACGATAGACCTCTTGCACCTCGTTGATCATGTAGTCAGCCAACGCCTCGACACCCAGGATGGCCAGGATGTCATGCGGCGCGGGGTTGCCGTCCATGATGTAGTCGCCACGACGGATGAAGTCGCCTTCTTGCACGGGGATGTGCTTGCCCTTCGGCAGCATGTATTCCACGCGCTCGGCAGCTTCGTCCACCGGCTCGATCGCGACGCGACGCTTGTTCTTGTAGTCCTTGCCAAAGCGCACGTAACCATCGATTTCCGCGATGATGGCGTGATCTTTCGGGCGACGGGCTTCGAACAGTTCGGCCACGCGCGGCAGACCACCGGTAATGTCCTTGGTCTTGGCGCCTTCGCGCGGGATACGCGCGACAACGTCACCAGCCGAGATGACCTGACCGTCTTCCACCGACAAAATCGCGTCGACCGACATCTGGTACGAGACCGGGTGACCCGCATCGTTGCGCATCGGGTTGCCTTCGCCGTCCATCACAAAGATTTCGGGCTTCAGGTCGCTGCCGCGCGGCACCGAACGCCAGTCCGAAACGATACGCTGGGTCATACCAGTTGCTTCGTCGGTCTCTTCGCGCAGCGAGAGGCCGGCAACCAGGTCTGTCAGACGGATCGTACCCGACTTTTCGGCGATGATCGGCAGAGTATAGGGGTCCCATTCGAACAGCTTGTCGCCACGGGCGATCTCTTGCCCGTCCTTCACGAACACCTTTGAGCCGTAACCGACCTTATGCTGCGCGCGCTCTTCGCCGGTTTCGTCCATGATCGCGAGGATCATGTTACGGCCCATAACGATTTGCTCGCCCTGCGTGTTCTCGATCAGTTGGGCATCGCGGAATTCGATGCGACCAGCCTGACCGGCTTCCAGGAACGACTTTTGGCCACCCATAGCCACGCCGCCGATGTGGAACGTCCGCATCGTCAGCTGGGTACCGGGTTCACCAATCGACTGCGCGGCGATAATGCCAACAGCTTCACCGATGTTCACCAGCGTACCACGGGCCAGATCGCGGCCGTAGCACTTGGCACAGATGCCATCGTCGGCGTCACAGGTCAGCGGGCTGCGAATACGCATCTTGTTGACATGTGCCGTCTCGATCATGTCGGCCTTACGCTCGTCGATCAGCTCGCCAGCGCGGACGATCACCTCATCGGTGCCCGGACGCAGCACGTCATCGGCCGAAACACGGCCAAGAACGCGCTCGCCCAGCGATGCGATGACTTCACCGTCGTTGACGGCTGCAGTGGCGGTGATTGCACGGTCGGTGCCGCAATCATCGATACGGATGATGCAGTCCTGTGCGACGTCCACCAGACGACGGGTCAGGTAACCCGAGTTTGCCGTCTTCAGTGCGGTATCCGACAGACCCTTACGGGCACCGTGGGTCGAGTTGAAGTACTCAAGCACGGTCAGGCCTTCTTTAAAGTTCGAGATAATCGGCGTTTCGATAATCTCGCCCGAAGGCTTGGCCATCAGGCCGCGCATGCCGCCCAGCTGCTTCATCTGCGTGACCGAACCACGCGCACCCGAGTGAGCCATCATGTAGACCGAGTTCGGCTCTTCCTCGGCACCGGTGGCGTCGAAGTGGGGGGCCGAAATGGTATCCATCATGGCGTTCGTGACGCGGTCGTTACACTTCGACCAGGCATCGACAACCTTGTTGTACTTCTCGCCCTGCGTAATCAGGCCGTCCATGTACTGTTGTTCGAAGTCCTTCACCTGATCGCGGGTCTCCTCGACCAGCGTCCATTTGGTGTCGGGAATGACCATGTCATCCTTGCCGAACGAGATCCCTGCGCGGAAGGCTTCTTTGAAGCCTGCACCCATGATCTGGTCACAGAAGATCACCGATTCTTTCTGGCCGCAATAGCGGTAGACGGTATCGATGACGTTCTGCACGTCTTTCTTCCGCAGCAGGCGGTTGACCAGCTCGAACGGTGCCTTGTTGTTCTTCGGCAGCAGCGAGCCCAGACGCAGACGGCCGGGGGTAGTCTCGAAACGGGTGATAACCTCGTTCCCTTCGGCGTCGATCTGCGGGATGCGGGCCGTGATCTTGGCGTGCAGGTGCACTTGACCGGCAGCCAGCGCCAGCTCGACTTCGTCGACCGAAGTGAACGACATCCCCTCGCCCAACATGCCTTCGCGCATGATGGTCGTGTAGTAGAGGCCCAGCACCATATCTTGCGACGGGACGATGATCGGCGCGCCGTTGGCGGGCGACAGGACGTTGTTCGTCGACATCATCAGCACGCGGGCTTCCAGCTGGGCTTCCAGCGAAAGCGGCACGTGAACAGCCATCTGGTCACCGTCGAAGTCGGCGTTGAATGCCGAACAAACCAGCGGGTGCAGCTGGATGGCTTTACCCTCGATCAGCATCGGTTCGAACGCCTGAATTCCCAAACGGTGCAGCGTCGGCGCACGGTTCAGGAACACGGGGTGTTCGCGGATGACTTCGTCCAGAATATCCCAAACTTCGGGACGCTCTTTCTCGACCAGCTTCTTGGCTTGCTTGACCGTGCTCGACAGGCCCTTGGCTTCAAGGCGCGAGTAGATGAACGGCTTGAACAGCTCAAGCGCCATCTTTTTCGGCAGACCGCACTGGTGCAGCTTCAGCTCGGGGCCGGTCACGATAACCGAACGGCCCGAGAAGTCGACGCGTTTACCCAGCAGGTTCTGACGGAAGCGACCTTGCTTACCCTTCAGCATGTCCGACAGCGACTTCAGCGGGCGACGGTTCGCACCGGTGATGACGCGGCCACGACGACCGTTGTCGAACAGGGCATCGACCGACTCTTGCAGCATCCGCTTTTCGTTGCGGACGATGATGTCGGGCGCGCGCAGTTCGATCAGACGCTTCAGACGGTTGTTACGGTTGATCACGCGGCGGTACAGATCGTTCAGATCCGAGGTCGCAAAGCGGCCGCCATCCAGCGGAACCAGCGGACGCAGTTCCGGCGGAATGACCGGAATCACGGTCATGATCATCCATTCGGGACGGTTACCCGACTCGACGAACGATTCGACGATCTTCAAACGCTTGATGATCTTCTTGGGCTTCAGCTCGCCGGTAGCTTCCTTCAGCTCGGCGCGCAGTTCTTCAGCCAGCGCCTCAAGGTCGATAGCGGCCAGCAGTTCGCGGATCGCTTCGGCACCGATGTTGGCCGTGAACGAGTCGAGACCGTATTGGTCTTGCGCGTCCATGAACTGTTCTTCGGTCAGCAGCTGGCCGTAGGACAGGTCGGTCAGACCGGGTTCGATCACGACGTAGTTTTCAAAGTACAGCACGCGTTCCAGATCGCGCAGCGTCATATCCAGCACCAGGCCGATGCGGCTGGGCAGCGACTTCAGGAACCAGATGTGCGCGACGGGTGCGGCCAGCTCGATGTGCCCCATACGCTCGCGGCGAACTTTTTGCAGGGTAACTTCAACGCCGCACTTTTCACAGACGACGCCTTTGTACTTCATGCGCTTGTACTTGCCGCACAGGCATTCGTAGTCCTTGATCGGGCCAAAAATGCGCGCGCAGAACAAGCCGTCACGTTCGGGTTTGAACGTGCGGTAGTTGATGGTCTCGGGCTTTTTGATCTCGCCATACGACCACGACAAGATCCGCTCGGGCGAGGCAAGCGAGACCTTAATCTCGTCGAACGCCTTCGCCGGGGTCAGCGGGTTGAACGGGTTGTTGGTCAGTTCCTGGTTCATTTCACATTCCTTGAATGAGGGCGCGGGGGAAGGGTGAAAGGGGGCAAGCCCCCTTAGCCCTCATCCTCCGCATCCAGGAGTTCCATATTCAGGCCGAGGCCGCGTACTTCCTTGACAAGGACGTTGAACGATTCGGGCACGCCCGCTTCGAAATTGTCCTCGCCCTTGACGATCGATTCATAGACCTTGGTCCGGCCTGCCACGTCATCCGACTTCACCGTCAGCATTTCCTGCAAGGTGTAGGCGGCGCCGTAAGCTTCCAGTGCCCAAACTTCCATTTCCCCGAAGCGCTGGCCACCGAACTGCGCCTTACCACCCAGCGGCTGCTGGGTCACAAGCGAGTACGGACCGGTCGAACGGGCGTGAATCTTGTCGTCAACAAGGTGGTGCAGCTTCAGCATGTACTTGACGCCGACGGTAACCTTACGGGCGAATTGTTCACCCGTGCGGCCATCGAACAGAACCGATTGGCCCGACGTGTCGAAACCTGCACGTGCCAGCGCGTCGTTGATGTCCGCTTCCTTCGCACCGTCGAAGACGGGCGTTGCAATCGGCACACCGCGGGTCGCGTTTTGGGCGCGTTCCAGGAAGATCGCCTCGTCAGCGGTCTCGAACCCTTCGGCGTAGACTTCGTCGCCGTAAGCAAAGCGGACAGCTTCCTTCACAGGCGTCAGATCGCCCGAACGACGGTAGCCCTTCAGGGCTTCGTCGATCTGGATCCCCAGCGCGCGCGAGGCCCAACCCATGTGGGTTTCAAGGATCTGACCGACGTTCATGCGCGAAGGCACGCCCAGCGGGTTCAGACAGAAGTCGACCGGTGTCCCGTCAGCCAGGAACGGCATGTCTTCGGCAGGCACAACGCGCGAAATCACGCCCTTGTTGCCGTGACGACCGGCCATCTTGTCGCCCGGCTGCAGCTTGCGCTTCACCGCGACGAACACTTTGACCATCTTCATCACACCCGGAGGCAGATCGTCACCGCGACGGACTTTCTCGACCTTGTCTTCGAACCGTGCGTCCAGCTGCTTCTTCTGGCTTTCGTACTGCTCGTTCAGGGCTTCGACGATCTTTGCATCGTCTTCGTCCTCAACGGCCAGTTGCCACCATTGGCCACGGCTGAATTCGCCCAGAACCTCTTCGGTCACCTGGGTGTTTGCCTTGAAGCCCTTCGGGCCCTTGACCGCAATCTTGCCCAGCAAGACTTGCTTCAGACGCGCGTAGATGTTGCGGTCCAGAATCGCCAGCTCGTCATCGCGGTCGCGCGACAGGCTTTCGATCTCTTCCCGCTCGATCTGCAGGGCACGTTCGTCCTTATCGACGCCGTGACGGTTGAACACGCGCACTTCGACGATGGTGCCGTAGTTGCCCGGGGGCAGACGCAGGCTGGTGTCACGCACGTCCGAGGCCTTTTCACCGAAGATGGCGCGCAGAAGTTTTTCTTCCGGCGTCATCGGGCTTTCGCCCTTCGGGGTGATCTTGCCGACCAGAATGTCGCCCGGGCCAACGTGTGCGCCGATGTAAACGATGCCAGCCTCGTCGAGGTTACGCAGCGCTTCTTCACCGACGTTCGGGATGTCGCGGGTGATTTCTTCCGGCCCCAGCTTCGTATCACGTGCGGCGACTTCAAATTCCTCGATGTGGATCGAGGTATAGACGTCTTCCGAAACGATACGTTCCGAGATCAGGATCGAGTCTTCGTAGTTGTAGCCGTTCCACGGCATGAACGCGACGACGATGTTTTTGCCCAGTGCCAGCTCGCCCATTTCGGTCGAGGGGCCATCGGCAATCACTTCGCCCTTGCCAACCAGATCACCCACCTTCACCAGCGGACGCTGGTTGATGCAGGTGTCTTGGTTCGAGCGTTGGAACTTGCGCAGACGGTAGATGTCCACGCCGGCATCGCCCAGCGACAGGTCTTCCGTCGCACGGATCACCACACGCTGCGCGTCGACTTGGTCAACCACACCCGTGCGGCGCGCCATGATCGCAGCGCCCGAATCGCGGGCAACAACGCCCTCGATACCGGTGCCGATCAGCGGTGCTTCTGCACGCAGCAGCGGCACGGCCTGACGTTGCATGTTCGACCCCATCAGTGCGCGGTTCGCGTCGTCGTTCTCGAGGAACGGGATCAGCGAGGCGGCGACCGAGACCAATTGCTTGGGCGAGACGTCGATCAGATCAACGGTTTCGCGGGTGGCCAGCGTGTAGTCACCGGCTTGGCGGGTATCGACCAGCTCTTCGACGAAGCGGCCTTCGGCGTCCAGATGGGCGTTAGCCTGCGCGATCGTGTGGCGCATTTCTTCGGTCGCCGACATGTATTGCACGTCGTCGGTGACTTTGCCGTCCACAACCTTGCGGTAGGGGGTTTCGATAAAGCCGTACTTGTTCACGCGGGCGTAGGTGGCCAGCGAGTTGATCAGACCGATGTTCGGCCCTTCGGGCGTTTCAATCGGGCACATCCGGCCATAGTGAGTCGGGTGCACGTCGCGGACTTCGAAGCCCGCGCGTTCGCGCGTCAGACCGCCCGGCCCCAGTGCCGACAGACGACGCTTGTGCGTCACTTCCGAAAGCGGGTTGGTTTGGTCCATGAACTGCGACAGCTGCGACGAGCCGAAGAATTCACGCACCGCAGCCGCTGCGGGCTTGGCGTTGATCAGGTCTTGCGGCATGGCCGTGTCGATCGCGGGGCTGCCCGAAGACATGCGTTCTTTGATCGCGCGCTCCATACGCAGCAGACCGACGCGGTATTGGTTTTCCATCAGCTCGCCGACCGAACGGACGCGGCGGTTGCCAAGGTGGTCAATATCGTCGATCTCGCCCTTGCCGTCACGCAGTTCGACCAAGGCCTTGATGCACGAGATGATGTCTTCCTTGCGGAGGGTGCGGACGGTATCGGCCACATCCAGATCAAGGCGCATGTTCATCTTCACGCGGCCAACGGCCGACAGGTCGTAACGCTCGCTATCAAAGAACAGCGTGTCGAACAGATCCGACGCCGATTCGACGGTCGGCGGCTCGCCGGGGCGCATGACGCGATAGATATCCATCAGCGCGCCTTCGCGGCCCATGTTCTTGTCGGCAGCCATGGTATTGCGGATGTAGGCACCCACGTTCACGTTGTCGATGTCCAGCACCGGCAGCGTGGTGAAGCCTGCGTCCAGCAGATCTTGCAGCGAACCACCGGTGATGTCGCCATCACGGTTCCGCTCCAGCAACAACTCGTCACCGGCTTCGACATAGATCGCGCCGTTGTCTTCGTTGATGATATCCTTGGCGACGAACTTGCCCAGAATGTGGTCGAACGGTACCAGCAGCTCGGTAACCTTACCCTCGTCGATCCACTTCTTGACCATGCGCGGGGTGGCTTTTTCACCAGCTTCCAGAATCACTTCGCCCGAAGCGGCGTCGACCAGATCGTAGGTCGGGCGGGTACCGCGCACGCGATCGGGGAAGAACTTGGTGATCCAGCCCTTAGCCTTGCTGTCCAAACGGTATTCGACGGTGTCGTAATAGGCATCCATGATGCCTTCCTGATCCATGCCGAGGGCATAGAGCAGCGTCGTCACCGGCAGCTTGCGGCGGCGGTCGATACGCGCGAACACTAGGTCTTTGGCGTCGAATTCAAAGTCCAGCCACGAGCCGCGGTACGGGATGATGCGGCAGGCGAACAGCAACTTGCCCGAGCTGTGCGTCTTACCCTTGTCGTGGTCAAAGAACACGCCCGGGCTACGGTGCATCTGGCTGACGATAACGCGTTCGGTACCGTTCACCACGAAGGTGCCGTTTTGCGTCATCAGGGGCATGTCGCCCATGTAGACATCTTGTTCTTTGATGTCTTTGACCGAGCGCATGCCCGTGTCTTCGCTGATATCGAACACGATCAACCTCAGCGTGACCTTCAGCTGGGCCGAATAGGTCATGTCACGGGCTTGGCATTCTTCAACGTCGTATTTGGGCTTTTCCAGCTCGTATTTGACGAACTCGAGGATAGCCGTATCATTGAAATCCTTGATCGGGAAAACCGACTGGAAAACGCCTTGAATCCCCTCGCCGTCCAGCGGCTTGTCGGCATCACCCGACTTCAGGAACAGGTCGTACGAAGATTTCTGAACCTCGATGAGGTTCGGCATTTCCAGAACTTCACGGATTTTACCGTAGGATTTGCGCAGGCGTTTCTGGCCAAGGAAGGACTGAGCCATGTGCGTCGTCACCTTTCGATCTCTGGGGAGGCGTGCCGTCGGGCATCGGCGCGCGCCCATGGAGAAATGGGGGTTCAGGTCTATTCACGGCAACCGTCCCAAGGGTTGCCTCCCGACCTATGGAACCTGCCCAGGGTGGTGGTTCATGCCGCAATGGTAGAACCACCCTCCAAGACAGGTCAAGCTGGGCCCGCAACAGTGGCGGGCCCAGCCTGATTTTCAAGAAGCCAGTAGGGCTTCTGACACCGAATTAGGCCAGTTCGACCTTGGCGCCAGCTTCTTCCAGCTTCTTCTTGATTTCTTCAGCTTCAGCCTTAGCAACGCCTTCTTTGACTTTACCGCCAGCTTCGACCAGGTCTTTAGCTTCTTTCAGGCCCAGACCGGTGATGCCGCGAACTTCTTTGATCACGTTGATCTTGTTCGCGCCGGCGTCCTTCAGGACGACGTCGAATTCGGTCTTTTCTTCAGCGGCTTCGGCCGAAGCAGCCGGGCCAGCCATGACAACAGCGCCACCAGCGGCGGGCTCGATGCCGTATTCGTCCTTCAGGATTTGCTTCAGCTCTTGAGCTTGCAGAAGCGTCAGGGCGACGATTTCTTCGGCGAGTTTTTTCAGATCAGCCATTTTATGCTTTCCGTTCGTATAAGATGTGTTCCAACGTCGGGCCGTTCAAGACCCGCAGGACATCGGGTTTGCTTATGCAGCTTTCTCTTCGATGGTCGAGAGAATGCTTGCGATGTTCGAAGCAGGCGCGCCGATCGCACCAGCGATGTTCGAGGCGGGCGCACCAATGCACGACACGACCTGAGCGATAAGCTCTTCGCGCGAGGGCAGTTGGGCGACGGCCTTGACGCCGGCAGGATCCAGAGCGCTATCACCCATCGCACCGCCAAGGATGACCAGCTTTTCGTTGGTCTTGGCATATGCGTCGACGACCTTGGCAGCTGCCACGGGGTCTTCGGAATAGGAGATAACGGTCATGCCCGTCAGGTAGTCAGCAATGCTTTCGCAGGGCTTACCTTGCAGGGCGATCTTGGCGAGCTTGTTCTTGGCAACGCGAACGGACCCGCCTACTTCACGCATTTTCGCGCGCAGGTCCTGCATTTGTGCAACCGTCATGCCTTCGTAGCGGGCAACCACTACGACGCCAGAGCGTTCAAAGATTTGGCCGAGTTCTTCGACCAGAGACTCTTTTTGTGCTCTATCCACAGTTTCACTCCAAGTTTGGGGTTTCCCCCGGCTCAATTTGACCCCACCGAAGCAGGGCCGTTCGGGTCCAATTTCAGGGTCCCGAGGCCATGACCGCCCGCTGGTGCCGCGTGGCACGAACGGAAATCGATGTTCTCGTTTCCCATCTCGGGAAGGTCTTATCGGGGTTTCCCCCGGCCCTCCGTCTCGGACAGGACAAGGCGGCTTTCGCCGCCCCGCCATCCCGCCCCACCGAAGTGAGTCGGGAGATTCGCTAAGTCGCCTTAGTTACCCGTTGCGGTCGAAACGTCAACCGAAACACCGGGGCCCATCGTCGAAGAAAGCGAGACTTTCTTCAGATAGGTGCCTTTGGCGCCCGTCGGCTTGGCTTTCACAACAGCGTCAACGAAAGCGGCAATGTTTTCGGCCAGCTGCTCGGCGCCGAACGAAGCCTTGCCAACGCCTGCGTGAATCACACCAGCTTTTTCGACTTTGAAGGTCACTTGACCGCCCTTGGCTGCAGCAACAGCTTCAGCGACATCAACCGTCACGGTGCCGATCTTGGGGTTCGGCATCAGGTTACGCGGGCCCAGGATTTTACCCAGACGGCCGACGATCGGCATCATGTCCGGGGTAGCAATGCAGCGATCGAAGTCGATCTTGCCCGATTGCACGATTTCCATCAGGTCTTCTGCGCCGACGATGTCAGCACCAGCAGCCTTGGCTTGGTCAGCCTTGTCGCCACGGGCGAACACGGCGACGCGGACGGTTTTACCCGTGCCGTTCGGCAGGTTGACCGAACCGCGAACCATTTGGTCGGCGTAACGCGGGTCAACGCCCAGGTTCAGCGCAACTTCGATGGTCTCGTCGAACTTGGCGGTGGCGTTGGTTTTCACCAGCGACACGGCGTCGTTCAGGGCCAGGTTTTCTTTGCCAGCAAAAGCTTCGCGAGCGGCGGCAGTACGTTTACCGAGTTTAGCCATGATTTAGCCTTTCACCTCGATACCGATCGACTTCGCCGAGCCGATGATGGTTTGCATCGCGCCTTCGATGTCGACGGCGTTCAGGTCTTTGAATTTCGCTTCTGCGATTTCGCGGACTTGAGCCAGCGTCACCGAACCAGCAACTTCCTTACCCGGCTTCATCGAGCCTTTGGGACGGTTGCGCTTGCCGACGGGCTTCAGACCAGCAGCCTTCTTCAAGAAGAACGACGCGGGCGAGGACTTGGTCTCGATCGTGAACGACTTGTCTTGGTAGTAGGTAATCACGGTCGGAACGGGCGAGCCGGGCTCCATGTCTGCAGTCTTGGCGTTGAACGCCTTGCAGAATTCCATGATATTGATGCCGCGCTGACCCAGTGCGGGGCCGACGGGCGGGGACGGGTTCGCTTGGCCTGCTTTAACTTGCAGCTTCAGCGAACCGATGACTTTCTTGGCCATAGGGGCCTCCTTCGGTTTCACGGACAGGTTGCCCTGCCCTACTCCAACTCCGGCGATGGGACGCGTCCCGGCCGGCTCTCAGTTGCGTGGTCGGATTGGATGCCGCGGCACCGCCCTCTCCCACGAACCGCCCACGTGGGGCGGCCGCACCCTTAGCCCTGTTTTTGGACTTGGGTGAATTCCAATTCGACCGGCGTTGCACGGCCAAAGATCGAAACGGTGACCTTCAGGCGCTGTGCGTCGTTGTCGACTTCCTCGACCGAGCCGTCGAAACCTTCGAACGGGCCGTCGTTGACCTTGACCTTCTCGCCCACCTCGAAATGGATGATCGTGCGCGGGGCCTCGGCCACGTCTTGCACACGGTTCAAGATCGCATTCACTTCCGCATCGCGCATCGGCATCGGGCGGCCTTGCGGGCCCAAGAACCCCGTCACGCGGTTGATCGAGGAAATCAGGTGGTAGCCCTTGTCGGACATTTCCATGTGAACCAG
Source organism: Ketogulonicigenium robustum (assembly GCF_002117445.1). Classification (NCBI taxonomy): domain Bacteria; kingdom Pseudomonadati; phylum Pseudomonadota; class Alphaproteobacteria; order Rhodobacterales; family Roseobacteraceae; genus Ketogulonicigenium; species Ketogulonicigenium robustum. Next base: position 2,210,038 of record NZ_CP019937.1, read on the forward strand.
CACGTAACCGGGCATGAAGCGACGCTCGCTCGTCACTTTTTTACCACGGCGCACTTCGATCACTTCCTCGGTCGGAACCAGAACCTCGTCGATCTGGTCTTCCAGACCCTGTTCGATAACCTTGGTGCGGATCGTTTCGGCGATTTTCTTTTCGAAGTTCGAAAGAACCGAAACCGAATACCAACGCTTCGCCATCTGTCCAGAACCTCGTCAGTCTTTGGGGCTATACCCCGTTACATTAGGCCCCGCCTGAAAAGAATAATCGGCGCGCAACTGATTCGCAGCACGCCAGACAGGGTTTTGGCGCTCTTACCTTGGGGGACGGGCAGGATCAAGCCCTGCCGCGCCATAGGCTTACCAGGGGCTTAGCCGCGGAAGTAGTTCAGAATGATATCCAGCACAAAGCGGATCGCCACATCGACCACCGAGAAGAACAAGGCGGCGATCGCTGCGATGGCAACGACCATCAGCGTCGTCACGGTCACTTCGCGGCGGGTCGGCCACGTGATCTTGCCGACTTCGGCGCGAACCTGCTGGACGAACTGGATCGGGTTGGTGCGGGCCATGGCATTACCTTCAATTGCTGAACCGAGGTTCGCAGGATTGGCGGGTTCAATAGCCGCGATAGTCCGATTGTTCAAGCACCCTGTCGCGCTATAGTAGGAATGTAAATCTGACCCACCCGCGCGAGACGACATGAAGATAGCCTGCTACCTGATCAATCTGGACGACAACACAGCACGGCTGGATACCGTCGGCGCACGATTCCACGCACAGGGCATTGCGTTCGAGCGCGTCTCGGCGACCGATGGGCGCAAGCGCGGGGCCGACACCTTCCCCCAGTACGACGCCCACGGCGCGCTGTCGTTCTATGCCCGCCCCTTGCTGGGGGCCGAGGTCGCCTGCAGCCTGTCGCACATCGAGGCGCTGACGCGCTTTAGCCAAAGCGACGCGGATATTGCGGTGATCTTTGAAGACGACGTATTGCTGAAGCCCGACTTCATCCAAAGCATGCAGGACATTTTGCACCTGCTCTCGCAGGGGTTTCCCGAATGGCAGTTGCTGCACCTGAACCCCAAATCGCTAAAGCACTGCACCAAGATCGGGCGGGCGGGGCAGCACGATGTCTACGCCGCGCACGACTTCTCGGTCGGCACGGCGGCGATCGCCTACACCAAATCCGGCGCTGCCGCGACACTTGCAGGTGCCACGCCCATCTTTGCGCCGTGGGATGTCTACCTGAAAGACCTGATTTCGCGCACCGGCACAGGTGCCGCCGTGATGCCACGCCTGGTCGAGGCGACGGGTGCCGACAGCGAGATTGCGCACAAAGGGCAGCGCAAATCCTTGCAGGTCAAAGGGTTTACTGGATGGTGGCGCAAGCAAATGCGGATAGTGACGCACAAATTGCGCGCACGGCGGCAAGAGGCACGCTTCAGACGCCGCTAACCCGCACCAGCGAACACTGGCTGTGCACTGGTGCGTCTTTCCCTGCTGCGCCGCTGGCCCTAGGTAACGTCCAACGCTCGCCGCAGGTTCGTTGCGGCCCAGACAACAGGATACGGGAATGACAAAGAACATTGAATTCGGCCTCGATACGTTCGGCGATGTCACACGGCTGCAAAACGGCAAACTGGCCTCGCACGGACAAGTGCTGCGCGAGTTGGTGGAAGAGGGCGTTTTAGCCGAACAGGTCGGCGTCGACGTCTTTGGCGTGGGCGAACACCACCGCGCCGACTTCGCTGTCTCGGCAATCGAGCCTGTGCTTGCGGCCATCGCCGTCAAAACCGACAAGATCAAGCTGGCGTCCGCGGTGACTGTCCTGTCGTCCGATGACCCCATCCGCGTTTACGAGCGTTTCGCGACCGTGCAGGCGCTGTCGAACGGGCGCGCCGAAATGATCGTCGGGCGCGGGTCGTTCACCGAATCCTTCCCGCTTTTTGGGTTCGACATGGCCGATTACGACAAGCTGTTCAGTGAAAAGCTGGACCTGCTGGCCCAACTGCTGAAAGAGGAAAAGGTCAGCTGGAAGGGCACCATCCGCCCCGAGCTAAAGAAGGTCACCGTCTACCCGCGCCCCGAAGCGCCCATCAAGACGTGGATCGGCGTTGGCGGCAGCCCCGAATCAGTCGTTCGGACTGCATCGTACAATATGCCGATGCTGCTGGCCGTCATCGGCGGCGCAGCCAGCCGGTTCAAACCTTATGTCGACCTGTACAAGCGCGCGCATGAACAGTTCGGCACCAAGCCCCAGCCCGTAGGCATGCATTCGCCAGGCCACGTCGGCCCGACCGATGCCGAGGCGCAGGAGGAATACTTCGAGGGCTACCAAAAGATGCACGTGCTGATCGGGCGCGAGCGTGGCTGGCCGCCCCTGAAGAAAGAAGACTTCCTGCGTGAAATCAGCCACGGCTCGCTGTATGTCGGCGGCCCCGAAACGGTCGCACGCAAGATCGCCGGCAACCTGAAGACGCTGGATCTGGATCGCTTCACGCTGAAATACAGCGCCGGCCCGCAGCTGTTCAGCACCCAGACCCGTGGGATCGAGCTGTTCGGCACCAAGGTTATCCCGATGGTCCGCGACATGCTGGCCTAAGGTAAACGCCGCCCTACTCAACCGGGGCGGCACATAAAACACTTCAGCCGCCCTTCGGGGCGGCTTTTTTGCGGCAATGTTTTTGAAAATGGCAGGGGCAGCAGGGCTTGAACCCGCGACCTACGGTTTTGGAGACCGTCGCTCTACCAACTGAGCTATACCCCTAGACCCGCCCCGATTAATCGGAAATTCGCGATTGCGCAAGGGGCGTTGCTGCGTTTCGGCAGGGTTGCCGTAAAGGAAAAGGGCCGCCCAAGCGGACGGCCCTTCCAAGCATTTCGGTTGCCCGAACTTACTTGATGATTTTAGCGACGACGCCAGCGCCGACGGTGCGGCCGCCTTCGCGGATAGCGAAGCGGAGCTTCTCTTCCATGGCGATCGGGGCGATCAGCGTGACGTTGAACTTCAGGTTGTCGCCCGGCATCACCATTTCGGTGCCAGCAGGCAGTTCAACCGTGCCGGTCACGTCGGTGGTGCGGAAGTAGAATTGCGGACGGTAGTTCGCAAAGAACGGCGTGTGACGGCCGCCTTCTTCCTTGGTCAGGATATAGGCTTCAGCTTCAAATTCGGTGTGCGGGGTAACCGAACCGGGCTTGACCAGAACTTGGCCACGCTCAACGCCGTCACGGTCAACGCCGCGCAGCAGCGCGCCGATGTTGTCGCCAGCCTCTCCGCGGTCCAGCAGCTTGCGGAACATTTCAACGCCCGTGCAAACCGACTTCTTCGTGTCGCGGATGCCGACGATTTCGACTTCGTCGCCAACGTTGATCACGCCACGCTCAACACGGCCGGTCACAACAGTACCACGACCCGAGATCGAGAAAACGTCTTCGATCGGCATCAGGAACGGCTGGTCAACAGCACGTGCAGGCGTCGGGATGTACGAATCGACAGCGGCCATCAGCGCGCGGATCGAATCTTCACCGATGTCTTTACGCTCGCCGATCAGCGCTTGGTAAGCCGAACCTTGGATGACAGGAATGTCATCGCCAGGGTATTCGTACGACGAGAACAGTTCGCGGATTTCCATCTCGACCAGCTCGATCAGCTCGGCGTCGTCGACAAGGTCAACCTTGTTCATGTAGCACACCATGTAGGGAATACCCACTTGGCGGCCCAGCAGGATGTGCTCGCGCGTTTGCGGCATCGGGCCGTCCGACGCAGCACAAACCAGAATAGCGCCGTCCATCTGCGCTGCACCCGTGATCATGTTCTTCACGTAGTCGGCGTGGCCGGGGCAGTCGACGTGCGCATAGTGACGCGCTTCGGTCTCGTACTCAACGTGAGCCGTCGAGATCGTGATCCCGCGTGCACGCTCTTCCGGCGCACCGTCAATTTGGTCGTAAGCGCGGAACTCACCAAAGTACTTGGTGATCGCTGCCGTCAGAGTCGTCTTGCCGTGGTCAACGTGGCCAATCGTGCCAATGTTAACGTGCGGCTTGTTACGTTCAAACTTTGCCTTTGCCATGATGGCCTCTCCTGGTGCTAGCATCGGGGCGGAAGCCCCCCAGACGGGTGCGCCAAGGCCAGCCGGCCCTGATTCACTTCGGGCGCGACATATGTTTTTCGGGCAGCTAAATCAAGACGCCCAAAGGGCAAGCAGGCCCGAAGGTGCCCGCTTGCCGCATTTGCGCAACGTCATGCCAGTGACATCAATTGAAACGGTTATCACGCGGGAAACCGCGCGGGGCCATGCGCCCCGTCGTCGCCCGTTTGGCCAGCCATTCCGTCAGGTCGGGTTCCGACCGTGTGCGCCCGCCGGTTTCCTTCCACGACAGGCCGTCGGCCAGCACCAGCGTGATCAAATCGGACAGTCCGCCGTCTTTGAACTTCTGCAGCTTCACGCCCTTGCCACGCGCCATTTCGGGCAGCTCGTCCAGCGGGAAAACCAGCATCTTGCGGTTATCGCCGACGACCGCCACATGATCGCCGGTGACAGGTTTGCAGATCAGCGCGGTCGCCCCTTCGGGCAGGTTCAGAACCTGCTTGCCCGCACGTGTCTGGGCCATCACGTCATCTTCGTTCACGATGAACCCGTCGCCCGCGCTGGATGCGACGATCAGTTTCTGACCGGGACGATGGATAAGGATATCAACGATTTGCGCATCGTTTGGCAAATCGACCATCAGGCGCAGCGGCTCGCCCATACCCCGCCCGCCGGGCAGGTTCGCGGCGACGACGGTATAGAAACGACCGGTCGACGCGAATACCAACAGGCGGTCTGTCGTCTCGGCGTGGAAGACGAAACGCCCTTTGTCGCCGTCCTTGAACTTCAGCTCCTGATCGGCAGGAATGTGGCCCTTCATGGCGCGAATCCAGCCCATCTCCGAACAGATCACGGTAATCGGTTCGCGCTCGATCATAGCCTCCAGCGGCACATCGGCGACCTCGGTGCCCTCGCCAAAGGCAGTGCGGCGCGCGCCCCCTTTGCTGGTCTTGCCGAACTGCCTGCGCACGTCCTTCAACTCGTCGGCGATGCGCGTCCACTGCAGTTTTTCGTCGCCCATCAGCGCATGCAAACCGGCGCGCTCGGCTTGCAAGGCGTCGCGCTCGTTCACCAGCTCGATCTCTTCAAGGCGACGCAAGCTGCGCAGGCGCATGTTCAAGATCGCCTCGACCTGCACTTCGCTGAGGCCATCTGTCGCAGCGGGCAGCGTCAGCGGCGAGACATAGGTTTTCTCGTCCAACGCGCGCGCGGTTTTGCGGCTCCAGTCCTCGACACGCAGGGCTGCTTTGGGGTCGTCATCATAGCGGATAATGTCGATGACGCGGTCGAGGTTCAGATAGGCCGTGATGAAGCCCTGCAGCACCTCCAGCCGGTGGTCGATCTTTTCCAAACGGTGCGTGGTGCGGCGCTGCAGCACCTCACGGCGGTGGTCCAAAAACGCGCGCAACACGTCTTTCAGCGAACAAACCTTGGGCGTGACCCCATCGATCAGCACGTTCATGTTCATATTGAACCGGACTTCCAGTTCCGAGTTCTTGAACAGCATGCCCATCAGCATCTCGGGCTCGATCGTGCGGGCGCGCGGCTCCAGCACGATGCGGACATCCTCGGCGCTCTCATCACGCACATCGGCCAGCGCAGGCACTTTCTTCACGGCGATCAGCTCGGCCAGACGCTCGATCAGCTTGGATTTCTGCACCTGATAGGGAATTTCCGTGACGATGATCTGCCAGCCACCACGGCCCAGATCCTCAACCTCCCACTTGGCGCGCAGGCGGAAAGCGCCGCGGCCGGTGCGGTAGGCTTGGCGGATGTTTTCGGGGTCTTCGACAATCACGCCGCCGGTCGGAAAGTCGGGGCCGGGAATGAACGCCAGCAGCGAATCGTCATCGGCGCTAGGGGCGCGGATAAGGTGCAGGCAGGCGGCGATCACCTCGTCCAGATTATGGGGCGGAATGTTGGTCGCCATCCCCACCGCGATACCGGATGCGCCGTTGGCCAGCAGGTTCGGGAACGCGGCGGGCAACACGACAGGTTCTTCCTGCGTGCCGTCATAGTTCGCGCGGTAATCGACCGCATCCTCGTCCAGCCCCAACAGCAGCGCCTCGGCGGCGGCGGTCATGCGCGCTTCGGTGTAGCGGCTGGCGGCGGGGCTGTCGCCGTCGATGTTGCCGAAGTTGCCCTGCCCGTCGACCAGCGGGTAGCGGACGTTGAAGTCCTGCGCCAAACGCGCCATCGCATCATAGATCGCCGCATCGCCGTGGGGGTGGAAGTTCCCCATCACGTCGCCCGCAATCTTGGCCGATTTGCGGAACCCCCCGCCCGAGGCGAGGCGCAATTCCCGCATCGCATACAGGATGCGCCGATGCACCGGCTTCAGCCCGTCGCGCGCGTCGGGCAGCGCGCGGTGCATAATGGTCGAGAGAGCATACGTCAGATACCGATCGCCAATGGCACGGCGCAGGGTCTCGGTCAGCTCTTGCGGGTTCGGGGGCAAATCATCGGGGGTATCGGTCATGGCACAGGTCTAGCCGCCTCGCCGCGCCTTGTGAAGCCGCCAGATCACGCCGAATTCACCGGCACGCGCGCAGGTTCATGCCAGCCGCGGGCAAAGCACGCTATGGCACAGGGCCGCACAAAGCGCTAAACAGACCAAGACCTGCTGGCGGAAGGAACACCAATGCTTTCGAATTTCCTGTTTGTCCTGTGTGCCTTGCGATGCTGGCCACGTTAGGTGTGCTTATTCTGGGGATGGGGTCGTTCGCAAAAAGCGGCGAGTTTTATCGCCGCAACGCAAACCGCCTGATGCGCTGGCGCGTCGGGCTGCAGGCGCTGTCGGTCGTGCTGTTCTTCGCCTATTTGTTCAGCATCGGCATCAAGTGGTAGTTCTGAACCGCATCTACACGCGCACGGGCGATGACGGCACAACAGCGCTGTCCGATGGCACGCGCTGCGCAAAGCACGACCTGCGCGTTCAGGCCTATGGCACCGTAGACGAAGCGAACGCCACCTTGGGCCTTGCCGCCTTGCATGCGGCGGGCGATATGGCGCGGGCTATCGCCATGATCCAGAACGAAATGTTCGATCTGGGGGCAGATTTGTCGCGCCCGCAGATGACCCGCGATGCCGACGCCCCCTACCCCGTCTTGCGCATGATCGCGCCCCAAGTCGCGCGACTGGAAGCGGAAATCGACGCGATGACCGCCCGCCTTGCCCCCTTGCGCAGCTTCATTCTGCCCGGGGGCAGCCCCTTGGCCGCCCATCTGCATCTGGCCCGCACGGTGGTGCGCCGCGCCGAACGTTTGGCAAGCCAGCTGTGGCTGGACACTCAAGACGTGAACCCCGAAGCCGTCAAATACCTGAACCGCCTGTCCGACTGGGTGTTCAACGCCGCGCGCATCGCGAACGATGATGGCGCAGCCGACATCCTGTGGGTGCCGGGCGCGACGCGAACCGCCCCCTAAGCCGCAAAGGAAAGCCCGATGACCAGCCCCAAACCTGTTGTTTTGTGCATCCTCGATGGCTGGGGAATCGGCAATGGCCCCACCGGAAACGCCCCCACGCAGGCAAACGTGCCGCATTTCAACCGCGTCATGGCGACCTGCCCTACCGCCACGCTGGTTACATTCGGCCCCGACGTGGGCCTGCCCACCGGCCAAATGGGCAATTCCGAAGTCGGCCATACCAATATCGGTGCAGGCCGCGTAGTGGCGATGGATCTGGGGCAGATCGACTTGGCGATTGAAACGGGCGCGCTGGCCGACAACGCCGCCCTGCGCGATTTTATCACCGCCCTGCAGACCAGCGGCGGAACGGCGCACCTGCTGGGCGTTATATCGGACGGGGGTGTGCACGGGCATATTAACCACGTTCTGGCGGCCGCCAAGATCATCGCCGCTGCCGGTGTTCCGGTCGTGCTGCACGCGATCAGCGACGGGCGCGACGTCGCGCCCGATTCGGCCCCCGCCTATTTCGCCACCCTGACCGCCGCGCTGCCCGCGAGCGCGCGGGTAGGCACCGTGATCGGCCGCTATTACGCGCTAGACCGCGACAATCGGTGGGAACGGGTCGAGACCGCCTATCAGGCCATCGCCCACGCCAAAGCCGCCCACACCGCGCCAGATGCAGTCACCGCCATCACCCAAAGCCACGCGGCTGGCGTGATGGATGAATTTGTCCCCGCCACCATCATCGGCGATTACGCCGGCATGCAGGCAGGCGACGGGCTGTTCTGCCTGAACTTCCGTGCCGACCGCGCGCGCGAGATTTTGGCCTGCTTCGGCGACCCCGCCTTTGCGGCATTCGACCGTGGCCCCCTGCCGCCGCTGGCCGCGCTGCTGGGGATGGTCGAGTATTCCGAGCGCCACAGCACGTGGTTCAACACCGTTTTTCCCAAGCGCAATTTGGTCAATACGCTGGGCGAATGGGTGGCCGCCCAAGGTCTGACCCAGTTCCGGCTGGCCGAGACCGAGAAATACCCTCATGTCACCTTCTTCCTGAACGGCGGGGTGGAAACGCCCTACGCGGGCGAAGACCGCCACATGCCGCCCTCGCCCAAGGTGGCCACGTATGATTTGCAGCCCGAGATGTCCGCCGATGCCGTGACCGACGCTTTCGTGGCCGCGATTGAAAAGGGATACGACCTAATCGTCACCAACTACGCCAACCCCGACATGGTCGGCCACACCGGCAGCCTACCCGCCACGATCAAAGCGCTCGAGGCGGTGGATCGTGGTCTGGGGCGCGTGCTGGCCGCGCTGGAAAAGGCAGGCGGTGCGATGCTGCTGACCGCCGATCATGGCAATGCGGAACAGATGATCGACCCCGTCACAGGCGGGCCGCACACGGCCCATACAGTCAATCTGGTGCCGGTCGCCCTGATCGGCGGGCCTGCGGGTGCCACCCTGCGCACAGGCCGCTTGGCCGACGTCGCCCCAACCCTGCTGGATCTGATGGGCCTGCCGCAACCGCCCGAAATGACGGGGCACAGCCTGATCCAACGATGAAGCACTTTGCGAAAATCGTCGCCCTTGCGGTGACACTCGCCCTGCCAGTCGCGGCGCAGGACGCCCCGCAAAGCACGGCTGACGGGGCGCGTGCCGCGGCAAGCGCCCTCGAGGCTGCATCCGCGCGCCTTGCCAATGCCAGCAGCGCCGAAGACCGCATCGCCGCCCTGACCGAGACGCTGCACGCCTATGAAAACGGCCTGAACGCCCTGCGCGACGGGCTGCGGCGGGTCGCGATCCGCAAATCCACGTTGATGACCACGTTCAACGCCCGCGCGGGTGAAATCGGCAGTCTGCTGGCCACGATGCAGATGATGGAACGCACCCCGCCCCAGCTGCACATGCTGCACCCCAGCGGCCCCGTCGGCACCCTGCGCGCCGGCATACTGATGGCCGACATCGCCCCCGCGCTGGATGCCGAGGCCGCAACCCTGCGCGCCCAACTGCAAGAGCTGCAGGATCTGGAGGTGTTGCAAAACAGCGCCGCCACTACGCTGGAACAAGGCCTACAAGGCGCCCAAAGCGCCCGCGAGGAGCTGTCGCAGGCGTTGTCCAACCGCACCGACCTGCCGCTGCGCTTTACCGAAGACCCCGTTGCGATGTCGCTGCTGCTGTCGTCGTCGGAAACTTTGGGGGCCTTTGCCTCGGGGCTGGCGCAGACCATCGACAGCGAGATCGCCGAGATGGACACCGACGCCTGGAACCGCATGGGCCGCCTTGCCCTGCCGGTAACCGGCGAAATCCTGCGCCGCTTCAACGAAGAAGACGCCGCAGGCACCCGCCGCCCCGGCCTTGTGATCGCCACCCGCCCGCAAGCCATGGTCACCAGCCCCATCGCCGCCACGATCCGCTTTGTCGGCCCCTTGCTGGACATGGGGGTCGTCGTGATTTTGGAACCCGCGCCGAACGTGCTGTTCATCATGGCGGGTCTGGATCAGGGCTTCGGCACAGTCGGGCAGATCATCCCCGAGGACACACCCGTCGGGCTAATGGGCGGATCTACGCCCGATGGTGACGCGCTTTTGATGCAGGCAAACCAAGGCAATGCACAAAACCTGTCGGAAACCCTTTATCTTGAGGTCCGCGAAGGGCAATCTGCCGTAGATCCGGCGGCTTGGTTCGCGTTGGGCCAACAATGAATGACGATCTGGGCGCAGGCATCCCCGCAGCAAGGATATAGACGATGAAGAAGTACCTGGTTTCTGCACTGGGCGGCACGGCCCTCGGGCTTTTGGTCACGACCCAGTTCGCCGCGCCCCTGATGGCGCAGCAGGAAGACAGCCAGACGCTGTACGAACAGCTGGACCTGTTCGGCACGATCCTTGAGCGGATCCGCGCGAATTACGTCGAAGAGGTTGATGAAAAACAGCTGATCGAAGCGGCGATCAATGGGATGCTGACCTCGCTCGACCCGCATTCCAGCTATCTGTCGGCCGATGCGGCCGCCGATATGCGCGTTCAAACGCGCGGCGCGTTCGGTGGCCTCGGGTTGGAGGTCACGCAAGAAGACGGCTGGGTCAAGGTCGTCTCGCCCATGGATGGCACCCCCGCCGAGGCGGCGGGCCTGCAAGCAGGCGATTTCATCACCGCCGTCGATGGCCAAAGCACCATGGGTCTTGTGCTGGATGATGCGGTCGAACTGATGCGCGGCCCCGTCGGGTCGGAAGTGACGCTGACCATCGCCCGCGAAGGCAGCAGCGACACGTTTGATGTCGCGCTGGTGCGCGATACCATCCGCCTGACCGCCGCCCGCGCCCGCACCGAGGGGAATTCCGTGGTACTGCGCCTGACCACCTTCAGCGATCAGACCTATGACAATATGGCCAGCGGCCTTGCCGAACAGATCGAGGCCGCAGGCGGCATCGACAATGTCGACGGCGTGGTGATCGACCTGCGCAACAACCCCGGCGGCCTACTGAACCAAGCGATCTACGTCGCCGACGCATTCCTTGATTCGGGCGAGATAGTCTCGACCCGTGGGCGCGATCCGGCCCAGTCCGAGCGCTACAACGCCACCCCCGGCGATCTGATCGAGGGCAAGCCCCTTGTGGTGCTGATCAACGGCGGCTCGGCCTCGGCGTCGGAAATCGTGGCGGGCGCGCTGCAAGACCACGGCCGCGCCATCGTGGTCGGCACCCAAAGCTTCGGCAAAGGCTCGGTCCAAACCTTGATGCCGCTGGAGGGTGAGGCCGCCATGCGCCTGACCACCGCCCGCTATTACACGCCCTCGGGGCGGTCGATTCAGGCCGTGGGCGTGTCGCCCGACATTATCGTGGAACAGCCGCAGCCCCGCACCGACGAGGCTGAAACGCCAAACGGCGCCCTGCGCACCGAGGCCAGCCTGCGCGGATCGCTGAACAACGACAGCCTGACAGACGACGAACGCCAGCATCTGGAAGAACAGCGCGCCCGCGCCGAGGCAACCGCCGCGCTGCGCCAGCAAGACTACCAGATGGCCTATGCGATCGACATTCTCACCGGCCTGTCGGCCATGAACGTGAAGGCTGCAGAATGAGCGATCTGCCCTATCGCCCCTGTGTGGGTGTCATGCTGGTGAATGACGCGGGGCGCGCCTTTGTCGGGCGCCGCATCGACACCCCTGGCCCCGCCTGGCAGATGCCCCAAGGTGGCATCGACCCCGGCGAGGATGCCAAAACCGCTGGCCTGCGCGAGCTGTGGGAAGAAACCGGCGTCACCGCCGATAAAGTCACGCTAGAACGCATCAGCACCGGGACCTATACCTACGAGCTGCCGCCCGAGCTGTTGGGCGTCGCGTGGGGTGGCAAGTATCGCGGGCAAATCCAGACTTGGGTTCTGCTGCGCTTTCACGGCACCGATGCCGACATCAATATCGCCACCGACCACCCCGAGTTTTCGGAATGGAAATGGGCCGCGATCACGGACCTTGTGCCCGAAATCGTGCCTTTCAAGCGACATGTCTATGAAGGTGTCATCCGCGAATTCGCAGATAGCCTGTGACGTCGCGCGCCAGCCGTGCTAACGGCTGGCTATGAACCAGATCCCATCGCGCGAAGCGATCCTACAATGGATCGCAGACAACCCCACACTTACGGCCAAACGCGACATTGCCAAGGCCTTCGGCATCAAGGGCGCCGCCCGTATCGACCTCAAGCGCATTCTGCGCGAACTTGAGGACGAAGGGCATTTGCAAAAGCGTGCCCGCAGTTACCGCGAATCCGACAAGCTACCGCCGATTTCCGTCGTGCAGGTGCTAGAGGCCGATGGCGACGGCGACATCTTCCTGCGCCCGCTGGAGTGGAACGGGGCCGAGGCGCCGCCGCGTATTTTGCTGATCGTGCAGCCGGGCGACCCCGCCGTCGCCACGGGCGAGCGTCTGCTGGCCAAGCTGACCGCCGTGCAGGATGAAGATTACGCCTACACCGCCCGCAGCATTCGCCGCATCGGCACCAATCCGCTGCGCATCTTGGGCATCTACCGCCAAGACAGCGAAGGTGGCCGCATTCTGCCTGTCGACAAGGCCGTTCACAACCAATGGGTCGTGAACCCCGGCCTGTCCGGCGGCGCGCTGGATGGTGAATTGGTCGAGGCCGAACAAGCCGGCCCTAAAGGTCGCCTTGGTCTGCCCAAGGCCCGCATCGTGGCGCGTCTGGGCGACCCTTCTGCGCCCCGTGCCGTTAGCCTGATCGCGATTCGCCAGCATGGCATCCCCGACCACTTCCCCGATGCCGCGATGGCCGAGGCTGACGCCGCCCAGCCCGTCACTGCACTGGATGGCCGCACCGACCTGACCGACCTGCCGCTGGTCACCATCGACCCGCCCGATGCGCGCGACCGCGATGACGCGGTGCTGGCCCAAGCCGACCCCGATGTCGAGGGCGGCTTCATCCTGTGGGTCGCCATCGCTGATGTGGCCCACTACGTCACCCCCGGATCGGCGCTGGACCGCGAGGCGCGCAAGCGCGGCAACTCGACCTATTTCCCCGACCGCGTCGTGCCCATGCTGCCCGACCGCCTATCGGGCGATCTGTGCAGCCTGCACGCGCATGTGCCGCGCGCCTGTCTGGCCGTGCGCATGACCATTGACGCAAATGGCCACAAAACCGGCCATCAATTCTTCCGCGGGATCATGCAATCGGCCGCATCGCTGTCGTATGCCGAGGTGCAGGACGCCATCGACGGCCAACCGAACGATGCCACCGCCCCGCTGCTGGAACCGGTTCTAAAACCGCTTTACGCCGCCTATGATGCCCTGCTGCGCGCCCGCGAGGCCCGCCAGCCATTGGAGCTGGACCTGCCCGAACGCCAGATCATCCTGTCGGACGAGGGCAAGGTGACTTCGGTTTCGTTCAAGGAACGCCTTGATGCGCACAAGCTGATCGAAGAATTCATGGTGTTGGCCAACGTCGCCGCCGCCGAGGAACTGACCAAGAAAAAAACCCCGCTGCTGTTTCGCGTGCACGAAGAGCCCGCCCCAGAAAAGCTGGAGGCCTTGCGCGAGATGGCTCAGGCTTCGGGGCTGCAACTGGCCAAAGGCCAAGTGCTGCACACCCGTCACCTGAACCGTTTGCTGTCGCAAGCAGCAGGGTCCGATCAGGCCGAGGTGATAAATATGGCCACGCTGCGCAGCATGACGCAGGCCTATTACAGCGCGCAGAACTTTGGCCACTTCGGGCTGGCGCTGCGCAATTACGCACATTTCACCTCGCCCATCCGCCGCTATAGCGACCTGATCGTGCACCGCGCGCTGATTTCGGCCAACCATTTCGCGGGTGTCAAACGCGACGGCCTGTCGCAAACCGATGTCGAGGATCTGGACCAGACCGGCGAGATGATCTCGGCCAGCGAGCGCCGTTCAATGATGGCGGAACGCGACACGACCGACCGCTATCTGGCGGCCTTCTTGTCATCGCACGTGGGTGCCGAGATGACGGGCCGCATTGCAGGCATCGTCAAGTTCGGGCTGTTCGTCCGATTGGACGAAACCGGCGCCGACGGGCTGGTGCCCGTGCGCAGTTTGGGCAACGAATACTTCCACTACGACCGCGACAGCCAGACCCTGATGGGCGGCAACAGCGGGATCGTGTTCGAACTAGGCCAGCGCGTCACCGTGCGTTTGGCCGAGGCCGCAGCTGTCACCGGCGGCATCACGCTGGAACTGATCGAGCGCGAGGGCCAGACCATGCCACGCGGCCCGCGCGGCGGTGGCAAAGGCGTGCGCCGCATGCCCGGCAAGATCAAAGGCAAGCTGGCCAAGGCCGCCAAGAAAGAGAAACGCAAAGTCATCCGCAAACGCAGTTAGGGGGAAAAGATGGATCTGGGTATTCGCGGCAAACGTGCGCTGATCGGCGCAAGCTCGAAGGGGTTGGGCCGTGGCTGCGCCGAGGCGCTGGCCGCTGCAGGCGTTGATCTGGTGCTGAACGCGCGCGGGATCGAGGCGCTGGAGGACACCGCCGAGGTCATCCGCGCCGCCTATGGTGTGAACGTCACCACCGTGGCCGCCGACATCACCACCGAAGAAGGCCGCGCCAAGGTACTGGAGGCGGCAGGTCATGTCGACATTCTGGTCACCAACGCGGGCGGCCCGCCCCCCGGCACGTGGTCGAACTGGACGCGCGACGATTTCATCAAGGCGCTGGACGGTAATATGCTGACGCCCATCGCCCTGATGCAGGCCATGCTGCCACATATGATCGCCAAGGGCTGGGGCCGCGTGGTAAATATCACATCCTCGGCCGTGCGCGCCCCTATTGCGGAACTGGGCCTATCGAACACTGCGCGCACCGGCTTGACGGGGTTTGTGGCGGGCACATCGCGGCAGGTTGCGCGTTTTGGCGTGACGATCAACAATATGCTGCCCGGCATCCACGCCACCGACCGTGCAGCAAGCCTTGATAAAGGCGTCGCCTCGACCCAAGGCATCACCATCGAGGAGGCCGCCACCCGCCGCCAAGCCAGCATCCCGGCTGGTCGCTACGGCACATCAGCGGAATTCGGCGCGACCTGTGCCTTCCTGTGTTCGCAGCACGCCGGCTTCATCGTCGGGCAGAACATCATGCTGGACGGCGGGGCGGCGAATATCTCGATCTAGGCGGCCCGGCCTTCGCCGAGGGCTATGAAAAAAGCCATAACTGCGTTAGGGTGCCTGTAATAAGGGCAAAAAAAGCCCGTGTTTCAGGCAACAACGTCACTACCGACGTAAAGCGAGCAGTTATGGCTATTTTCTTTCGCGGCGCCGTGTTTTGCGCCTGTGCATTTGCACTGACGGGATGCGGCTGGGGCACCACGAATGCCTCGCGCTATGCTGGCGCGGCCTATGCCCAAAGCACACCGAACCAACAATCGGGAACCTCGTCGATGAACGGGCAATCAAACGCGGGCTATCTGCAGTGGCAAAATGGGTTCCGCGCGCGCGCACTGGCCGCCGGAATTTCGGGCCGCACCTTTGACGCGGCCTTCCGCACCGCAGAATACCTGCCGCGCGTGGTTGAAAACGACCGCAGCCAAGCTGAATTCACCCGATCCCTGGGCGACTACCTGTCCACCGCCGCATCGGACGCGCGCGTCGAGACGGGCCGCGCGATGCTGGCGCAGCACGCCAACCTGCTGTCGCAGATCGAGGCGCGCTACGGCGTCGACCGTCACGTCGTGGTCGCGGTCTGGGGCATGGAATCGAACTACGGCGCACGGCGCGGCGACATCCGCATCATCTCGGCCCTGTCGACGCTGGCCTATGATGGGCGGCGAGCCAGCTTCTTCGAAAACCAGTTGATCGCGGCGCTGAAGATCCTCGACGCACATGACACCGATGCCGAACACATGTTGGGCAGCTGGGCAGGCGCGATGGGCCACACGCAGTTCATGCCGACGTCCTTCTTGGAATATGCCGTCGACTTCCGCGGCGATGGTCGCCGCGATATCTGGTCGGACGACCCGACCGACGCGCTGGCATCGACCGCGGCCTATCTGTCGCGGCACGGCTGGGTCACCGGCCAACCGTGGGGCGTGGAAGTGCGCCTGCCCAGCGGGTTCAACTACAGCCTGACCGGCAAGAACCAGAACCGACCCGTGTCGGAATGGCAGTCGCTGGGCGTGCGCGCGGTGAACGGCAACCTGCCGGGGGGCGAGGCCTCGATTCTGGTTCCCGCGGGCGCGAACGGCCCTGCTTTCATGATCTTCCGCAACTTCACGGTGATCTCGCGCTATAACGCGTCGGATTCCTACGTGATCGGCGTCGGTCACTTGGCCGACCGCCTGCGCGGCGGGCCGCGCATCGCAGCCAGCTTCCCCAGCGAAGCCCCCCTGAACCGCGCCGAGCGTGTGCAGCTGCAAGAACGCCTGACCCGCGCGGGCTATAATACCGGCGGCACCGACGGCATTTTGGGCAGCAACAGCCAAAATGCCATCCGCGCCTATCAGAGCGCGAACGGCATCACAGCCGACGGCTACCCCTCGCGCAGCCTGCTAGAGCGGCTGCGCTAGGGTTTCACGCGAAATAATCGGCCAGAATGCGGGCGTAAATTGCCTGCAACTGGCCGATTTGGGCAACCTCGACCCGTTCATCGACCCCGTGCATACGCTTGCCCACAAGGCCGAATTCCACGACAGGGCAATGCGATTTCACGAAACGCGCATCCGAGGTGCCCCCACTGGTGGACAGCACGGGCGTCAGGCCGGTTTCGGCCTGAACCGCGCGGGACACCATATCCGACAGCGCGCCGGGGGGCGTTAGAAAGGCCTCGCCCGAAATACGGCTGCGCAGGCTGACCTGCACGCCGAATTCCGCCGCCACCTTATCAGCTTCGGCCTGCATCCAATCCACCAGCCCCGCGCCGGTGTGCGTGTCGTTGAAGCGCACATTCACCGTTGCCGTCGTTTGGCCGGGGATCACATTCGTCGCGCTGTTGCCAGTGTCGATCGTCACCACCTGCAAGGACGAGGCATCGAAATGCGCCGTCCCCGTGTCCAGCACATGGGACGACAGCCGATCCATCAGGCGGGCAATGGCGGGCATCGGGTTCAGCGCCCGCAGCGGATAGGCCGCGTGCCCCTGCTGCCCCACGACCGTAAACCAGACCGTGACCGAGCCGCGCCGCCCGATCTTCATCATATCGCCCAGCACTTCTGGGCTGGTCGGCTCGCCCACCAAACAGACATCCATCGTCTCGCCCGTGTCGGCCATCCAGTCCAGCAGCGCGCGGGTGCCATCTTCGGCCACGTCTTCCTCGTCGCCGGTCAGCGCCAGAACTACCGCCCCATCGGGCGGGGTGGTCTGCACGAAATCAATCGCGGCCGCGACAAAGGCCGCGACACCGGACTTCATGTCAACCGCGCCGCGCCCATACATATAACCGTCTACAACCTCGGCGCCGAAGGGATCATGCGTCCACGCCGTGCGATCCCCCACAGGCACGACGTCAATATGCCCATTGAAACCGAATGACCGGTTCGCGCCCTTGCGGCCCCAGCGGGCAAATAGATTGCTGATCCCGCCGCGGTCAACCCGGGCGCAGGTGAAGCCTGCCGCAGTCAGGTGCCCCTCCAGCAGAACCAGCGCCCCGCCCTCGTTCGGGGTGACAGAGGGGCAGCGGATCAGATCGGCGGTCAGTTGGACGGCATCGACCTTCATTTATCGTCGCCAGCGAAGGGGGTGACCTGCGCCACGACGACGCTATTTTCCGCCAAGGCCCGCTCCATCAGCGCGCGTTCGTCGTCGGACACTTCGGGGCCGTCGGCAAGGCGGTCTTCCAGCGTGCCGTAGCCAGTGACATCCAGCGGCGCCATGTCAGCCTGCTTCAGGATCGCCACCGTTTCACGTACGGCTTCAGCCTCGTCTACGCCGCTGGCGTAGCACAGCAAGGCCGCGCCCGTGGCGTCATCCGGCAACCCGTCGCCTTCGTGGCGGCCAACCTCGACCAGCAGGGTGTAGACTTGCTGGGGACGTTTGGTCTTTTCGATCTTTTCGTCAGACATCGGGTTGCCTTTCGTTTGGGGGCCGGTTGCGAGCCGTAGCTGTCGCCTGCCCCGCGCAATGTCAAGCGGACACGGCAAGCGGGGCACACATAGAAACGGGGCGGCACCTTGCGGTACCGCCCCGATGTTTCCCGTGCAACGCCTGCTAGCGTTTAACCGCGCGCCCGATGGCGATCAGGATGCAGGCACCCACCAGACCAACGATCAATTGCGGGATCCACGCGTCAGCGGCGTAAATGCCCATAGCGGCCAGAACGACGTTCAGCAGCACCGCACCAACGATGCCAAGAATGACGTTCAGAATGATACCTGTATCGGCCTTCATGATCATGCTGGCGAACCAGCCTGCCAGACCACCGATAATGATATTCCCAAGAATACCCAGTCCCATACGCAAGCTCCTTATTTAGCGGGCATAGCCCGGTTTTGGCGTGCGGTGCGGGCCCAAGAACCCTTAGTCGCGCAGAAGCTCGTTGATGCCGGTTGACGAACGCGTCTTGGCATCGACCTGCTTGACGATCACCGCACAATACAGGTTCACACCATTCTTCGAGGGCAGCGAGCCAGATACCACCACCGAATAAGGCGGAACTTCCCCAAAGGTAACCTCTCCTGTCTCGCGATTAAAGATCTTTGTTGATTTACCGATGAAAACGCCCATCGAGATCACCGATCCCTCGCGCACGACCACACCTTCGACGATTTCCGAACGCGCACCGATGAAGCAGTTGTCCTCGATGATGGTCGGGCCGGCCTGCATCGGCTCCAGCACGCCGCCGATGCCTACGCCGCCCGACAGGTGGACGTTCTTGCCGATCTGCGCGCACGAGCCGACGGTCACCCATGTGTCGACCATGGTGCCTTCATCGACATACGCGCCAAGGTTGACGAAGCTGGGCATCAGCACCGCGCCGGGCGCGATATAAGCCGAACGGCGCACGACGCAGTTCGGCACGGCGCGGAAGCCTGCCTGCTGCCAGTCCTCGGTGCCCCAGCCCTTGAACTTGCTGTCGACCTTGTCCCACCACGTGCTGCCTTGCGGCCCGCCCGCGTGGATTTCCATGTCCTTGATGCGGAAGCCCAGTAAAACCGCCTTTTTCGCCCATTGGTTCACGTGCCATTCGCCGCTGGCCTGACGTTCGGCCACGCGCAGCTTGCCCTTGTCCAGCGCCTCCAGTGTGGCCTCGATGGCATCGACGGCTTCGCCACGGCTGGCGGGGGTCAGGGCGGCGCGGTCTTCCCAAGCGGCCTCGATGGCGGCTTCAAGGGCGGCATTCGACATGGTTCTCTCCTTTGGGGTGTCTTGGGCCGAAGTGTTAGTCCGGCCCAACAGGCAAGGCAATCAGGCGCGACGTACGGACGCGGCAGGCTGTTGGGGCCGCTGTGCGCCGGTGCGCGGGAACAACATGGCCCATTCAACCGAAAGACGCTGCGATTCGCTTTGGCGGGGGTCATCGGCGGGAAGTTCGGCAGGCGTCCGGCCATCCAGCGCGGCGGCCAGCTCGCGCACGCGCTGTTCCAGCGCGATGCGGCGGGCACTTTCGCCCGGCTGCGTGCTGGGCGGAATGATGAAACCGGGTTGATTCTGCAAAAGGCCAGGCTTGGTGGCCATCACCTCGGGCAGGCCCTCGCCTTCCTCGGTCACGGTCGCCACAAAGCCGACCTGCGCGGGAACGATCACGAAGGCCGACAGGTTGCGGGCCGCATTCACCAGTTGCAGCACGGCAAAGTCGGTGCCCATCAGCAAGCGCCAGTCGGCAACAGGGTTCAGCGCCGCGAAATCGTTGATGGGCAGGGCGCGTTGGCTGGCCCCGAACAGGCGGTGGACGGCGTCCTGCAACTCGCGCATATCGCGCGCGCCAACGGCCTCTATGAAACGCTCGGACATCTTTTTCGACGGGCCCTCGGCGATTTCGGGGGCGTCGGCGCTGCCGGCCTTGGGCACAAAGAAGCTGAGGCCGTTCGGCAGCATCACTCCGCCTTGCGGGCTGGTCGGGCCGATGGTTTTGCCCCCCTCGGCGCGGGTGTGCACATACACCTCGCGCAGGATACCGGGCCGAATCGAGGGCTGCTGCAGCAGTGCGGCACGCAGCTGGCGCGGCACGGGCAGAACGTCAAACTCGACGGCGTTCAGCTTGATCTTCATCGCAATGTCCTTTTGGGAAAGGGTCTGACACCCTGATGTCAGGCGTTATTTGCAACCTCGGCGGCGATGGCAGCGCGGGATTTGCGCGCGCGTTCGGTCGCCGATTTCAGCTGACCACAGGCGGCCATAATATCCTCGCCGCGCGGGCGACGGACGGGGCTGGCATAGCCTGCAGCATTGACGATGTCGGCGAAAGCCTCGATCCGCGCCTTGGTCGAACGCTGATAGGGCGAGCCGGGCCATTCGTTGAAAGGGATCAGGTTGATCTTGGCAGGGATGCCGCGGATCAACTCGACCAGACGGCGCGCGTCTTCATCGCTGTCGTTCACGCCGCGCAGCATCACGTATTCAAACGTGATGCGTTCGGAATTCGACAGCGCGGGGTATTCACGCAGCGCACTCAGCAGAGTTTCGATGTTCCACTTGCGGTTCACCGGCACCAGCACATTGCGCACCTCATCGGTGGTGGCGTGGAAGCTGACGGCCAGCTGGCAGCCGATTTCCTCGGCCGTGCGGGCGATTTCGGGCACGATCCCCGAGGTCGACAGCGTAATGCGGCGGCGCGACAGCTGGATCCCCTCGGGGTCCATCACGATTTTCATCGCATCGCGCACGTTTTCAAAGTTATAGAGCGGCTCGCCCATGCCCATCAGCACGATATTCGACAGGCGACGCGGGCCGAGTTCGCTGACATCCTGCCCCGGCGCGGGCCATTCGCCCAAATCGTCGCGGGCCACCAGCACCTGCCCGACGATTTCGGCGGCGGTCAGGTTACGCACCAGCTTTTGCGTGCCGGTGTGGCAGAACGAACAGGTCAGTGTGCAGCCAACTTGGCTGGACACACACAACGTGCCACGGTCGGTTTCGGGAATGTAGACGACCTCGACCTCGTGACCGCCGGCGATGCGCACCAAATACTTGCGGGTGCCGTCCTCGGACACCTGACGCGTGACGACCTCGGGAACCTCCAGCACATAGGCCTCGGCCAGCGTGGCGCGCAGATCCTTGGCAAGGTTCGTCATGGCGGCGAAATCGCGCACGCCCCAGACGTAGATCCACTGCCACAGCTGCCCCATGCGCATCTTGGCCTGCTTTTCGGGCACGCCCACATCGATCAGCGCCTGCCGCAGCTGCACGCGCGTCAACCCGATCAGGTTGCGCGGGCCATCGGGCAATTTGCGCGCGATGGTCAGAACGTCTTGCGTGACGGGGGCCTGTTTCAGGTGGCTTTGGTCAATCGCAGGAACAGCAAAAGGCAGAGAGCTGGTCGCCGGGGAGGTCATGGCATCACTCGCAATATACAACAGACGCGCCTTCTAGCGCAAAACCCCGCAGGGTTCCACGCCGAAAATCTTCTGTTTTGCCATGCGGCGCACCCCAGCGTGGGGCGCCCGCTTAGCCGCAGCGGCGCTGCGCGTCGTCGATCGCCGCAGTCACACCCGAAAGCGAGAACGTGTCATGCGTGCGGTTGCCCCGCCCCGACACACCCTCGACCACCGCGCGCGAGCCACGCTTCAGCGCGGCGACAACGCGGGCGTCATCCTCGGCCGAGGCCAGCCAGGCCCATTCGCCTTGCGTGAACATCTGGTAAGCCGTACCGTCGATGGTCAGCGTCACGTTCGACCCGTCGCGGAACGCATAGCCGCCCGTATAGGCGATTTGACCGCGCACGCCCGCCTCGGGGCGGAAGAACACGAACAAGAAGAACGATCCGCGCGACACTGTCGTGCGGGCGCCGCTGGCGTTCGTCGCATACCAGTCAGTGGTTTGCGATACGGCCATGCACTCATGGGGCGACTGTTCTTCGTAGACGTCCCAGTTCGTAAAAGTCCCAACGCGGTTCTGCGTGGTCTGTTGCGCGATTGCGGGCGTGATCCCCGCAACAACGGCCAGACCGGCAACCAAAGCCCGCACAGCACCCATCCGTCGTGAAATCATTGCAGCCTCCAAGCCGTCTTTTTCTAAGCCCTGCCATGGCCAGACGGGCGATCACCCGAAAACCTGTTTGCGAGGCGGGCTATTTCAACCCGATACCCAAAGCCATAACAACAAAGCTGCCTAGGCGAAAAGCCCCGCTTCGCAGCTGATTGCGCGAAAACTTGCTGAACACACCGTGATCGGCCGCGTGTTTGCCCCGGATGCGATCACATTCAGCCGATCAGACCGCGGATTTCGCGCTTCGGGCGGGCACAATTTCGCACATTCGCGCCATGACAGGCCGCGAATCACCCCGGAAACCGCCCCTGCCGGCGTGTTGCCACCAGTTTGGCGCGGCGATCACAATTATTCTACCCCGTCGCGGGCGCGTGACGTGCTGTTACCTGCCAATCACACAAATGCGATGAAAAATTTCTTCCTGCGACAAATCGCGATCTTTGATCATCAGCATGGGCAACACTGCGCGGCGCACTGCGCACGGATCGCAGGGTTAGAACCATTTAGCTACTAAGTTAACTGCGCATACAGCAAATTGTCGCACGTTTAGGGCCGAATCCGCACCCCGCCGCGCACTTGACTTCACACCCACAAAAATGTGCTGTGCCGCCAATCCCGGCGCCATCGACGACGACTGGGGGGCTGAAACACCCGAGGCTGAGTTGCCCGGCAAAGACTGACATTCCTGTTTCATACGTCTATATAGGGCGTGCATGCAGGTGTCGGGACCTTGCCCGGATCTGCACCGCAGCAAGGTAAAGGAAGCTAAAATGAACAACAAAACGATTCTGGGCGGTGTTCTTGCTCTGTCGGCCGTTCTGGCTGGCACGACGGGCGCATTTGCTTTCAGCAACATCGAGCGGACTCCCGCCGCTGACACCGCAGCTACCGAAGAAGCCGCCGCAACCGAAGGTGGTACGCGTACCATCTACGACGGCGTCTTCACCGCCGAGCAAGCCGAGCGTGGCCAAACTGACTGGACAGCTAGCTGCGCCAGCTGCCATGGCCCGACCGGTCGTGGTTCGTCGGGTGGCCCGCGCGTGATTGGCCCCGTTATCAACAACAAGTACGCAGACAAGCCGCTGCAAGAGTACTTCGACTACGTTGTTGCTAACATGCCGATGGGTGCGCCCCACTCGCTGAGCAACGAAGCCTATGTCGACATCACCGCCTTCATCCTCAGCTCGCACGGCGCAGAGCCGGGCGATGCCGAGCTGACTGAAGCCGATCTCGGCAACATCATGATGGGTCGCAAGCCTAACTAAGGCCAGCCACCCCGGGAATGGCCGGCCGCTATGCCGGCCATTCCAACCCCTTTACCCCAAAAACCCAAATCAAGGTCAAACCGATGAAGACGAAGTCTTTTCTGTTTGCAGGCGTTGCTGCGCTTGCAAGCTACGGCACAATTGCGCTTGCTGATGTGACCCCCGTCACCGACGAGCTGCTGGCAAACCCGCCCGCCGGCGAATGGATCAGCTACGGCCGCAACCAAGAAAACTATCGCCACTCGCCCCTGAACCAGATCACGCCCGAGAACGTCGGTCAGCTGCAACTGGTCTGGGCGCGCGGCATGAACGCCGGCAAAGTCCAAGTCACTCCGCTGATCCATGATGGCGTGATGTACCTGGCGAACCCCGGCGACATCATCCAAGCGATCGACGCTAAAACCGGCGACCTGATCTGGGAACACCGCCGCCAGCTGCCCAACGTGGCAACGCTGAACAGCTTCGGTGAGCCGATCCGCGGTATCGCGCTGTACGGCACCAACGTTTACTTCGTCTCGTGGGACAACCACCTGGTTGCGCTGGACGCAGCCACCGGCCAAGTCACGTTCGACGTCGACCGCGGCCAAGGCGAAGACATGGTTTCTAACTCGTCGGGCCCGATCGTGGCTAACGGCGTGATCGTGGCCGGTTCGACCTGCCAATACTCGCCCTTCGGCTGCTTCGTTTCGGGCCATGACGCGACTACCGGTGAAGAACTGTGGCGCAACTACTTCATCCCCAAAGCGGGTGAAGAAGGCGATGAAACCTGGGGCAACGACTACGAAGCCCGCTGGATGACCGGCGTCTGGGGCCAAATCACGTACGACCCCGTCACCAACCTGGTATTCTACGGATCGTCGGCCGTCGGCCCGGCTTCGGAAACCCAACGCGGCACCACCGGCGGCACCATGTACGGCACGAACACCCGTTTCGCCGTGCGCCCCGACACCGGCGAAATCGTCTGGCGTCACCAAACTCTGCCCCGCGACAACTGGGACCAAGAGTGCACGTTCGAAATGATGGTCGCCAATGTCGACGTCCAGCCTTCGGCTGACATGGACGGCCTGAAGTCGATCAACCCCAACGCCGCCACTGGCGAGCGTCGCGTGCTGACCGGCGTTCCGTGCAAAACCGGTACCATGTGGCAGTTCGACGCTGAAACGGGCGAATTCCTGTGGGCGCGCGACACCAACTACCAAAACATGATCAGTTCGATCGACGAAACCGGTCTGGTCACGGTGAATGAAGATATCATCCTAAAAGATCTGGACACCGACTACCGCATTTGCCCGACATTCTTGGGTGGACGCGACTGGCCGTCGGCATCCTTGAACCCCGATAGCGGCATCTACTTCATTCCCCTGAACAACGCCTGTGCGGATTTGGCGGCAGTCGATCAAGAGTTCACGGCAATGGACGTCTACAACACCAGCGCGACTTACCTGCTTGCGCCGGAAAAAGAAAACATGGGCCGCATCGACGCGATCGACATCAGCACGGGCAAAACCCTGTGGTCGGTCGAACGTCTGGCGTCGAACTACTCGCCGGTCCTCTCGACGGCTGGCGGCGTGCTGTTCAACGGCGGCAGCGATCGCTACTTCCGTGCCCTCAGCGAGGAAACTGGCGAGACCCTGTGGCAGACCCGTCTGGCGACTGTCGCTTCGGGCCAAGCCGTGTCGTACGAACTGGACGGCGTGCAGTACATCGCCATCGCTGGTGGCGGCACCACCTACGGCGCGGTCCAGAACCGTCCGCTGGCCGAGCCTGTTGACTCGACCTCGATCGGTAACGCCGTCTACGTTTTCGCTCTGCCCCAGCAATAAGTCTGGCAGCGCACATCATAGCAAAGGGCCCTGCGGGGCCCTTTGTCATATAGGCCAGCCCCCTTTTAGGGCGGAAGACAGCCTTTAGGCGATTCAAATTGCGTCAAATTGACGCTGGTGTTTACCCAGCAATCTGAATAAATCTTTACATAACAACAGAAGTCCCGAGGATATGCAGATGAGACGCCCGAATATGTGCGGATATGTCGCATCACTTGCCCTGATGCTGATCGGCACCGGCGCGCTGGCCCAAAGCGAGGTCGTGGCGCGCAACATGTACACCGAACGGACCAGCCAAGATAACAAGCTGACCTTCTGCTACAACGGCTTCAACGCGCTATCGGAATTCGAACAGGATCTGGCGCAGGCCCTCGGCGATGCCCTGCTGACCGAAGTGACCCTGTTCACTTATAAAGAGGGTGACCTGCAGTCGACCCCGACCTCGTATGACTACCGCCTACCAGTGAGTGACGAACAAATTTTCGTCCTGCTCGCCCAGAACTGCGACGCCTTCATGGGGTATGTGGCCAATACCAACGCCCCCGAATGGATGAAGGTGACCCAGCCCTACATCAACGTCGAATCGATCCTGTTTTCGGCGAACCCCGACATTCACCGCGTCGCGGATTTGACCCCGCCGGTGCGCGTTGGCATCCGCATGACGACGCCGGGCGACAGCCAGCTGATCTCCTACGTTAACTCGACCCCAGGCTGGTCGCGCACCCCCTATCACGACAACGGCCGCGTTGTGGAACGTGTGCTGGATGGGTCGACCACGCTGGGCATGATCTGGCGCCAAGGGTTCTATCTGGCCCGCCACGACATGGGCGACGACCCCAAGATCTTCGCGCTGGACGACTTGCCGTTCGTGGCGCGCACATCGGCCATCGGCATCGCGACCCGCGGGCAGGACGGCTACCTCAACACCATGCTGAACGATGCGATCGCCGCCCTCATGGCCGACGGCACGATCGAGGCGTTGCAAATCAAACACCACATGTTGCCCGAGGGCTGATATGATCCCCGCACTAGACCTGACGGTGTGGCAGATTTTTCTGCGGGCGACGGGCGGTCTTGTCGCCATAGGGGTGTTTGGCGCCGCGCTGGCGTGGATGTTCAAACTTCTGGGCGACGAAGGCCCCGTGCTGGACGGCCGCGGCCATCCCAGCCCCGTTTTGCACACCGGATGGTTGGCATGGGTGGGCACGGTTATCGTGCGCTTTGGCTGGGCGAAGCCGCTGGACGTTGATCCGCGCCTGCTGCGCGGCGGGCCATTGGGCACTGCCGCCGCTGTCGTGGCGGCGATGGCGGTTCTGGTGGCTTTGGGGAACCTGGCGCTGTTTCTTAGCCCCTATCCGGTACGTTTCTTCCCGCCGCCCTTCGGGATCGGGGTGCAGAATTGGCTGACAACCCTTGCGCCGATCTGTGCCTTGACGGTGCTGATGAACCTGATCCCGCTGCCCCCGTTTGCCGCGGGCTACGTGCTAAAGGCCTACGCGCCGCGGGTTTACAATCGCCTTCCGCCCGACTGGCTGATCGGCTTTGCGGTCATCGCTGCGATTTACATGATGCGGCCTATTGGGGCGCAGGGGCTGCTGCTGCAACTGGCTAGCCTTCTGCTGTCCGGACGTCTTTGATATGACACACACCACCGCGTCCGATCCGCATAACCGCTTGATGCGGCCTGCAAAACTGGTTTTGCGGCGCTGGAAGCAGCGAAACGCGCTGACCGTTTTTGCCCTCGCCGCGCTGGTTGTCACGTTGGTCGTGCTGGGGCTGCGGTTGGCAGGCAGCACATTTCCCGCGCTGCCGTTTGTCTTTGCCGGCGGCACGTTCGGGCTGCTGATTACGATGATGGTAAACCGCGGCGCAGGTGCGCGCCTGCTGTGGCAAATCGACCGCAGCGCGCAGCGCGACCAAGCCTATGCAACGGCCACCCGCCTGTCGCTGGATGCGGACGACCCCGGCCCTGTCGGCCGTGTGCTGCTGCGTGACGAGGCCGCGAAAGCCGCCACAATCGACCCGCGCGCCGTCGTCAGCGTCCCCGGCCCCATCGCGATCACTGCTGCGGTTGCAACGGTGGTGTTGGTGGGTGTCAACTTCTGGCTGGCCGACCAGCGCGCCGCCCAAAGCCTGACGCACGACGCGCCCGCAGCCCCGGCAGCGGATGACGACACCGCACCCCTTGCCGATACGCTAGACGCCATCGCCACCCGCATGGCCGAGGACGCCGCCGCTACCGAAAATGACTATCTGGCCGCCGTCGCCCGCGCCTTGTCCGAAAAAAGCGACGCCTTGGCCGATGCGCCCGACGACGCCGCCCTGCAACAAGACGTGGCCGACCTGTTGGAACATGCCCGCCGCGCCTATGGCGAAACACCGCCAAACTGGCTGGGAGAATCCGGTGCTTTCTCCACCCAGCAAGTCGCCGAGAATTTCGAGGATATGCTAGCTCAGCAAGCCCGCGCCAGCGAACGCGCCGCCGAGCGCAGCCAAGAGGGCTATGTCGATATTTACGAACGCGACGACGAGCGCCTGCAACAGCTGTATAGCGGGCGCGACGCGGACGAGCTGATCTCGAACGTCGAGGGCGATGTGCGCATGGCCGATAACGACCTCGCCCCCGGAACCGCCCCGGATGAAGGCACCCCGCGCCGGATGGACGATGCCGAGCTGCAAATGCTGGGCGGTGCGCCCGTGGGCGCCGCGATGGAATCGGGGCGCGGCGACAGCCGTCTGGCCGGTGGCGGCAGCCAAGAGCTGCAAGACGACACAACCTCCCTCGGCCCCGACAGCACGACATCGACCGACATGACCCTTGCCGGGAACCCCGACGCGACCGGCAACCGCATCCGCATCGACGCCGCCCCGCCCATGGCCGCCGGTGACCCCGCCGCAACCAGTGATGGTGCCGTCGCGGGCCGGTTCGATTCCACCCAGATCGCGCGCGCGGCCATGGGCGCTGCACGCACCGAAATTCCCGCCTCCGCTCGCGGTCTTGTCGCCCGCTACCTGGATCGCGCGACAGCCAACAGCGCCGCAGGCGGCCAAACACAATCGTCGAACGGATCGGCAGAATGAACATCAGCTTGCTGTTTCCGGGTTTCGTGCTGCTGGCCGCATTGGCAGGTCTGGTCCTATGGCTGCACGCCCAGCGCAAGCGCGAGGTGATCGTGCCCAGCCTGCGCCTGTGGCAAGCGCTTGCCATCACTGCAGGCGCGACCAAACGCAATCGGCAGTGGCCGCCCCTTAGCTTGCCGCTGGTGCTGCAGGTGCTGGCAGTCATTTTGGCTGCGATTGCGCTGACCCAGCCGTTTATCGGGCCGCGCCCTGCCGAGCATCGCATCATCATTCTGGACCACATTGCCACGGATGATCCCGCAGCGGGCATCAACCACCTGCGCGATACGCTGCAATCGGCCCGCTATGTGGCTGTAGTTGTCGGCGGCGGCACCCCGCGCATCTTACACGCGAACCAACGCGGCAGCGACCTTACCGCAAGCGAGATCTGGGCCACCGCCGCCGCTACGCTGGCAACGGGCGGCGCCCAGAGCGACTGGGCTGCAATCGACCGGCGCCTCGAGATGATCGACCCCGCGCAGCAGGCCGAGGTCACCGTTTTGGGCAACAGCGCCCCACCCGATGGTTTTGGCCAGGACCGGCCGCTGGCGCAGGTCACGCTGGCGAACAGCGCCCCCGCGCAGATGGCTTTCACCGTCACACCCACGGCAACACCGTTCAGCTTCAACATCACCGGCACCATCGCAATGGCCGAGGGGCTGGAATCGGTCCATTTGGTCATCGGTTATGCCGATGGCCCCGGCGTCGCGCCGCTGCCTTGGGTCGAAAAGACGCTGGGGCGGTCGATTTCGGGCCAGATTCGCATGAACGAAACCGTCACCCTGCCCGGCGCGGGGGAACTGACGGTCACGCTGGATGGGCGGCTGCAAGGCAACCTCCGCACCGACGCCCCGCAGCAAGACCAGAACTACCTGTATTTCGGCGCGGGGCAGCAGCCTTTGCTGAACGCCGTGCGCGCCCTGCCCGATGCCGCCTTGTTCCAATCCGGCGCGGTGCCTGCCGACCTGTCAGGCTATCGCATGGCGATTGTCGACAACACGACCGTCGACCGCGCACCCGCTTTGCCCACGCTGTGGATCGGCTCGGCCCACGTCGCGGGGCAACCCGCACCTACGCTGCTACCGCAATCCGACCCTGATGCATGGCAAACCGACAGCCCCTTGCTGGCCGCTGTCGACCTGTTGCCCCTGCTACCCGGCCCCGCTTATACGCTGCCCGCTATCGCTGGGGCCGACATTCTGGCCTCGGCCGCGGGGCAACCCCTGATCCAACTGGCCGAGGTAGATGGCCAACGGCAGGCATGGCTGGCGTTCGACCCCCGCACATCGAACTGGGCCGAGGACCCCGCCCTGGCCTTGCTGACACAAAGCTTGGTCAACTGGCTGGTGCCCGCCGCCCCAACCGCCGCCTGTACCGCAGATGACCCGTGCTACCCCGACGGGCGGGTGATCGGCGCGATTACGGCCCCGTCAGATAGCACCCCCGCAACCGTCGGCCTGCCCTTGATGCCGTGGCTGCTGCTGGCCGCTGCGCTTTGCATTCTTGCCGATGCAGTACTGACGGCGCGCCGCCGTGGCGGGCGCATCGGGCTGCCCGCACCGCTTGCCGTCATCGCGGGCGCGCTGATGCTGGCCGCCGCATTCGATCTGCCCGCCCCGCAGCCCACTGCGCGCAGCGCGGTTGTCGGCATCGACGTGGCGGGTGCCGCGCCTCACCAAGGGCTGCGCTTGAACACGCAAACCATATCGACCCAAGGCCCCCTGCCCGTTGTCAGCCAGACGGCGACGGGCGCACCCGCTGGCAACATCGCAAATGCCGCGCTGGCGCTGGAGCTGGCCGATGCCATGATCCCGCCAGCCCAAAGCGGCGCGATCCTGCTGGGTGCCCCCGTGGTGCCACACCCCCTTGATGCGACTGGCATGGCCGCAACCCACGCAGTCAACAGCGTGCCGCTATTGAATGCCGGCGGGCAGCCGGTGCTGCGCAGCATGGCGATGAATGGTCGCCCGCTGCAGGGCGAGCCGCTGCCGCTGACTTTCCTTATCCATGCGCCTAACGCCACCCAGACTACCCTGCGCCTGCAACTGGATGGGGCAGATCTGTCGCAGACCGATATCGCGCTGGCTGCGGGCGATAACCGTGTTGAAACGCTGCTGCCCGCGCTGGCAGATGACGAAGGGCTACTGCAGGCCCAAATCGGCGACGGGCAAAGCACGCAAACCGCCGGCCTGATTATCCGCCCCGCTGCCACGCGCCCCGTGGCGATCATCGCCGCCAACCCCGATGAAGGCGCGGCCTTTGCCCGCCTGTTGGCCGACCAAGGGATGACCGACACCCGCGTCCTGCGGCCTGACGAGACACCGGATTACTTGCGCGACTGGGCCGACTACGGCGGCATCGTGCTGCTGAACACACCCGCGCTGGACCTGATGCCCCACCGCCAACGGATGATCCGGCAGATGGTGACGGAATACGGCCTCGGACTGCTGATCCTCGGGGGCGAACGCGCCTTCGGGCCGGGGGGGTATTTCGAAACCCCGCTTGAGGAAATCTCGCCGCTTTCCTCGCGCGTGCCGCGCGAAGCGCCCGAGGTGACGATGGTCTTCGTCCTCGACCGCTCCGGCTCGATGCAGCAGGCGGTGGATGACAGCAACCGGCTGGGGGTTTCAAAGCGCGCGACGCTATCGGCGTTGGACCTGCTGAACCCGCAAAGCCAGATCGGCATCGTGGTATTCGACACCGAAGCGACAACCATCGTGCCCCTCTCGACCGTGGACATCGACGCAGCGCGTACGGCACTGGAGCGCGTGGATACCGGCGGCGGCACGGCGATCTATCCGGGGCTAGTTGCAGCCTATCAGGCCCTGCGCGCTAGCCAGTCGCCCGCCAAGCATATCGTTGTGATGACGGACGGGCTCAGCCAACCCGGCGACTGGGCGGGCATTCTGGGGCAAATCACGGCTGACGGCACAACCGTATCCGCCGTCGCCGTCGGCCAAGGCGCCGATACCGAGGCTGCCAATACCATCGCCCGCCTTGGCAATGGCGTTGCGCACGTCAGCCGCGACTTCGCCGCGCTTCCCTCGATCCTTGCGCAGGAGGCGATGATGTTCGCCGACCCGCTGAACACCGGCGAAAGCCAACCCCAGTGGACAGGCGCCACCGCGCCCTTCCTGCGCGCGATGCCTGCGACCCTGCCCCCTGTAGGTGGATTTGTGCTGACGACGGCGAAGCCCGACGCAACGGTGGCGATGACGGCCCCCGACACGCAGGGCGAGGATATGCCCCTGCTGGCGTGGTGGCGCGCTGGCAACGGGCAGGTCATGGCTTTCGCATCGGACGCGGTGGGCAGTTGGACACAGCAATGGCACGACATGCCGGGGTATGGTGCCCTCTGGGCCGACAGCCTGCGCGCCTTCCAGCCTGCGCTGCCGATCAGCGGGCTGATCTTACGACTGCGCCCCCAGAACGAAGATCTGGTCGTCGCGCTGACTGCCCTGTCCCCCGCAGGCGAGGGCATCACCGGCATCGCCCCTATTGCACACCTGAAAACGCCCGATGGGACTGTGGATGTGCCGCTACAAATGGTTGGCCCCGGGAATTATCGCGGGACGCTGCCGCGCGGGGCCACGGGGCGGTACGACGCCACGCTGGACGCCACCAGCGTCGGCGCACCGGAGCAAGCCATGCCCAGCGCCAGCTGGTTCAACGCGTGGAACCCCGCGCTAGATACCACCCGCAGCCCCGCCCCCACGCTGGCATTGGTGCAGGGCACCGGCGGGCAATTCACCGATCTGAAAACCCTAAGCGACAGCCTTGCCGGCACCGCCTGGCGGCTGGCCAGCGCAGCACCGCCATGGGCACTGCTGGCCATTGCACTTTTCATGCTGGACCTTGTCCGGCGCTATGCTGAAATCAGAATATTCATGCGCCGCGCAGGCAACCGCCGCCCGACGCAAGCAGGAGCACGCTGATGACGACCGTTTCCACCACACAGACCGATCTTGATGCCGCGACGCTGGACCGCCTGCGCGGCGCGCTGTCGGCAACGCTGAAGGGGATGCAAGCCTCGGTCATCGGGCAAGAGGGGCCGGTGCGGCTGCTGTTGCTGGGGCTGATCGCGGGCGGTCACGTCTTGCTGGAAGGCCCCCCCGGCGTCGGCAAGACACTGATGGTGCGCAGCCTTGCGGTGGCGACCGGCCTGTCGTTTGCCCGCGTGCAATTCACCCCCGACCTGATGCCCGCCGACATCACCGGTGCCAACGTGCTGGTTCCCGATAGCGAGGGGCGCAATCGGCTGGAATTCCACCCCGGCCCGATCTTCACGCAGCTGCTGCTGGCCGACGAAATCAACCGCGCCACCCCGCGCACCCAGTCGGCCTTGCTCGAGGCGATGCAGGAAGGCACCGTCACCGCTGGGGGGGCAACGCACAAACTGCCCAGCCCCTTCTTTGTGCTGGCCACGCAAAACCCGATCGAGATGGAAGGCACCTATACCCTGCCCGAGGCGCAGACCGACCGCTTTTTGTTCCGCGTCGATGTGGCCTACCCCGACCAAGCCACGCTGGCGGGTATCCTGACCAGCACCACCGGCACCCAGCAGGCCGCGCAGACGCAGACCATTACGCCCGACGACATTCTGGCCCTGCAGCAACTGGTGCGCGCGGTGCCGA
Organism: Ketogulonicigenium robustum; assembly: GCF_002117445.1. Classification (NCBI taxonomy): domain Bacteria; kingdom Pseudomonadati; phylum Pseudomonadota; class Alphaproteobacteria; order Rhodobacterales; family Roseobacteraceae; genus Ketogulonicigenium; species Ketogulonicigenium robustum. The sequence goes on from NZ_CP019937.1 coordinate 2,242,962, forward strand.
TCGCCCCAGAAATGGTTGACGCCATTGCCAAGCTGGTGCTGACCACGCAGCCCAGCAGCCCGCTGGCCACCGATGAGGTGCGCCGCAATATCCGCTTCGGCCTTAGCCCCCGCGGGGCGCAGGCGCTGGTCATGGCCGCCAAAGCCCACGCCATGCTAGAAGGGCGCAACCACGTCGCCAGCGCCGATGTGCGCGCCGTTCTGCCCGCCATCACCGGCCACCGCGTGCAACTGAACTTCGAAGGTCGCGCCAACGGCATCGACATTGCCCAGCTTGTGCAGGGCCTGTTCGACAAGACGGTAGGCAAGCTCTGATGCGGCCAAGCCCCGCCCTTCTGGAACAGCTGATGACAGCCAAGCTGGTGCCATCCTTGGCCCAGCCCAGCGTCGGCACGGGCGAGCGTCGCTCGCGCATGAAGGGTGCCGGGATCGAATTCATCGACCACCGCCCCTATCAACCGGGCGATGACACGCGCCATTTGGATGCGCATGTCATGGCGCGCACGGGCGATGCGGTCATTCGCGAATACGCCCTGATGCGGCAGGTGCCGATTACCATCGTCCTCGACAGCTCAGCCTCGATGGCGACCAAGCGGGATACGGCGGGGCTGGTCGCGCAGATTTTCGGGTTCGTGGGGCTGGCGGCTGGTGATCGCGTGCAGGTCGCAGTGAACCGCGGCGGCGCGCTGCGAATCGGCCCCCGCCTGCAAGGCACCGCCCGCGCCGAGATCCTGTTCGACGAAATCGCCACCGCCGAAGACGGCCCCGCCCCCGACCTGATGCCCCTGCTGCGTGCGGCGCAAGGCCAGCGCGGGCTGATCATCATCATTTCCGACTGGTGGGACGAAGCTTTGGCCGAACAGCTGCCGCTGGCCGCCGCCGCAGGGCACGAGGTGCTGGGCATCCAGATTCTCAGCCCAGCCGAACGTGACCCCACTGGTCTCGGCCAAGGCGTCGTCAGCCTGCGAGACGCCGAAACCGGCGACGAGGTTGACGTGCGCCTAGATCTGGCGACACTGTCGGCCTATGCCACCGCTTTACAAAGCTGGCAGCAGGATTTGGGCCAGACTTTCCGCAGCCGTAGCTGGCATTTCCTCGCCCTCGGGGCCGAGGATTCGCTGGATGATTTCTTTTTGCGCCGCTGCCGCAGCCTTGGGATTCTGACATGAACGCAACACCTGCAACCGACCCCCAAAATGCCATTGAGGTGCGCGGCGTGACCAAACGCTTTGGTCGGGTCGAGGCGCTGAAAGGTGTCGATCTGGATGTCCCGAAAAACAGCATCTTTGCACTGCTGGGGCCGAACGGCGCGGGAAAATCGACGCTGATCGACATTTTGTGCACCATCCGCCCGCAGGATAAGGGCACGGCCATGGTCGCGGGATTTAGCACCCGCAAAAATCCCTTGTCGGTGCGCCGCAATATCGGCGTCGTCTTTCAAAACCCCACTGTCGACAGCCGCCTGTCCGTGCGCGAGAACCTAGATTTTCATGGCATGGTCTACCAGATGCCCTACAAGGCCCGCAAAAAGCGCCTGATCGAGGTGCTGGAACTGGTCGACCTGTCGGATTGGATCGACGCGACCGTCGGCGCGTTGTCGGGCGGGATGAAACGCCGGCTGGAAATCGCCCGCGCGCTGATGCACGAGCCGCGTATTTTGTTCATGGACGAGCCGACCGTCGGCCTTGATGCGCAATCGCGCGCCGCAATTTGGGATCACCTTGATCGCTTGCGCACGGGTTCGGATCTGACTGTCGTCGTTACAACCCACTATATCGACGAAGTCGACAATGCGGACCGCGTTTGCATCATTGACAAGGGTCTGATCCTCGCCAATGACACCCCCCAAGCCCTGAAAGAGGCCCACGGCACGACGACCCTGCGTCTGCGCCCCGCCTCGGCCGAGGCTGCCGCCCAGCTGAACGCGCGCTTTACCACTGCGACCAAGGGCGCGGGCGATACGCTGGTCTTGCCACTGACCGGCACCGAAGATCTGGCCGCCCTAATGGGCGAAATCGGGCCGCTGGCCAGCGGGTTGGAGCTGCATCAACCCTCGCTGGAAAGCGTTTTCTTGGGCCTGACCGGCCGCGATCTGCGCGAAGCGGGCGGTACAAAGCCAGCCCGCAGGGGGGGACGCAATGGCTAAGCCCCACCGCAAACCCGCCGACAATCCGGTGCTGATCGCCCTATTGCGACTGGTCTTTCTGGGCCTGCTGCTGCTGCTGTGGTGGCTCGCTTCGGAAAACGTCTCGCGCAACCTGATCCCGTCGCCGCTGCAAACCTATGACGCGTTTTGGCGGTTGATCGCGAACGGGCGGCTGGTCGCAGCGCTTGGCGATAGTTTGCAGGTCTTCCTCAGCGGCTATGGGCTGGCCATTCTGGTCGCCGTCCCGCTGGGGCTGATCATGGGCGGATTCAACCTGCTGGGCAAAACGGTCGAGGTGTTCCTTTATGCCCTTGCCGCGACCCCGCGCGTCGCGTTCATTCCGCTGATCATCGTTTTCTTGGGCCTTGGCGTGCAGGCCAAGCTGACGGTGGTGTTCATGGGCGCGGTCATGCCGATCGTGATGAACACCTATGCCGGCGTGCAGCAGGTTGACCGCGAGTTGGTGGAAATGGCCCGATCCGTCGGAGCATCGCGGCTGCGCATCTACGCCCGCATCATCCTGCCCGGGTCGCTGCCCTATCTGATTGCGGGGCTGCGCATCGGGGCCACCATCGGCCTGATCAATACCGTCGTGGCCGAGCTTTACACATCGGTAAAGGGCCTTGGCGGCTTGCTGGCCACCTATGGCAACAGCTTCCGCATGGCCGAGTATTTCGTCGTTGTCCTGACGCTGTCGCTGATTGGCGTCGTGGTTACCGAAATCCTGCGCCACATCGAAATTCGCCTCGCCAGATGGAAGCAAGGTGGATGAATCGCAACATTGCTGACTGGAGGATGCAATGAAACTGACGAAGAATATCGCGCTGGCCTCGACCATCGCACTGCTTGCTGCGGGTGCGGCCCAGGCTGAACCCTTCCGCATGATCGTGACCGACCTCGAGCCGCCCTTGGTTCCCAACTCGATCATCGATTTCGCCGTCGCAGGCGGTTATTTCACAGCCGAAGGCGTCGATCTGGAACTGGTTCGTGTGGAACAGACGCCTTCCGCACTGGCTGCCATTCAGGCGGGCGAGGGCGAGATGGCGAACATCTCGGTCGACTCGCTACTGCAGCTGGTGGCGAACGGCGCCGACGATCTGCGCGCCGTGCTGACGCCGAACAAAGCGCTGCCCTACCAGATCATCGGCAAAGACAGCATCGCCACGCTGGCCGATATGGAAGGGCACAGCTTTGGTGTCGGTCGCGTCGGCAGCCTTGATTATTCGCTGTCGCTGAACGTGCTGTCCACCGGCGGGGTTGATACCGACAAGGTTGAAATCGTCGCCTTGGGCCAACCTGCCGTGCGCGCGCAGGCGCTGTCGGCCGGTCAGGTCGATGCAACTACGGTCTCGCTGGGTATCTGGCTGTCGCTGCCAGAAAAAGACGGGCTGCACATCATCACTAACGTCGATGATTTTTACGCTGCCGCCCCCGTGGTGAACAAAGTGAACATCGTCACCCTCGCCACGCTGCAAAACCGTCAGGCCGAGGTTGACGGCATCACCCGCGCCGTCATCCGCGCCAGCCGCGATGTCGCCGAAAACAGCCAGCTGTGGGTCGATTTCATGACGACCGCCCGCCCCGATGTCTCGGCTGAAACGCTGGACGCGCTGGCCGCCGCCTTCACCCAAAGCTGGAGCGTGAACGGGGGCCTGTCCGCAGACGAGCTGAACTTCACCGCCGAATGGGCCTATAAGGGCGAGGAATTCGTCGGCGTCCGTCCCGTCACGCTGAATGAATGGGTCGACTTCGGCCCGATCGACCGCGCGCTGGAAAGCCTTGGCACGTCGGATATTTCCGACGCCGTCACCCGCTAAGACAGGTAGAACCCATGAACCGCCCCGTCACGACGCAATCCTCCAGCACCGGTCTGGTGATGGAGAATGTCTCGAAAACCTTCCTGCGCCCCGACGGGGCGGAAACATTCGCGCTGCGCGATGTGAACCTGCAACTGGCCGACCAGCAATTCGTCGCGCTTGTGGGGCCGTCGGGCTGCGGCAAGACAACAATGCTGCGCATGGCGAACGGCCTGCTTCAACCCGACGGCGGCCGTGTGCTGTTGAACAACGCCCCGCCCGTGCCCGGCCCGGATGCAGGTTTCGTTTTCCAGTCCTTCCGGCTGATTCCGTGGGAAACGGTGCTTTCGAACATCACCTTTGCGCTGATGGATATGGGCCTGACCAAGGCCGAACGGAACGACCGCGCCATGCACTATCTGGAACTGGTCGGGCTGGCGCGCGTGGCGGGCAACTACCCCGCGCAGCTGTCGGGCGGCATGCGCCAGCGCGTCGCATTGGCCCGCGCCTTGGCGGTTGAACCCAAGATCCTGTTGATGGATGAACCCTTTGCCAGCCTTGACGCGCAAACACGCGAGCTGATGCAGATTGAACTGCTGTCGCTGTGGGAACGCCGCCGCGCGCTGGTGATGTTCGTCACCCATTCGGTCGACGAGGCTGTCACACTGGCCGACCGTGTTGTCGTCATGGGCGCAGGCCGCGTGCTGGAAACGGTCGATATCGACCTGCCCCGCCCCCGCGCCGGCGAGGCGCTGCGCGCCGACCCCCGTTATATTGAACTGCGCACCTATCTGTGGGCGCGTATCCGCGAGTTGGTCCTGTCGGACCCCGCATCCGAATTCCATGGCCGCGCTGCCGGCCAAGTTGCGTGAAAGGACAGTCCATGGGCTATCTAGTCGGGGTCTATGCGATCTGGCTGCGCGAGGTGAAACGCGCCTTGCGTGACAAAGGGCAGCTGATCGGCGGCGTCAGTCGTCCGCTGCTGTGGGTGCTGATTTTGGGCATCGGCCTGAACCCCTATTTCCGCGGCGAGGTTTATGGCGAGACACGTTTCGTCGTACCCTATACCTACCTGCAATTCATCTTTCCCGCCGTGGTCGTGCTGAACATCCTCTACACCTCGGTCCAGTCGGCGGTGTCGCTGATTTGGGACCGCGAGTTCGGCTTCCTGCGCGAGGTGATGGTCTCGCCCATGCCGCGCAATCTGGTGCTGCTGGGCAAGGTGCTGGGCGGGGCGACGACGGCGGTGATCCACGGCTGTATGGTGCTGGCCGTCGCCCGCTTTGTTGGCGTTACACTGATGTGGCCCCAATTCTTCGAGGCGCTGGCCCTGATGTTTGTGCTGTCCTTTGGCCTGACATCATTCGGGATCATCGTGGCGAATTACATTCGCGGGTTCGAGGGCTTCGGCGTCTTTTCAAACGCCATCATCTTGCCGCTCTACTTCACGTCCAGCTCGGTCTTTCCGCTGGATCCGGCGCTGACGCGGGCGCAGACGCTGGTCGTTTACCCCGAATGGCTGGTGATCGTGGTGGAATGGAACCCGCTAACCTATGCGGTGGATGCGATGCGCGGCATCTTGATCAACTTCAACCAATTCGCCCCCGCCCTTGGCTTCCAAGTGGTGGGCATCATGGCCGTGGTTCTGTTCCTTGCGGCCATGTGGGAATTCAGGAAGGTCTAGGCCCGTGGCACCTGCAAGGAAACGCGCCTGGACAGGCTATATCCCGCTGGCGCTGTGCTTCGCCGTTCTGTTCGGCGTCAGTTTTCTGCCGCCCGATACCTCGCTCAGCCAGATCAACGCGGCGGGGCGCATATCGGTGTGCGTGCCACAATCGGCGCCGCCGATGGTCACTGGCCAAGCCGCCAACCCCGGCTTTGACATCGAACTGCTGAACGAGATCGCCCGCCGCGCTGGGTGGTCGATCGCCTATAGCCGCAACGCCGCCATGACGCGCGACATCAACCCGCGCAGCTGGCACATCAACCGCGCGCAATGCCAGATCGTCGCCGGCGGGGTGGTGCTGTCGGACACGACGCGATCGTATATGGATACATCCGCGGGTTACCTGCAGGCCGGCTGGGCGATGATCAGTAAAGCCGGCACCCCTGCCCCCGAACGCGGGGCGCAGGCGGGCTTTTTGGCGGGCCTTTCGGGGCTGAACCGCATCACGCTGGGCCAGCATCTGCGCGCGATCGGCATATCACCCGTGGTGGTAAACAACGCGACTGATCTGAAACGTGGGCTGGATGACGGGCGCTATGCCTATGCCATCACCGACGCCTTCACCGCGCAGGCCAATTTCAGCGAAGATGACGGCTATGATATGGGCTGGGTTCCCGAAGACGACGAACATTTCGCCCTTGGCTTCGGATTCTGGAAGGGCGACACGACCCTGCGCCAGCACGTCGAGGGGCTGCTGGGCGATATAAAAGCCGACGGCACATTCGCCGCCTTGGCCGAAAAATACGACCTCGACCCCGCGTTCTTCTGCGGGGCCGAGCACAACTGCTAGATCAAAACGCCCATTCACCCTGACGGAACACCGGCGTGCGTGTGCCATCGGCCGCGACGCCGTCGATGTCGACCTGCCCCGATCCGATCATCCAGTCGATGTGGATCATGCTGGAGTTGCCACCGCGCGCCTTGATCTGCTCGGCCGACATATTCGGGTCGGTGAAGCAGTCCGAATAGCATTGCCCCAGCGCAATGTGGCAGGCGGCGTTTTCGTCGAACAGCGTGTTGTAGAACAGCACCCCCGACGCCGAGATCGGCGAGGAATGCGGCACCAGCGCGACCTCGCCTAAGCGTCGGGCGCCCTCGTCACTGTCGATCACGCGCTGCAGCACTTCCTCGCCCTTGGTCGCGTGGGCTTCGACGATGCGGCCCTCCTCGAACCGGACGCGGATGTTTTCGATCAGCGTGCCGTTGTGCGACAAGGGTTTGGTCGCGCTGACATGCCCCTCGACGCGCAGGGCGTGCGGGGTGGTGAAGACTTCCTCGGTCGGGATGTTGGGGTTGCAGGTGATGCCGTTCTTGACAGGCGATGCCCCGCCCTTCCACGCGTGTTCATCGGCCAGACCGACGATCAGGTCGGTGCCCGGGCCGGTGAAATGTAAGCTGGCAAAGCGCTGCCCGTTCAGCCACCCCGACCGCTGCGCCAGATTGGCGTTGTGCGCCGCCCAAGCCGCAACCGGATCGGGCTGATCCACGCGCGAGGCGGCAAAGATCGCACGCGCCAGCGCAGCAATCGCGTCGGGTTCGGGCAGATCGGGGAAGACCAGCTTGGCCCATGCCGCGTTCGGATAGGATACGATCGTCCAGTTCACATCGAAACCGGTGATCTTTTCCATCGCGGGCTTCGATGCGATCGAGTTGGCGCGGTTCACCCGCGCGACTTTGGCCGGGTCCTGCGCCGACAGCATCATCGGGTTATCGCCCGAAATCGCCAGCCGCGCGGCGTTGTTGCCATAGGCCTCGGCCATGCCGCGGTGCAGCCAACCGGGTGCCACGTCGAACGACGCATCGTTCGCATTCTCGAAACGCGCCAGCGTCACGTCTTCGTCCGAAAGGATCGGCACCACGACACCCGCGCCCGCCTTATAGGCGTGGGCCGCGATACGGCGCACCAACGGCAGCGCGCTAGCCGGGGCGGTCAGCACCAGATCTTGCCCTTCGTGCAGATCCAGCCCGACTTTGACCGCCACTTCCGCCAAGCGGTCGATCATATCGGGGTCGATTGTGGGGGAAGATGTCATTTCACGGCCTTTCTTGCTGTTCGCGCCACCCTATCGCCGCAGTTCGATGCCCGATAGGGGGTTCACACCACCGTACAAAGGGATATGAGAGGGGTGAACCCCCCTTAGCCGCATGACCAAATGTCCGAAGCTGCTGTTCCATCGCCATTTTCAAACCCGACCTATCGCAATCTGTGGATAGGGAACCTCGGCTCGGGGTTTGGCACGATGATTCAAGCGGTCGGCGCGGCATGGCTGATGATGGCGCTGACATCGTCGGTCGACATGGTGGCGCTGGTGCAAGCGGCGAACGCGCTGCCGGTGGTGATGCTGTCGCTGATCGGCGGGGCCATCGCCGACGGCTACAACCGCCGCAAGGTGATGTTGATCACCCAGACGTTCATGATGGTCGTTTCGGCCTTGCTGGCGCTGTTTGCGCTGCTGGGATGGATGTCGCCATGGGTTTTGCTGGGTTTCACATTTCTGATCGGCTGCGGGAACGCGCTGAACAACCCATCGTGGCAGTCGTCGGTGGCCGATATCGTCACGCGCGACCAGCTGGCCACCGCCGTCAGCTACAACTCGATCAGTTTCAATCTGGCGCGGAGCTTGGGGCCTGCCCTGGGTGGTTTGATCGTTGGCGCGGTCGGCCCTGTCGGGGCATTCGCCGCCAATGCGCTGACCTATGGCGGCCCGCTGACCGCACTAAGCCTGTGGAAATCCCAGAAATCCGATCGCACGCTGCCGCCCGAATCGATCGGCCCCGCTATCATGGCGGGCTTGCGCTATGTCGGCATGTCGCGCGAATTGCTCCGGATTATCTTTCGCGCGGGTCTTTACGGGTTCGGCACCATCGTCATGCAGGCGCTGATGCCCGTGGTCGCCGCGCAGCAACTGGGCGGCAACCCGCTGGTGTTTGGCGTGCTGCTGGGTTGCTTTGGCGTAGGTGCGATTGGCGGGGCCGTCGTCGGCCCGAACATCCAGCGCCGCTACCCGTCCGAGCGTATCGTGATGAGCGTCTGCCTGGTGTTCGCCAGCACGTTGGTGCTGATGGGATTTGCGACACAGCTGTGGATGGCGATGATCGCATCACTGGTCGCGGGTGCAGGCTGGATCATGTGCATGGCGCTGTTCAACGTATCGGTGCAGATGTCGGCCCCGCGCTGGGTCGTCGGGCGGGCATTGGCGCTGTACCAGACGGCAATGTTCGGCGGATTTGCCGTCGGCAGCTGGTTCTGGGGCCGCTTTGCGGAAGATTTCGGCCTGCAGCCGACATTCATCACGGCGGCAGTCGCTATGGCGGTCGTAGCGCTGGTCGGGTTGATCATCCCGATGCCGCCGCGCATCAGCCGCAACCTTGATCCGCTGAACCGCTTTCAGGAACCGACCATCGATCTGGAGCTGTCGCCCCGCAGCGGCCCCATCGTCGTGCAGATCGTTTACACCATCGCCCCCGAAAACACCGCGACTTTCCTGAACCTGATGCAGGAACGCAAGCGCGTGCGGATGCGCGACGGCGCCCGCAACTGGACTTTGGCGCGCGATCTTGCCGCCCCGAACCGCTGGGTCGAGCGCTACAAAGCGCCGACCTGGACCGATTACATTCGCCAGAACCAGCGCGTCACGCAGGCCGATGCCGGCCTCAGCGACGAATTGCGGGCCACGTTTGCCGACGATGCCCGCCCCGTCGTGACCCGCTACCTCGAGCTGCACCACGAAACACATCAGGCGATGCGCGACATCGCCCATGATCACCATCACTAAAGGCCGCAGCCATGCAAGACGACGCGATCACCCCCCGCCCCGCCGAAATCGACCCCGAGGCCGGAACGCCGTTTGATGCGGTGGCCTGCGCGCAGGACCTGCTGTTCAACACGCCCGCCGCTGCCCTATCGACGCTGGATCCGGGCGGCTACCCCTATGGCACTGTCACCAATCTGGCGGTGATGCCCGACGGCACGCCGATCTTTTTTGCCGCGGGGCTGGCCCTGCATGCGCGCAACATTGCGGTCGACAACCGGATCTCGTTGGTGATGGCCCCCTTTGGCGTGCCCGACCTGCTGACCAAGCCGCGCCTGACGCTGGTCGGCCGCGCAATCGCCATCTCGAAGGGCGAGGACGAGGCCGAGCGCGCCGTTTATCTGGCGCGCTTTACCAAGGCCAAGCTGTACCTGCAGCTGCCCGATGCGATCATGTACAGGATGGATGTGGAAAGCCTGCAGTTGAACGGGGGCCCCACGCGCAACGCCAGCGCCTTGACCCCCGCAATTTTGCGCCAGCCGCGCCCCTGAAACGGGGCGCTACAGCGTCGCCGCGGTTTTGCGGTTCAGGTAGGTTTTCCGCAGGAACGCCGCCAAGAACAGCGTAATCAACACCAGCACAACCGTCGGCGCGGGCGCGCTATCGAGGAAAAAGCTGAGGTAGACGCCGCCCAGCATCGCGAACAGGCACACGGCCACAGCCACGGCCATCATCCGGCCAAAGCTGCGCGTGACCAGAAACGCGATGGCACCCGGCGCGATCAGCAATGCCACGGCCAAGATCAGGCCAGTCGCGCTCAGCGTCGCGACGATGGTCAGCGACAGGATCGTCAGCAGCCCATAGTGCAACAGCTTGACCGGCAGCCCCGAGGTGCGCGCCTGCACGGGGTCGAACGCATGCAGCAGCAGGTCTTTCCATTTCAACAGCAGCGCGCCCACCACGAACAGGGCGATCAGCCCCGCCGTCCACAGGTCATCCGGCCCGACGCCCAGCGGATCGCCGAACAGGATGTGGTCCAAGTGAACATCCGAGGTGATCGAGGTGTAAAGCACGATCCCCAGTCCGAACATTCCCGAAAAGACCACCCCCATGACAGTGTCTTGTTTGACGCGGCTATTGTCGGCCAGATAGCCCGTCGCGACAGCCGTAAACATACCGGCAGCAAAGGCCCCGATAATCAGCGGCAGGCCCAGCATATAGGCCAGCACGATTCCCGGCAGTACGGCGTGGCTGACCGCATCGCCCATCAGCGCCCAGCCCTTCAGCACCAAAAAGCAAGACAGCAGCGCCGTCGGCACCGCGACGATGGCCGAAATCAGAAAGGCGTTTTGCATAAAGCCGAATTGAAACGGCATCAGCAGGGTATCAAGCATCACAACGCCTCCTCTTGGCGCAGGGCCGCGCGGGCTTTGGCGCGGGCGGCCAGCAGGCCGTGTTTGGGCGCAAAGACGAAGGCCGCCAAGAAGACTAGCGTTTGCAGGCAGACAATGATGCCGCCGGTCGCCCCATCCAGAAAATAGCTGAAATAAGCGCCCAGAAAGCTGGTCACGGTGCCGATCAGAACCGACAGCAGGATCAGACGCGGGAAGCGGTCGCTAAGCAGATACGCCGTCGCGCCCGGTGTCACCACCATGGCGATCACTAAGAACGCGCCGACCGTCTGCATCGCAGCCACCACGCAGGCCGCCAGCAACACAAAGAAAACCGCCTTCAGCAGCCGCGGGCGCAGCCCGATGGATCGCGCGTGGCTTTCGTCAAAGAACACCACCATCAGATCTTTCCACTTCGCCAGCAAAATCGCCAGCGAGACAAAGCCGATGATCGCCAGTTGCAGCGTATCTTGCGGCGAGATGGCAAGGATATTGCCCATCGTGATCGTCTGCACCGAAATCGCCATCGGGTTCAGAGACACCATGAACAGTCCAAGGCCAAAGAACGATGTGAAGATCAGCCCGATGACCACGTCGATTTTCAGCCCCGACCGATCCGACAGGAATAGCATCGCCCCCGCCGCCATGCCGCCCGCCAGAAACGCCCCCAGCGCAAACGGCAGGCCCAGCATATAAGCCCCCGCCACGCCCGGCACGACCGCGTGCGACAGCGCATCGCCGATCAGCGACCAGCCCTTTAGCATCAGATATGTCGACAAAAACGCGCAAACGGCCCCGACCAAAGCCGAGACCCACATGGCATTCATCATGTAGGAATAGGTGAAAGGCTCTAGCAGGACACTCATTGCTCGCCCCCTTGGGGTGTGCGTGTATGGGTGCGGTCGCCGTATTGCACCAGCGGGCGTTCGTCGTCGGTAAAGATGCTGACATGGCGCCCATCGTCATCGTCGTGCAGCGCATCGCCGCCCAAGGTGAAATGGCGCAGAACGCCGCCAAAGGCCGCTTCCAGATTTTCGCGGGTAAAGGTCGTCTCGGTCGGACCATAGCCCAACACGGTGCCTTTGACCAAAACCACGCGGTCGCAGAATTCGGGCACCGATCCCAGATTATGGGTCGACACCAGCATCACGCGCCCCTCGTCTCGCAGCTCGCGCAGCAGGGCGATGATCTGTTCCTCGGTCTTCACATCGACGCCGGTAAAGGGTTCATCCAGCAAAATCACGCGGCCGTCTTGCGCTAGGGCGCGCGCCAGAAAGACGCGCTTTTTCTGCCCGCCCGACAGCTCGCCAATCTGGCGCTTGCGGAAGTCCTGCATGTTGACGCGGCTCAGCGCAGCTTCGACCGCATCGTGATCGGCTTTGGACGGGTGGCGGAAAAAGCCCATGTGCCCATAGCGCCCCATCATTACCACGTCTTCGACCAGAACGGGGAAGGACCAATCGACATCCTCGGACTGGGGGACATAGGCGACAAGGTTCTGCTTCAGCGCCTCTTTCACGCTCAGGCCCAGCAGGTGGATGTCGCCCTTGGCCAAAGGCACGAAACCCATGATTGCCTTGAACAGCGTCGACTTACCCGCCCCGTTCACCCCCACCAGCGCCGTCACCGTGCCGCGCGGGATCTGGAAACTGGCGTTGCGTAAGGCGGTATGCCCGTTGCGATACGTGACCGTCACACCGCTGGCCGTAATGCCGCCCCCCGGGTCCGACTGCTGCGCATCGAGGGGGGTCGGGTAGATCTGGCTCATCGCTAACTCTCTGCCGGAGGGGTCGGTCGCCCTGATTGTGTTGACAGCCAACTGCCGCGTTATTGCGCCGCGCCCGTCAGCCCGTTGACGACAGTTTCCGAGGTGACGCGCAGCAAATCAAGGTAGCTGGGCACGGGGCCATCGGGTTCGGACAGGCTATCGACATAAAGGACACCGCCGTAATGCGCGCCCGTTTCGCGCGCGACCTGCTGGGCGGGGGTGGTGTTAACGGTGCTTTCGCAGAACACGACCGGAATGTGGTGTTCGCGCACACCATCAATTACCGCACGTACCTGTTGGGGGGTGCCCATCTGGTCAGCGTTGATCGGCCACAGGTACAATTCGTGCATGCCGAAATCGCGCGCAAGATAGCTGAAGGCCCCCTCGCAGGTGACCAGCCAGCGCTCGTCCTCGGGAATTGCGGCGACCTCGTCTCGCAGGGGTTGTAGCGTGTCGCGCAACTGCTGCGCATAGGCTGCAGCATTTGCGGCATAGGTCGCCGCGTTATCGGGATCTTGCGCGACAAAGGCCTTTTCGATGTTATCAATATAGATCAGCGCGTTGTCCAAGCTCATCCACGCATGGGGGTTGGGTTTACCCTGATATTCCCCGCCAGAGATCGACATCGGCTCGATCCCATCCGTCAGCACGGCGGACGGAACATCGCCCATGTTTTGCAGGAATTGCGCGAACCATACCTCGAGGTTGAAGCCGTTCCACAAGATCAAATCGGCGCCCTGTGCGGCCACCAGATCGCGGGGGGTCGGGGAATAGCTGTGGATGTCGACACCGGGCTTGATCAGTGACACGACATCCGCCGCATCCCCCGCAACATTCGACGCCATGTCGGCCAAGATGGTGAATGTCGTGACAACCTTCATACGGCCGTCCGCGCCTTGGGCAGCCGCCTGCTGCGCCCAAACTGCCAGAAGTGCAGCAGCAGCCACCGCCGTACCGCGCCCGAATAGAACTAACATCACTAACCTCTTTCATTACCTTGCGTCCGCCACCATAGTTGCGAGTCGTTCTCAACTCAAGCAAAAATGCGAACAATTCGCAACTACGCGGAACCGCCCTAGTCACCAACTGAATGACTCGCATTTTCGTGATTTTGCACTTGAACTCGTGCGCGAAATGTCACAGCGTCAGATTGTCGCATCTTTGCGACTGCGCGGACGGAAACTCTCGGGAGGAGCAGGCCGTCCGCGCAGAACCATCTGGAGGACAGAGATGAAATCGAATTCGTTGCTTCTGGCAAGCGTTGCTGCCGTTGCATTCTTTGCTGTGCCCGCATTTGCCGATGTGACGCCCGTCACCGACGAGCTGCTAGCAAACCCGCCCGCCGGCGAATGGATCAGCTATGGCCGCAACCAAGAAAACTACCGCCACTCGCCGCTGAACCAAATCACCCCCGACAACGTCGGCCAGCTGCAGCTGGTCTGGGCGCGCGGGATGAACCCCGGCGTCGTGCAGGTGACCCCGCTGATCCACGACGGCGTGATGTACCTGGCGAACCCAGGCGACATCATTCAAGCGATTGACGCCAAAACCGGTGACCTGATCTGGGAACACCGCCGCCAACTGCCCGAGACCTCGACGCTCAGCTCGCTGGGGGATCGCAAGCGCGGCATCGCGCTTTATGGCACCAATGTCTACTTCGTCTCGTGGGACAACCACATGGTCGCGCTGGATGCTGCCAGCGGGCAAGTCGTCTTCGACGTCGACCGCGGCCAAGGCGACGAGCGGGTCTCGAACTCGTCCGGCCCCATTGTGGCCAACGGCGTGATCGTGGCCGGTTCGACCTGCCAATACTCGCCCTTCGGCTGTTTTGTGTCGGGCCATGATGCAAGCACGGGCGAAGAACTGTGGCGCAACTACTTCATCCCGCAAGCAGGTGAAGAGGGTGACGAAACCTGGGGCAATGATTACGAAGCCCGCTGGATGACCGGCGTCTGGGGCCAGATCACCTATGACCCCACTACTAATTTGGTATTCTACGGATCGTCGGCCGTAGGCCCGGCATCCGAGGTTCAGCGCGGCACCCCGGGCGGCACGCTTTACGGCACCAACACCCGCTTTGCCGTTCGTCCCGACACGGGCGAAGTCGTCTGGCGTCACCAAACCCTGCCCCGCGACAACTGGGACCAAGAGTGCACGTTCGAAATGATGGTCGCCAATGTTGACGTGCAGCCCGCTGCCGACATGGACGGCGTGCAAGCCATCAACCCCAATGCCGCCACTGGCGAGCGTCGCGTTCTGACCGGCGTTCCGTGCAAAACCGGTACCATGTGGCAGTTCGACGCTGAAACGGGCGAATTCCTGTGGGCGCGCGACACCAACTACCAAAACATGATCAGTTCGATCGACGAAACCGGTCTGGTCACGGTGAATGAAGATATCATCCTAAAAGATCTGGACACCGACTACCGCATTTGCCCGACATTCTTGGGTGGACGCGACTGGCCGTCGGCATCCTTGAACCCCGATAGCGGCATCTACTTCATTCCCCTGAACAACGCCTGTGCGGATTTGGCGGCAGTCGATCAAGAGTTCACGGCAATGGACGTCTACAACACCAGCGCGACTTACCTGCTTGCGCCGGAAAAAGAAAACATGGGCCGCATCGACGCGATCGACATCAGCACGGGCAAAACCCTGTGGTCGGTCGAACGTCTGGCGTCGAACTACTCGCCGGTCCTCTCGACGGCTGGCGGCGTGCTGTTCAACGGCGGCAGCGATCGCTACTTCCGTGCCCTCAGCGAGGAAACTGGCGAGACCCTGTGGCAGACCCGTCTGGCGACTGTCGCCAGCGGTCAAGCCATCAGCTACGAACTGGACGGCGTGCAGTATGTTGCCATCGCAGGCGGCGGTAATACCTACGGCACTAACCTGAACAGCAATATCGGCGCGACCATCGATTCGACTTCGATCGGCAACGCCGTCTACGTCTTCGCCCTTCCGCAATAAGGGCGACCCCGCGGGAAACCGCAACCTTGCTGTGTAAACTGGCCTGCAAAGGAAACTTTGCAGGCCATTCTTTTGTAACGGGTCAGTCGATCCGCTTGCCGGTGCCCTCGTGGAAGGCGGTTATCGAAGACCACGGCAGATACAGGTTCAGCATCTGCCCGACCTGCGCTTGCGCTGGGCCGCTGTGGCGGATGATCAGTTCACGATCCAGCCCCGCAACATGCAGGTATGTAAAGCTTTCTGCGCCCACCAGTTCAATCGCATCCACCTGCCCTTGCAGCGTCATCGCGTCGGCGACGGGCGCAAGGCTGACATCTTCGGGGCGAATCCCGACGGTGCCGGCGTGCGGCGACAGGCTGTCCGGCAGTGTCACAATGCGGCGCAGCGCATCGGTCGGGATCAGGTTCATCCCAGGCGCCCCGATAAAGGATGCGACATGCAGCGACGCGGGCTTTGCATATACCTCTAGCGGGGTGCCGACCTGTTCGATCCCCCCGTTCGACATAACAACCAGTCGGTCGGCCATCGTCATCGCCTCTAGCTGGTCATGCGTGACATAGACCGAGGTCGTCCCAAGGCGCCGCTGAAGGCGGCGGATTTCAACGCGCATATGGCCGCGCAGCTTGGCATCGAGGTTCGAGAGCGGCTCGTCGAACAGAAAGACCTTGGGTTGGCGCACGATGGCGCGGCCCATGGCCACACGCTGACGCTGCCCGCCCGACAAAGCCCGCGGCTTGCGGTCGAGGAACTTCTCGATCTCGAGCATCTTGGCCGCCTCGTTCACACGTGCGTCGATTTCGGCGCGCGGGGTGCGGCGGTTTTTCAGCCCGTATTCCAGGTTACCGCGCACCGTCATGTGGGGGTAAAGGGCGTAGTTCTGAAACACCAGCGCGATGTCGCGCTCGGCCGGCTCCAGTTCGTTCACGACCCGCCCGTCGATGCTGATTTCGCCCGAGGACACGGTTTCCAACCCTGCAATCATTCGCAGCAAGGTGGACTTTCCGCACCCCGACGGACCAACCAGAACCACCATTTCACCCGGGGTGATCGACAGGTCGATGCCTTTCATCGCCTCGACGCCACCGGCATAGGTTTTGCGCAAGGCATTGATTTCAATACCAGCCATCTTACTTCTCCGTCTCGACAAGGCCTTTGACGAACAGCCTTTGCATGAAGATTACCACCAATACGGGCGGCAGCATGGCCAGCATCACGCCCGCCATTACGATATTCCATTGGGGTTCGCCGTCGGCGATATCCAGCAACCGCTTGATCCCCATTACAATGGTGTAGAATTTCTCGTTCGTGGTGATCAGCAGCGGCCACAGGTATTGCACCCAGCCAAAGATGAACATGATCACGCACAGCGCGGCGATATTCGTGCGCGACAGCGGCAGCAGAATATCTTTCATGAAGCGCATCGGCCCCGCCCCGTCGACACGCGCGGCTTCGGCCAGCTCGTCCGGCACGGTCAGGAAGAACTGGCGGAACAAGAACGTGGCCGTGGCCGAGGCGATCAGCGGTAGCGTCAGCCCCGCATAGCTGTTCAGCAAACCAAGGCTGGCGACGACTTCGAAGGTGGGGATGATCCGCACCTCGACCGGCAGCATCAGCGTGATGAAAATCGTCCAGAACGCCAACGCACGAAACCGGAAGCGGAAGTAGACAATCGCGAACGCCGACAGGAACGAGATCAGCACCTTGCCCACGGTAATCAGCAACGCGACGATAACCGTAGTTTGCAGCATCTTTGCCAGCGGCGGCATACCTTGCACAGCGGTGCCGCCCGACAAGACCTGACCATAGTTGTTCAGCAGCTGATCCCCCGGCAGCAGGGGTGTAACCCCGCTGAGGAACGTTGACTGCGGGTGAGACGAGGCGACGAAAGCCAGATAGACCGGAAAGGCGACGGCCAGCACGCCCAAGATCAACACAAGGTGCGACAGGACGGTCAGCAGTGGGCGTTTTTCAACCATTTCCAGCCCCTCAATACTGTACGCGCCGCTCGACAAAGCGGAACTGGATGAAGGTCAGCAAAATGACAAATCCCATCAGAATAACGGATTGCGCGGCAGACGCGCCTAGGTTCAGGCCCTTCACCCCATCGACATACAGCTTGTAGACCAGCGTCGTGGTTTCGGCGTTGGGGCCCCCGCCCGTCGCGCCGTCGATGGTGCCGAACGTATCGAACAGCACGTAGTTCATGTTGATGATCAGCAGGAAGAACGTGGTCGGCGACAGCAGCGGGAAAACGATCGTCCAAAACCGGCGAACGGGCCCTGCGCCGTCAATGGCGGCGGCCTCGGTCAGCGATTGAGGAATGCTTTGCAGCCCGGCCAGGAAGAAAAGGAAGTTGTAAGACACCTGCTTCCACGTCGCGGCCAGAATGACCATGATCATGGCCTGCGTGCCGTCGATGCGGTGGTTCCAAGTGATGCCTACCGTTTTCAGCGCGGCCGGCAGAATGCCCAGCGTCGGGTTGAACATGAACCACCACAGCGCCCCCGCAACCACGGGCGCGACCGCATAGGGCCAAACCAGCAGCGTCGAATACAGCCGGTTCGCACGGATCACGCGGTTCACCGCCACCGCCAAGCCCAGCGAGATGAAAATAGCCAACACCGTCACGCCACCCGCGAAAACCGCTGTGCGGCTGATCGCCTTCAGGTACGACGGGTCGTGCAGAATGCGGGTGTAGTTGTCGAACCAGACGAAGGTCGACGACAGGCCGAACGGGTCTTGGCGCAAAAACGAAAACCAGACGGCTTGCGCCGCCGGCCAGATGAAGAAAACCAGTGTGATGGCCAGTTGCGGAAACAGCAGCAGCCACGGCAGCAGCTTTCCGGGGAATATGGCGCGTTTCGATTGCATGAAGACAGTCCGGAATGGGAAAGGCGGGGCAAATCACTCTGCCCCGCCGATGCGATCAAGAGATCAGCGGTTGGCCGCTTCGAAATCGCGCAGGATCTGGTTGCCTTGGGCGACCGCATCGTTCAGCGATTGCTCGGCCGTTTTGGCGCCCGACAGGTTGGCCTCCAACTCTTGGTCGAAGATCGCGCGGATCTGGGTGAAGTTCCCAAAGCGCAAACCGCGCGAGTTGGACGTCGGCTCGTTCAGGGTCAGCTGGCGGATCGAGGTATCGGCACCGGGGTTCGCCTCGTAGTAGCCTTGCTCTTGGCTCAGCTCGTACGCGGCTTGGGTGATCGGCAGGTAGCCGGTCGATTGGTGCCAGTCGGCCTGCACTTCGGGCGACGACAGGTAGGTCAGGAATTCGGCCGCGCCTTTGTATTCGGCTTCATCATGCCCGCGCAGCACCCACAGGGTCGCGCCACCGATGATCGAGTTTTGCGGCGCGCCTTCGACATCACCGTAGTAGGGCTGGAAGCCGTAACCGACCTCGAAGTCCTTGGCGTTTGCCATGATCCCCGCACGCGAGGCCGACGAGCCGATGAACATCGCACAGGTCTGTGCGTAGAACGACGGCGCAGCTTCGGGGGCACCGGCAGGGCCGCCGTAGTTGAAGACGCCTTCGTCTTGCCACTTCTTCAGGTCTTCCCAGAAGCGCACTTGCAGCGGGCCGTTCAACTGCAGTTCGGTCCCCAGACCGCCAAAGCCGTTTTCCAGCGTCGCGATGGGCTGATTGTGCCAAGCCGAGAAGTTCTCGGTTCCGACCCAAGTGGCCGCATAGGACAGCGCGATGCCGCAGCTGGCCGCATCCGACGAGATGATTTGGCGCGAGAACGCCTCCATCTCTTCCCAAGTGCGGGGGGGCTGGTTGGGGTCAAGGCCGGCTTTTTCGAACACGGTCTTGTTGTAATACAGGATCGGCGTCGAGGAGTTGAACGGCATCGACAGCATGTTGCCGTCGGTGTCGCTGTAATAGCCAACCACAGCCGAAAGATAGCTGCTGGGGTCAAACGCCTGATCGGTATCGGCCATCAGCTGGTAGACAGGGTAGACGGCGCCTTTGGCAGCCATCATCGTGCCGGTGCCGACCTCGTAAACCTGCACCAGAACGGGTTGTTCATTGGCGCGGAACGCAGCAATCGTGCCAACCAGCGATTCCTCGTAAGTGCCGCGGTAGACGGGCACGACGGTGTATTCGTCTTGGCTGGCGTTGAAATCGGCGACGATGCTTTCCAGCTTGGCGCCAAGTTCGCCTGCCATAGAATGCCACCAAGTGACTTCGGTCTGGGCTGCGGCGCCGGTCGCCAGAAGGGCAAAGGCCGCGCCTGTGGCCAGAAGGGTCTTTTTCATCCTGAACTCCCGTATGGATGATCCGCGCCGGTTATCCGGCATGGCGGCTGCGTAGAAAGCGGATGTGGCGATCAGATGGCGCGCGCGTGAAGGTTTCGTGACAAGCTTGTCATTGCGCCCCCGGCAGCCCCAGCGCGATATCGGGGCGGTCGGTGTGGACATAGGCCACGCCCCTGTCGATCCACGCGGCCAGATCGGTGGGGGTGTTGGGCGTCCAGACGGTGATGCGGTCGGGCGCGCGCCGCGCGGCGACGGCATCGAAACGCGGGGCCAGATAATCGGCATGAAACGCGGCGTAATCGACCCATGTGTCTATTTTGGTCAGCAGCGCATCAAGCCCGCCATAGGTTTCGGCATTGCCTTTGTAGATGCACAACATACGCGGGTATTCGGGGGCGATTTCGTGCAGTTCGCTAAGTACAGTCAGATCGAACGTCAGCAGGCAAACCCGCTGCGCAGGCACGGCGCGGGCCCGCAAGATCGCAACCACCTTCGCCGCAAGGCCCGGATAGGGGTGATGCGCGGCGTCCGATTTGATCTCGATGAAAAAGATCGCGCTGGGATGCGCCAGAACGACATCCAGCGCCTCGTCCAGCAGGGGCAGATGGTTCTGCGTCACCGTGCCATCGGGCCCGCGCAGTGCGATGGCGGCGCGCGCTTCGGGTGTCACGGCGGTCACGGGGCCGGTGCCGGTTGTCGTGCGCTCCAGCGTCGCGTCGTGGATCACCACCACTTCGCCAGCATCGGTCAGGTGGACGTCACATTCCACACCCGACACGCCCCGCCCATCGACGGAAATCTGCAGAACCTCGCGAAAGCCTTCCAGCGCGTTTTCCGCCCACAGGTCGCGCGCACCGCGATGGCCCATGATCTTTGTCATAACATCAACATCCGCAAAAGCGGCGCGTTCGTGCGCCGCCGCAGCCCGATGCGCCTCTTTTGTAATAGGACTATTACAGAAACGTATCAGTTTGATGTTGTCGCCCGCGCAGCAAAAAGGGGGCCGTAGCCCCCTTCGCGTAATGCCAGCGCGGTGGTCGTTTTAGGCGACCTGCTTGCGGATCCGCAATTTGTCGATAGCGTGGCCCTGCATAGCCACCACGTCAAAGACCAACCCGTCGACGACAACTTCCTCGCCCTCGACAGGCATGCGGCGCAGGTGGCGCAGCAGATATCCCGCCAAGGTGGAGTAGCGCTCGGCGTCATCCTCCAGATCCACCTCGAGCAGTTGCGACGCGCGGCGGATGTCAACCCAACCATCCAGCAGCCAGCTGCCATCCTCGCCCTGCACTTCGGTCGCGGGGGCCTCGTTCTCGCTGGGGAAGTCACCTGCGATCGCCTCCAGCACGTCCGTCGGGGTCGCAATCCCCTCGAGCGAGCCGAACTCGTCCACGATAACCGCCAGTTGCACCGGCGCTTGGCGCAGCTGTTCCATCAGGCGCAGCACGCTGACGCTTTCGTGCACGACCAGCACTTCGCGGACGGAACGGTCCATATTAATCACACCATCGGTCAGCAAGTCGCGCATCAGATCGCGCGTCAGCGCGATGCCGATGAAGTCATCCAGCGCGCCGCGGGCCACCAGAAAACGCGAATGGCCCTGCTGCAAGATTTGGGCGCGGATCTCGGCTTCGGATGCGTTCAGGTCGATCCAGTCGACTTCGCTGCGCGGTGTCATGACGGACGTGGCAGGCCGGTACGACAGGCTGAGAACGCCTTGGATCATCTCTTTTTCTTCGCGCGCGAACAGCGACTGCGCGGCGGCCTGATCGGCGATGACATCAGCCGTGCCCCCCAGCGCATCGCCCTTGCCGCCGCCCAGCAGGCGCAGCACGGCCGCGGCCGTTTTGTCACGCAAGTCGCCCGAGGTGATGAACCGTTCGCGGTTGCGGCGGGCGATCTGGTTCAGCGCCTCGATCCCGACCGAGAAACCGATCGCGGCATAGAGGTAGCCCTTGGGCACATGAAAGCCGAACCCTTCGGTGATCAGCGAAAAACCGATCATCATCAGGAAGCCAAGGCAAAGGATCACCACCGTCGGGTGCTTGTTCACGAACGCCATCAACGGCTTGGACATGATCAGCATGACACCCATCGCGACAACGACGGCGATGTACATGATCGACAGATGCTGCACCATGCCGACCGCCGTGATCACACTATCCAGCGAGAAGACGGCGTCCAGCACGACGATTTGCAACAGAACCTGCCAGAACGCGGCGTGGACGGGGTTTTGCGCCTTGGGCGCATGGTGACCTTCCAACCGCTCGTGCAGTTCGGTCGTGCCTTTGAACAGCAGGAATAGGCCGCCGAAGATCAAAATCAGATCGCGACCGCTGAACCCGTGCCCGAAAATGGAAAAGAGTTGCGCCTGCAGCGTCACGATCCACGCGATCGAGGCCAGCAGAATGAAACGCATGATCAGCGCCAGCGACAGGCCGATGATTCGCGCCTTGTCGCGCTGATGGGGGGGCAGCTTTTCGGCCAGCACGGCGATGAACACGAGGTTGTCAACCCCGAGGACAATCTCGAGCACGATCAGCGTGGCCAGCCCGGCCCATGCGGCGGGGTCGGACATCCATTCAAAGAACACCGGTCAGGTCTCCGTCATAATAGGGAAATGGCAAAGCGACGGTGCAAATACCAACGGCCCTGCCACCCCGTAAGGTGCAAGGCTGAGCGTATGTGCGAGCGTATCTTTGCGTGGAAAACTGGCGGCCCTGCGGCCGCCTACATCGGTCTGGTGGGGCGGGTTCGCCCTCGGCATCGTTCAAAACAGCTACAGCCGGTGCGCAAGTTGCGCCCGGTTTTTGGCCGGTACCGGTCAAATGGCTTTTGTACAACGAACTCCCCAGGGCCCGAATGGGCCTCGATATGTATATGATGGGGTATCAATGCACCCCATACAAGGCTTGATTTTGCCGCTTACGCCAAATCAGCGGCAAAATTCGGGTGAAAGCGCACCATGTGGGTGGTGTGCTGATAGCGACCACCAAAGAAAAGGTCGAAGCGCGACTCGCCCTCTACCTCAAAGCCGAACCGCCGATAAAGCGCGATGGCGCGTGCATTGTTTGACGCTACATCCAGTTGCATGCGGGTAATATTGTACCAGTTGTCTGCCAGATTTAGCATTTCGCCCATCAAGGCGGCACCGGCCCCCTGACCCTGATGGTCTGGGTGGACCGCGATACCGAAACTCGCCACATGCTTGCGACGAGGCGCGCTGTTGGTCAGCAAGCCCAGATGGCCAACCACCCCCGCACCGCTCACCGCAACCAACTCGGCCCCGTTCGGGTCGCGCGTGCGATAAAAACCGGGCCAAAAGACGTCGGGGCGATGCGGCAACTGGCTTGTCAGCGCTACAACGGACTCAAATGCGTATATGGCCGCAATCTGGGCTGCATCCGATTCGCGTGCAGCACGTATAGTAATTTCCGCCATACCAATCCCGACCAATAGCGTAACGCGCGCAATTGGCGACAGATGTTACATGTACGGGCTGAGGTGTCTAACCCAATCCTTCCGCGTCTGGAAAGAAGTGGTGCCGCTGAAGGGACTCGAACCCCCGACCCCATCATTACGAATGACGTGCTCTACCAGCTGAGCTACAGCGGCGACGCGCGGCAGATAGCATTCTGAATCGTCAGTGGAAAGCCCTAATTTGCACGCGAGGGAGGTGTATCGTCGGCCAACACGACGTCAGGCGGCGGCGGAATATAGACCTCCTCGGGCTTTGCGGCGGCGGGGGCGGTAGTTTTCGACGGATCGATAGGCGCGGGCTGCACATCTTCGACCACAGCTTCCGTTGCGGCAGCAGCCTCGGGCGCGCCGACGATCAGCGGCAGCATGGCCGCACCGCCTGGCATTGCGAAGTCGCTGGCGGGGGGCGTAACCCACGCCAAGGTGTCGAAGCCATGGCACGAATCGCAGACCGGCAACCAATGCGCATGCACCTTACCGCATTGGCCGCAGACCCACTGCGGGCCGCGCGGGGCGGTCAGCGCCTTGGTCAGCCATCCACGCACAACCGATTCGTCCGCGCCCATGCCCCGCTCGACAGCGGCCATCAACGCCAGCGAACGAGACGTCGCATCCGCCCCCTCGACCAGATTGCCCAGCGCGCGGCGCGCGGCGGGGAAGTCGCCGGTGGCAATCAGCAGCTCGGCCCGCAGCATTTTGGTTTCCGGGTGATCGGTGCGCAGGTTGGTCAGCGTCTCGAAACGCGCAAGGCGGGCGTCAGGCCGCTCGTCAGGAGCGATTTCGGCGAAGGCTTCGGCGATATCGGGGTGCGGCTGCGCCTCCCATGCTTTGCGCAGAACACGGGTCGCATAGCGGGTGTTGCCTTCGTTGATATAGCTGCGCGCGGCCATGACAGCCGCGGGCACCAGATCGGGCGACAGGCGGTTCGCCTCGATCGCACGCTCACGCGCGTCGATGGGAACCTGATCGTCGAAGACGGCCTGCGCCTCGGACAGGGCCAGCACCGCATCACGGCGGCGGTAAACATCGCGTGGCAGAACCCCGCGGCGGGCCTTTTCACCCAAGGTCGCGCGCGCGCCGGCCCAGTCACTGCTTTCAGCCTGCAGGCGCAACAAAATGTCCTGCACCTCGACGTTTTCGGGGCGTGCCTTGAAGGCGGCTTCGGCCAATTTCAGGGCGGTCACGGAATCGCCCGCCGCCAGCTTCTGCTTCATCAACCCCTGCAGGGCGACAAAACGGGTGCGGTCGCTCTCAAGCAGTTCTTTATAGGTTTGCTCGGCCAGATCGGTCTCGCCCGCGCGCTCGGCCGTGTGAGCCATCAGAACGTGGGTGATGTCGGGCGCGCCAAGGTATTTGTCAGCCACTTTCGCGCGCGAGAGCGCCTCTTTCGGCTCGCCTGCGGCGAGGGCCAGAACGCTGTCCGACAGCGCCTTCATCCCCTTGCGTTCACGACCACGGCTGAAGAAACGCGAGACCGCCGTGTCATCGCCATTGATGAACCGCAACACAGCCAGCAACAACCCCAGCAGGCGAAAGACGGCCCAAGCAGCCATCATCAAAATGGCGATGGCGATCACACCTTCCAGCGGGCGCAGGGTGAATTCGACCCCGCCCAGCGTCACCAGCGCCCCACCGGGCATTTCGGCCAGCCATACGGCGCCGAACGTGACAGCTGTGACGACAGCGACAAAAAGCAGGATTTTCAACAAAGACCAGATCATCACATTCCCCGCCGTTACTGCGCTGTGCCCAGCGCGACGATTGCAGCCTCGGCCGAAAGGCGCGCCTCGGCCCGCGCCAGCCACGGCGCCATTTCGGCCTGTGCGGCGCCGGTCAGGGCGCCAACCTCGCGCACGGCGGTGGCCAGATCGCCCGCCATAACGGCAGCCCCCGCGCGCGACAGGACCGCGTCTGCATCATCCCCCTCGCGCGGCGCGACCGAGCGTGGATTGAAGCGGTTTTGTAAGAAGCCCATCAACCCGTTATCCGTGGCGCGATCCGCCACCAGCGCAGCGCGGGCTGCGGGGGTGAAGTCGTCTTGCAGCTGCGCCAACGCCGCAACCCCTCCGGCCGGTATATCGGCCAGTGCGGCAGGTAAGTCGCCGCCTTGCGCCCTCAGGTCCTCAAGCGCGTCTGTAAAGTCGGCTCCGCCGTCCAACGCGGTTTGCAGCCGTGCCTGTAATGCCGTCATCATCTGGGCGCGCGCCTCGGCCGCTGCGGCGTCGGCAGCAGCGACTGCGGTTTCGCTAGCAGCAGCCGCCTCGGCGGTGCGCGACTGCGCAAATTCTTGCAACTGCGCGCCCTGCGCGGCAAGGGCATCACGCAGCGTCGCTAACTCTTGCTCGAGCACGCTTGTATCGGGCCCGCCTACATCGGGGGCCGACTGTGCGGCCGCCTCGCTGGCAAGGGTATCCAATCGCGCGGCCAACGCGGCAAGTTCGTCTTGCAACGGCGCGGTCGCGGCGGCGACCTGCGCATCCAGCATCGACTGGGCCTGACTGGCCTGCGCGGCCACATCTTGCCGCAACGCCTCAAGCCCGGCGGTCGCATCGGGCCGTGCGGCTAGTTCGCCCTCCAGCGCGGCAAGGCGCTGCGTAAGGGGGCTGTGATCCATGCCGTAGCCCATGAAGGCCGCGCCATAGCCCAAACCTGCCGCGACAATTCCGCCCAAGACCACGGGCACGAAGCCCACTTTTTTTACCGGCGCGTCTTCAAGGTCGCGCGGCGTTGCTGGGGCCGATGGCGTCACTTTAGCATCAATATCTTGGCTACCCTCTTGCCCCGTATTTTGGGTCACGTCTTTGCCCGTGACTTTGGGGGCCGCATCGTTTGGCTTGATCTCGGGATCTGGCATGCTTTCCCCCTATGTAGGGCCCGTCATGTATACGGCGCGGGCGACTTCCACAGCATCCTACCTGCACCTGCGCAGGCTTCAACCCGCTTCGCGACAGGCACTTGCGACAAGGCGATGCATCGCCGACCCGTCGGGCACGTCGGCGATCTGCAATCGGACTGCTGGCGGGGCTTTGGCCGCTGCTGCATCGCTGATCGCGATCACCCACAACGGCGCAGCAAACGGCCCCTGCCCCGCAAAAGCTGCGGCTGATCGTGGCGAAAACAGCGGGACGATCACGGGCGATGCACCGCTCAAACAGGCCCTTGCCTGCGTGGTCAGGGGCTGGACGACCTGGTCGTAAACCACCGCTTCGTCGCACACCCGACCCGCCGCCCGCAGTGCACCGGCCACATCAGCGGCCACATGGGCCCCGCGCAGGTGAAGGAAAGGGCCGTCGCCGCCTTCGGCCAAAAGGCGCGGCAACAATCGGGCCGCATCGGGACCCGCCAAAATGGGCCGTGCGCCATGCGCCGCCGCAACATCAGCGGTGCGCTGCCCCACGCACCACGCGGGCAGGCCCGCAGGCAGCGACAAGCGCGCTAGTGCCGCCGCCCCGTTTTCCGATGTCAACACCAGCGCCGCCGGCACCCTTTTGGGAAGTTCAGGCGTTATGGGGGTAATTTGCAGGACGGGGCTGATGATTGCAGCGGTGGCGACCGCTTCGGCAATCAGCCCCGCATGGAACCGACGCGCGGCAGCCTCGGGGCGAGTCAGCAGCAATGTCGCGGCCATCTTATCCTCGCACCGTTGTTTCGCTTGGCGTCAGATGTTACCTGCTGGGCACCGCGGCGCAAGCCGCCCCAAAGGACTTTCTGACATGGACGGCACGCTGACCATTCTTGGCATTGAATCCAGCTGTGATGACACCGCTGCCGCCATCGTGCGCATCGGGCCGGACGGCACGCAGATATTATCGTCGGTCGTCGCGGGGCAAACCGACCTGCATGCCGATTTTGGCGGCGTGGTCCCCGAAATCGCCGCCCGCGCCCATGCCGAGCGGGTGGATATCTGTGTCGAGGACGCGCTGGCGCAAGCCGACATCGCGCTGGCGGGCGTCGACGCAATCGCTGTGACCGCCGGGCCCGGGTTGATCGGCGGCGTGCTGGCTGGCGTGATGTGCGCCAAGGGGCTGGCGCTGGCCACGGGCAAGCCGCTGATCGGCGTCAACCACCTTGCGGGCCACGCCCTGACACCGCGCTTGACCGATGATCTGGCCTTTCCCTACCTTTTGCTGCTGGTGTCGGGCGGGCATTGCCAGTTCTTGCTGGCCGAAGGGCCTGACCGCTTCCGGCGCCTCGGCGGCACGATCGATGACGCCCCCGGCGAGGCATTCGACAAAACGGCCAAGCTGTTGGGCCTGCCGCAACCCGGAGGCCCCGCGGTCGAACGTGCCGCGCGCGACGGTGACCCCCGCCGCTTCCCCCTGCCCCGCCCCCTGCTGGATCGAGCGGGCTGCGATATGTCGTTTTCGGGGCTAAAAACCGCGCTGCTGCGGGCGCGCGACGCTGTGGTTGCCGAAAAGGGTGGCATAACCGTGCAAGACCGCGCCGATCTGTGCGCAGGGTTTCAGGCAGCGGTTGTCGATATTCTGACCGAAAAGTCGCGCCGCGCGTTGGCCGAATACCTGACACTCGCCCCCGCCCAACCGGCCTTTGCGGTCGCAGGCGGTGTTGCGGCGAATGGGCCGATCCGCGCGGCGCTGCAGGGCCTTGCCAAAAGCGCAGGCGCGACATTCCACGCGCCCCCCTTGGCGCTGTGCACCGATAATGCGGCCATGATCGCCTTTGCCGGGGCCGAGGCCCTGCAAGCCGGTCACACCAGCGGGCTGGATCTGGCCGCCCGCCCGCGCTGGCCGCTGGATTCAACCGCAGCCCCCCTATTGGGCGCTGGCAAGAAAGGAGCCAAAGCATGACCATCTGCATCGTCGGGGCCGGAGCCTTTGGCACGGCCTTGGCCGTCACGTTGGCGCGCGCGACGCCAGACCGCATCATCCACCTGTGGGTGCGCGACATCACGGCCGAGACAACCATCAACTGGACCGGCGAAAGCCCGCGCCTGCCCGGCGTGCCGCTGCCCAAAAACGTGCATGTCACATCGCTGACAACCGCCCTGTCCGACGCCGATACGATCCTGCTGGCTACACCCGCACAAGCCCTGCGGCCGTTCTTGGACAAACACGCCAGCCTGCTGGCCGGCCGCCCCCTTGTCGCCTGCGCCAAAGGCATCGACCTGACCACCCTAGAGGGGCCGAGCGCCACCATCGCCGCCATGGTGCCCGATGCGACCCCCGCCATTCTGACCGGCCCCAGCTTTGCCGCCGATATCGCCCGCGGGTTGCCGACGGCGCTGACGCTGGCCTGCGCTGATGATGCGGTGGGCGCGGCGCTGCAAGAACAGCTGTCGACACCGACCCTGCGCCTTTATCGCACGACCGACCTGCGCGGGGCCGAACTGGGCGGCGCGCTGAAAAACGTGATGGCGATTGCATGCGGCGCCACCATCGGGGCAGGTTTCGGCGATTCCGCCCGCGCCGCCCTAATGACGCGCGGCTATGCCGAAATGCAGCGCATGGCCTTGGCACTGGGGGCAGGCCCCGAGACGCTGGCGGGCCTGTCGGGCTTCGGCGATCTGGTGCTGACCTGCACGTCCGATCTGTCGCGCAACTACCGCTTTGGCCTTGCACTTGGCCAAGGGCGCGCGCCAGATAGCGGTGTCACCGTCGAAGGTGTGGCAACTGCCGACGCAGCCCACCGCCTTGCCCAAAAGCTGGGTATCGACATGCCGATCACCGCAGCCGTCGCCCAACTGGCCCGCGGCGAAATCACCCCCGCCGATGCCATGCAAGACCTGTTGGCACGGCCCCTGAAGGAAGAATAAATGCGCTTCGCCATTATCTGCCGCGACAAGGCCGACTCGCTTGAAATCCGCATGAGCAACCGCGAAGCGCATCTGGCGTTTCTGGCCACCGGCCCGGTCGAACAGGCTGGCCCCTTTCTGGACACCGACGGCAAAATGGTCGGCTCGATGCTGATCGTCGATTTCGACACGCTGGCCGATGCGCAAAGCTGGGCCGCCAAAGACCCCTATGCCAATGCGGGTTTGTTCGAAACCGTCTACATCGACCAGTGGAAAAAAGTCATCGGCTGATGGCCTATTGGCTGCTGAAATCCGAACCCGATACGTTCGGCTGGGACCACCAGCTTGCCTTGGGCGCGGGCGGCGGCGCGTGGACGGGTGTGCGCAACTATCAGGCGCGCAACGCGATGCGCGCGATGCAGGTCGGCGATTTGGCGCTGTTCTATCATTCGAACATCGGCAAAGCGGTGGTCGGCATCGTGCGCGTCACCGCGCTATCGGCCCCCGACCCCACCACCGACGACCCCCGCTGGGATTGCGTGACAGTTGCAGCCCTGATGCCACTGCCCCAGCCGGTATCTTTGGCCACTATTAAAGCGACACCCGCCTTGGCAGAAATGGCCCTGGTAAAGGCGCCGCGGCTTTCAGTCCAACCGGTCGATCCGGCGCATTTCGCGCTGATTTGTCGGATGGGCGGGCTGATGCACCCGCCCGTTTCGCAGGGCGGCTGACGCCTGCACGCCCGCAACCAAAACGACGCGCTGGCCCAACTGCACACTGAACCGCATCGTGCGCCGCCGTTGCTGCTGCGCATAGTGTGAAATCGTTGCCCCGTGCCGCACCTGATGCCCCTGCCGCTATCGTTGTTACCGGCGCAGAATCGCGTGACAGGGTTAATATTTCGCAAATGCCTGTGCGGTTGACCGATCACCGACCGATGGCTATCTGCTGTAGCATACCGACACCGCACCCTCGCCGACCCGTCGCGCCAAAATCGGAGCTGAAATGGCCAACTTCCTCTACCAGAACGACCTGCCCGACGGGCTTGACCTTGGCCCCGTCGTCGCCATCGACTGCGAGACGATGGGCCTTAATCCGCACCGCGACCGGCTGTGTCTGGTGCAGATGTCGGGCGGCGACGGCAATGCCCATCTGGTGCAGGTCGCCCCCGGCCAGACCAGCGCCCCCAACCTTGCCCGCATGCTGGAAGACCCGAACGTCTTGAAACTGTTCCACTTTGGCCGGTTCGACATTGCGGCGATGTACAACAGCTTTGGCGCACTGGCCCAGCCGGTTTACTGCACCAAGATCGCATCGAAGATGGTGCGGACGTTTACCGATCGGCACGGGCTGAAATACCTACTGCAAGATCTGGTCGGCGTCGACATTTCGAAACAGCAGCAACAGTCGGACTGGGGCGCCAGCACGCTGACAACCGCGCAAATGGATTATGCGGCATCCGACGTGCTGTACCTGCACCGCCTGCGCGCGCGTCTGGATGAAATGCTGGAACGCGAGGGTCGCACCGCGCTGGCGCAGTCCTGCTTCGACTTCCTGCCCACCCGTGCCCGCCTTGATCTGGAAGGCTGGCCCGATATCGACATTTTTGCGCACTGATCCCATGACCCAATCGAACAGCGATCTTGCCGTCGGCGCCCGCGTTATTCTGGACGAAGCAGCCGGCCTGACCCGACTGGCCGAGGTTTTGGACAGCCGCTTTACCGACGCTGTCGCGATGATGGCCGCGGCCAAGGGGCGGGTGATTTGTTCGGGCATGGGCAAATCAGGCCATATCGCCCGTAAAATCGTGGCGACGCTGGCCTCTACCGGTACACCCGCGCAGTTCATCCACCCCGCCGAGGCCAGCCACGGCGATTTGGGCATGATTACCGCCGATGACGTGCTGCTGATCCTGTCGAATTCGGGCGAGACGCCGGAACTGGCAGACATTATCGCCTATGCGCGGCGCTTTCGTATTCCGCTGATCGGCGTTGCATCGCGCGCCGACAGCACGCTGCTGACGCAGTCGGATGTGGCCATCGTGCTGCCCGCCATGCCCGAAGCGTGCGGCATCGGCGTGGTTCCCACGACATCGACCACCATGACGCTAGCCCTTGGCGATGCGCTGGCCATTGCCTTGATGGAGCGCCGGCATTTCACCGCCGAAAACTTCCGCGCCTTCCACCCCGGCGGCAAGCTGGGCGCACGCCTGTCGAAGGTGCGCGACCTGATGCACGGCGGCGACGCGCTGCCGCTGGTCGCCGCCGATACGCCGATGCCTGACGTGCTGCTGACGATGACCCATAAAGGCTTCGGCGTTGTCGGCGTCACCGATGCCGGAGGTCGCCTGTCCGGCATTATCACCGATGGTGACCTACGCCGCCACATGCGCGGTTTGCTGGATTTGACCGCCACGCAAGTGATGACAGCCAAGCCCAGCACGATTTCGCCCGATGCTTTGGCCGCCGAGGCGCTGGCGCAGATGCAAGACCGCAAAATCACCAGCCTGTTCGTGACGGCGGCAGATAGCGCGCTGCCGGTCGGCCTTATTCATATTCATGACTGCCTGCGCGCGGGGGTAGTCTGACACGATGGCACGGGGCGGCGACGCATATTCCCGCTTCATCGCCCTGCTGACGGTGATCTTGCCGCTGGCGGCACTGGGACTGATGGCGGGGCTGTTCCTGTCCTCGCGCACGCGCGCGCCCGACGCGAACACCTTTGAAAACGCAGCACAAATCGCGGCAGATCCACATGTGGGCGAGCCGAAGGTCACAGGCGTCGCCGCCGACGGGTCGACCGTATCAATCGTGGGCGAGGAAGTGCGCCAGATCGCCAACACCCCCGACGAGGTTCAAATCACCCGCCCTTTCGGCGACATCACGTTGCCCAGCGGCGTGGTGCTGCATGTCTCGGCCGGAAATGGCCTGTTCAACACCACGCAACAAGTCGCTGACCTGAGCGGGTTGGTCTGGGTGGAAAGCGGGGCACAGTGGCGGGTCGAGACATCGGCCCTGACGGTCGATCTGGCCAATGCCATCATGGAAACCAAGGGCGCGCTCGAGGCGCGATCGCCTTTCGGGCGGCTAACCGCCGGCCATATGCGCGCGACATCGACACCCGTGCAACCAAATGGCGAAGGCGGCCTGCAAGTGCTTTTCTCGGACGGGGTTAGGCTGTTATATCAACCCGTACCCATCGAAGGAACCGACGAATGACCCGCCCGCCCTCGGCCCGCCTAGTCGCCCTGCTGATCGGATTTTCGGCCATTGCCTGCGCAGGGCCAATGTTTGCGCAGACCACGATTGCCATGTCGGGCCTGCAAACCGACCCCGCCGCCCCGATCGAGGTGACATCGGATACGCTCAGCGTCAGCCAAAGCGACCAGCGTGCCGTGTTTTCCAGCAATGTTATCATTACGCAGGGCGATCTGCGCATCAGCGCCGAAACAGCCGAGGTCAGCTATGACGGCGCGAGCGGGCAAATCACCGAACTGCAGCTGGAAGGTGGCGTCACCCTGACAACCCCGACCGAGGCCGCCGAATCCGAAACCGCGCAGTATATCATCGGCACATCGCATCTGACGATGATGGGGAACGTGCTGCTAACGCAGGGCGCCATGGTTGTTGCGGGCGACACTATGTTGACCGACCTGCGCGCAGGCACCGCGCAAATGAACGGCAATGTTCGCAGCAGCTTCGCGACTGGGCAGTAACATGGAACACACCGCCGGCCTGAATGTGCGCAACCTGCGCAAAAGCTATCGCCGCCGCCCGGTGATCCGCGATGTCAGCCTGCGGCTGGAACGCGGCGAGGTTGTGGCCTTGCTCGGGCCGAACGGGTCGGGCAAAACCACCTGCTTTTACGCGATTGCGGGGCTGGTTCAGGCCGACGCGGGCCAAGTGATGATCGACGGGCGTGATGTCAGCACGCTGCCGATGTACCGCCGCGCGCGGCTGGGCATCGGCTATCTGCCGCAGGAAATGTCGATTTTTCGCGGCATGTCTGTCGAAGACAACATCATGGCGATTCTGGAAATTGCCGAAAGCGACCATTCCCGCCGCCGCGAGCGGTTGGAGGAGCTGCTGGCCGAGTTTTCGATCACCCACATCCGTCGCGCCCCCGCCCTTGCCCTTTCGGGCGGCGAGCGTCGCCGTGCCGAAATCGCCCGCTGCTTAGCGGCAGGCCCCAGCTATGTCCTGCTGGACGAACCTTACGCCGGGGTCGACCCTATTGCAGTGGCCGAAATCCGCGCGCTGGTGGCGCAATTGAAAACCCGCGGCATTGGCGTGCTGATCACCGACCACAATGTGCGCGAGACGCTGGAAATCGTTGATCGCGCCTACATTTTGCACGACGGCAAAGTTCTGATGTCGGGAACGACCGCCGAAATCGTGGCGAATCCCGATGTGCGGCGCGTTTATTTGGGCGCAGATTTCAGCATGGGGTAAAGGCCGCTGGCCACCCCCTGCCGCCCGTCTTTGCCGATTGTAACAGTTTTTTCCAATATCGTTGACTTTGCATTCTGGCTGGGGCCGAATGGACCTGACGGAACCCCATGCCGAAAGGAGGATCCCAAGAGACGCCCCTTTCCTGTGGGGACCGTCTAGGACCTGCAGCCCGCCCATCAGGGCGGCGACAGCGCAACCAGGAGGAATCCATGCGTTACCAGATCAGTGGAAAACAACTCGATATCGGCGATGCCCTGCAGCAGCATGTGCGCACCGAGCTGGACGAGATCATCGCAAAATATGCCGGTCGCCCGACCAGCGCGGTGGTCAGCTTCTCGCGCATCGCACACGAATTTTCCTGCGAGGTTACCGTCCACCTGTCCACAGGCCTGATCGCACAATCACGCGGGCGCGACGCCGAAATCTACGCCGCCTTTGCCAAAGCCGCCGAACGAATGGGCAAACAATTGCGCCGCGCCAAGCGCCGCTTGAAGGACCATTATGCCGCCCGTCCGCAGCCGGTTGAACTTCTGGCCGGTTCCGCCTATATCCTCGCGCCGATAGAGGACAGCGACGAAACCGAGAACGAGGCCGAGAACACCAACCCGACGATCGTAGCGGATATGCAGGCGCAGATTCCGGCGTTGTCGGTAGGCGAGGCGGTAATGCAAATGGAACTGGCAGATATCCCCGTCCTGATGTTCCAAAATGAAAAACATGGCGGGCTGAATGTGGTCTACCGTCGCGATGATGGTAACATCGGCTGGATCGACCCGCGCAACTCCGGTTTATAGCAACCGGGCAAGACAGGATCCCTCATGAAGCTTGGCGACATCCTTCAGCCGAACGCCGTAAAGGTGCTTGTTGGCTCGAACACCAAAAAGCGCCTTTTTCAGGACTTGGGTGAGCTGGCAGAAGCCTGCTACGGCCTTGATACCGAACAGGTCGTGACAGCCCTGCTGGAACGCGAAAGCCTGGGACCCACTGGTGTGGGCCACGGCGTTGCGTTGCCGCACGCCCGGATGGAGGGGATAGACAGCGTTCAAGGCATGTTCATCCGCCTTGAAA
Source organism: Ketogulonicigenium robustum (assembly GCF_002117445.1). Taxonomy (NCBI): domain Bacteria; kingdom Pseudomonadati; phylum Pseudomonadota; class Alphaproteobacteria; order Rhodobacterales; family Roseobacteraceae; genus Ketogulonicigenium; species Ketogulonicigenium robustum. The sequence goes on from NZ_CP019937.1 coordinate 2,277,515, forward strand.
AGCCGATGGACTTCGAAGCGATCGACCGTCAGCCGGTGGATCTGGTCTTTGCATTGCTGGCCCCCGCCCACGCGGGGGTCGACCACCTGAAGGCACTGGCGCTGGTGTCGCGCACCATGCGCGACCAGAATGTGCTGTCGAAGCTGCGGTCCAATTCCGATCCGGCAACGCTGCACACCATTTTGACAGACGCGCCAGCTACACAGTTGGCTTAAGCGCAGCCTTCACCGCTGCATGGCGGCGGTGAAGCCACGGCTCGTTGATGAACGTGCCAAAGGGGAACAGACTGAACACAAAGGTGCGCAGAACCCCGCCAACGCCCCACCCCAAGCCGGGCAGAACAATCACCATCCCCAGCAGATACAGCAGGAACGCATAGCCGTGGATCTGCCCCGTCAGCGGAACCAGCGCGTCGTTGCCACCCCAGTATTTCAACGGCATCGCCACCAGAAACAGGGCCAAAGTCGTAACGCCCTCGATCACGGCGATAATACGGAACAGGCCCAGTGCTGGGTCTTTCCAAGATGGAATAGTATTCAAGCGATCCTCCATTGGCGGCTTCGGCATGGTTTGATCACAGGGGTGCGCCGCCGCCAAGCCCACACTGGAAGTCAGGCCGGCAAACCTATATCAAGGCCGCGTGATCCCGCGAAAGGAACCGCTATGACCTTCGACCGCCGCCTCAAGATCGCCCCCTCCATTCTATCCGCCGACTTCGCTGCGCTTGGCGCCGAATGTCGCGCCGTCGAGGAACAAGGTGCCGATTGGGTGCATGTCGATGTGATGGACGGGGCCTTCGTGCCGAACCTGACGTTCGGCGCTGTCGCAGCCAAAGCGATGCGGCCGCATATTCGCGGGGTGATGGATGTGCACCTGATGGTCGCCCGTCCCGATGACTGGATCGCCGATTTCGTGGCGGCAGGGGCGGATTTCATCACCATTCACCCCGAATCCGGCCCCCATACGCATCGCACATTGCAAAGCATCCGCAAAGCCGGGGTCAAAGCAGGCCTAGCCCTGAACCCGGGCACAGGCCTTGATGGGCTGGAATGGCTACTTGATGACATCGACCTGATCTGCGTGATGAGCGTGAACCCCGGCTTTGGCGGCCAAAGCTTTATCCCCTCTGCCCTGCCCAAAATCGCGGCCATTCGCAATCTAATCGCAGATCGCCCGATCCATATCGAAGTCGACGGCGGCGTAGTTCCCCAAAACGCTGGCGCGATTGTGGCCGCAGGGGCCGACGTGCTGGTTGCGGGGTCTGCGGTGTTCAAGGGCGGCTCGTTGGCCGCCCCCGATGTTTACGGGCGCAATATCGCCGCGCTGCGCGCCGGGGCAGCGGCGGGTTAAACCAGCCTCTTGATCGGTTTATTGCGCCAGACGAACCAGTAATACAGCGCATTCAGCACCATCATCATGCTGAAGTTTGCCGCATAGGCCCACCAGATCCCCTGAATCCCGATCGCACGCGAGAGGAAGATCGCCAGCGGCACCTCGAGCAGGACGATACAGCCTATCCCGATGATCATCGGCGGCAGAACAGTGCCCGATGCGCGCATGATGCCGCCCAGCACGGCACCCGCGCCGAACAGCAGGCTGGACCACGTGACAATGTTCAGCAACATCTGGCTGAGGGCGACGACCGCGGCATCCGTCACGAACAACCCGACAATCCAATGCGAGGCCAGATAGACGATAAGCACCAGCGAGCCGGTCAGCGCGATATTCATTTGCAGCGCGGTCAGCGCCACTTTGTGCAACCGATCCACCTGCCCCGCGCCAATCGCCTGCGCGCCGAAAATCGACGCGGCGATGGAAATCGAGATCGCCGGAAACTGCACATAGCTGAGAACTTGGTTCACCGCACCGAACGCCGCCGTCGCGTTCGAGCCGAAGGCGTTGACCAGCCCGATAATCACAATGCCCGCAACCGCGCCGGTGATCATCTGCACGCCGGTAGGAATACCCAGCTTCAACGTCAGAAGCAGGATCTTCATGTCAGGCTTCATGTTGCGCAGCAGCGCGGCATCGGGGGCCATCGGGTGACGTTTCCAGCGCAGATAGAACCCCAACGCGATGGTCGAGATGGTGAAGGCGATCAGCGAAGCATAGGCCGCCGCCTCGACCCCCAGCTGCGGCAGGCCGAGCCAACCCTGAATCAGCGCGGGCGTGATGAACGCGCCGATAATCGTCGACAAAACCAAGGAATAAAGCGGCGTCACCGTATCGCCCACCCCGCGCAGCATAGCGGACGAGACGAAGAACAGGAACATCACCGGCATCGACAGGAAGCTGACTCGCGCAAAGCGTACCGCGTCATCCAGGATGTTCGCGGGCGTGCCTAGCAGCATCATCAGGTTGCGTGAGTAGATGCCGGTCGAAATACCGATCACCACGCCGCCGATCAGAACGACAGTCAAAATGGTGCCAGTAATCGCTTTGACCTTGGCATGGTCGCGCGCGCCAAAGGCCTGTCCGATCAACACCGAGCCGCCCGCCGACATGCCGATCAGGAAGGCGATGAACAGGAACATAATCGGAAAGAACACCGACGCGGCGGCCAAAGCATCGGTGCCCAGCAAGCGCCCGATAAAGATGTTGTTAATCGTGCCTTGCAACGATTGCAGCATGTTCGCCGCCATCATCGGCAATACGAACAGCAGGAAAGTCTGCCAGAACGGCTTTTCAGCTTTTGTCATCTCGGTGGTGTCCCGCAAAAGGTGGGGCTCTGCCGATCAGAATACCTAACCCACAGCAAGGGCAGCAGCCACCAACGGGCGGGTCCGATAACACAGAGGTGCCATCCGAATATACGTCATTCCCCGATGACGCCAGTGTGAATGTAACCGTTCACACCCCGTCGCTGGGACGCCAATCGCCAAAGCCGAAGGCCATGTAATCACGCGCGTAGGCCTCGCGCGCCTGCGCCTCAAGGCTGGGCGAGTAGATCCGCACCAGACGTGCTGCGTGGGGGTCGGTGGGAAAGGGTAACTCGGGCAAATCATCGCGGCCAACTTGCGCAGCAAGCAAGGCAAGCCCCTCGGGCAGCTCATCCTCGCGCAGGACAGCGTCTGGCGTCGCGAATTGGGCGAAACCCTGCAGCGTGGCGACCTGCGATGCCCAGCAACCGTCAACCCGCAGCGCCGTCTGACTGGACAGGTTCGCCTTAACGAAGGTCAGAAAGGACGAAAAGGCCGCGGCATGCAGGATATCGTCGGTATGGGGGCCTTCGCCGCCCTCGGGCATCGGCATGGCGAAGTGGCGCGCCAAGTGGTTGCGGATTTGGCGGAACCCCTTGCCGTCGGCGCACAAGATATTGTCGCAAAAGGCCGCATGCGCGCGCGCCAGCGGGTGGCGCAACACGGTGAAGCTGCGGTGACCGGGCCGATCGGCTTTCCACTGGCGCAACGTGCCCAAGTTGAATTTCTGCTCCGGCGCCGCACCATCCAGCGCGGCCAGCCAGTCTGTCACCGCCTGCACGGGGCCTGACGCAACTGGCAGAAACAAAAGGTTGCTGCGCGCCGCCGCGACAAACCCCGGCACGCCAGGGCCTCGGCGCGGTTCGAAATTCGGCGTGCGCGACAGGTTGAACCGGTCCAGACGCGCCAAGGCCTCTTCCATTTCGGGGAAGTTTTCAACCTTGTCGGCCACCGCCTCGGGGTTTTGCTTTTTCACCTTCTGGTCCAACGCCTCTAGGCGCCCTTCGACCCCCAAGAACACGGCCAGACCATTCAGCACAGCCAGATCGTGCAGGTCGTCGTAATCGATATAGAACGCGGTCTGCCCCGTGGTCTGCAGGCCGTGCATCAGCGTCACTTGAAAGGCCTGATGGGCTTGCAGATGCTCCTCAAACTCGGCGGCGTCGAAGCCGATCACCTCGCGCTTGGCGTTGGTGATATTGGTGACCTTCCACTGCCCCGTCGCCGATGCGATCTTGCGGCTGATATAGCTGTCGATCGGGTTGCGGGTCAGGATAACCTTGGCCACTTTGGGATCGGGCAGGATTTTATCCAGCACGCGCGCGTCGTGGTTGCTGAAAAAGCGAAAGCCCTGCAACACCCCCCCCCGCGCGTTGCGGATCTTTTTCAGCAGCGCCATCGGGTCGGCCACGCGGTCGGCATAGGTCACGCCCAGCAAATCCTCGCGCGCGGGGTAGCCGATGAACTGCGGGTTAAACGCCTCGCCCAAGCACGCAACGCCGGGAATGGTGTTCAGGTTCGTTTCAAGGAAATTCGAGCCCGTGCGCATTTCGGCAAAGACGACGAAGCTGTCAAATTTTGTCATGGATTACCTAGGCACATAAGGCTTGGGGGAGCCTTGGTTTTTCTTGCGGTTGGTGGGCAGCAGGTCACCCATCAAATAGGGGTGCATCCCCGAATTCTTCAGCTCTTGCAGGAATTCGGCAAGGCCCGCCAGGTCAACAAGCGGCGGCAACGATGTCAGCGCGGCATGACCTGCCCCGATATTGATCATCGCTTCCTGCATCGCCCCGCGATAATCGCTGAGGAATTCGGCCAACGTCCACACCCTCACGCGAGTTTTAGACCAGTCCGACCGCAGCGCCTCAATATGTTCGGCCTCGATCTTTTGCAGCTCGGCGGCTTGGGTGCGCACACGCTCGGCGTTGGCACCTGCGCGGAACATCGGAATGATCCACGCCCCCGAAACGACACAGATGCTGGCGTTGCGGTCTTTCGCGATGGGCCATGTGATGGCCTGATTATCGGCAGGGCCGAACTGAAAGATCTGACGCTCGCCCCGTGTATTCCAGATCAGGTTGGTCAGGAACATAGAAGGGTTGTAGTCGCGTAGGCTGGCGCTATCGGATAGGCTGCCTGCAAAGATCTTCTCGTGCCCCGCGAATTCGGCGCGGTTCGGGCCAAAGATATGGCCATGGACACGGCCCCCGACCGTGTCTTGCAGCCAGCTTTCAAACCCGTCAATCACATCGGCGAACCCCTCGAACACCGCATAGGGTGCGGCGGTCAGAATGTCGCGGCGCGACGAGACGGGGAACCGGCTTTGCATATAAAGCCCGACCCGCCCCCGCCCACGCCGGTCGGATGCGTTGGCGAATAACCGGTCGATCTTGCCGGGGTCAGGCAGGCCGCGTTCAAGGTCGGCGGGGCGTGGGGCCAGAAATGTCTTGTATAGCAGATCCGCGCGCGGCCATGCCTTGCGCGCGATAAAGCAGTTCGACCGCCGCAGCAGTTGCAGGTGGTCGTCGTAGAAGATCGCGGGTCGCCCCTGCCGGTCGAACTTCGCCAGCGTCAGCGACGCGCTGTGAATCTGCTTGGCATGGCGGCGGGCCAAGGTCTGGAAGTAGCTTTCATCGGGAATCCAGACCAAGCGGAAATACTGGTCGAATTCCTTGCGGCGCGGGTCGGTCAGGATCGCATCTAAGGTGGCGCGCGTCAGGCACCACCATTGCGCGCCCAAATGCGGCACGACGCCGGACGGCACCTTGCGCTGCATCCGCAGCAAACGCTGCGCCCCCACGGCGATGTCGAACAGCCGCCGCTGGTTGCGCCACGAAAACGGGAACGCCAGCGAGAAACGCTCCTCGGACAACCCGCCGACGATCCACGGCACCTCGGCGGTTGTAGCGCTTTCGATGAAATCGACGCCGGGCCGCTCGTCCAGAAACGCCTGCAACTCGGCCACAGGCCTTAGCGGCAGACACGAGCCCGAGCTCAGCAGCACGCGTTCGACCTCGGGGAAACTGTCGAGCATTAGTTCCGAGGCCACCAGCGTCGCATCGACGATGCCCCACTGGCCCCATTCACACTTGCGGCGCGATGCAAAACGGACACGGCCTTTCAGGTCGGAAAGCGCGCTGACGAAGGCTTCGTATTCATGCAGCGGCACCCGTTTGTCGACATGCACCACTACGGGGCAGCCGCCACGCACCCAGAACCGCACCAATGCGGCGGCCCTGTCGAAATCGCGGTGGGTCAGCATCACAACGCCGAGGCTCATGCCCAGTTTCCTTTGGACATCAGGCCCAGCACTTCCAGCTGGCGCCAATTCAAATACCTTACGCTTTTATCGCACCACAGGGTAGTGTCGTCGCCCAAGCCCTCGGCATAAACCTGATATTCGGCGGCGCCGCCGTAGTGTTCGGCTCGGCCTGCCTCCTCGGCGGCGCGGGGCAGCAGCGCCCCGATGAATTTCGTATGGATCAGCACGCCCGAGGCCTTCTCCCCGCCCCAGCTATCGTAAACCAGATTCAAGCCGCGCGGCAGCAGCATATGGGTCGAGCTGACATACACCATATTGGCCGACCACTTCACCAGCGGGATCTTGTTCAACGCAGGCGCCGAGACTGGTTTTTTGTCAAAGAACGCCCGCGCCCGCACACCGCCCTGAATCCACAGGTTTTTCAGACGCGGGTTGCGAGTGATCATGTAATTGCCACTGTCGAACCAGGGCGCAACCTCCAACGGGTCTTGCCCCTCGCGGTAGATCGCCTCCGCGATGCGACCCTCGGGGTAGGTGTCCAGCAGCATCGCGGAAAACGACCGCAGCTCCAACGAATCCAGCCAGTCGGTCAGCGCGCGAAGGGGGCGCGTGTCGCAATGGGGGTAAACCAGCAATTCGTCGGCATCGACCGTCATCACCCAATGGCCGGTGCCATAGCGGCGCGACAGGTCATTCATCCAATCGATGCCGTAGTGCGCGCGCGCATAACTGGCCTTGGTTTCCCACAGCGACAGGTCGGGCTGTTCTTTCAGATATTCGACCGTCCCGTCCTGCGAGCCGTTGTCGATCACCAGAAAATGCCCGACCCCCATCTTACGGTAATAGTCCAGAAAATAAGGCATCCGGATGCGTTCGTTGCGCAGCGTGGTGACCAGCAAAATCATCCCCGGCAAAATATCCGAGGTGCGGTCAAGGCTCGCTTTCAGGTCCCGCCCGCGGACACGTGCCCGCAGCAGGCCCAAAAGCCGCTGGTTTCGCAAGCGCCACTTATCAAGGACAGGCAAGGTTACACGTTCCGGAGGTCATGACATTCTTAATTTATCTGCTACTATTGTGGCTTGGTTTTACCTTAAAGGCGAGGCCTCAAATCCAGCCACCGCGCGATAAAAGACCCAGTGCCTCTAGCTGACGCCATCCTTGCAGACGGACGGACGCCTCGCACCATAATGTGGGATTTTGCGCCAAGGCCGTATGATAATCACGGTATTGTGTGGGACGCGCGAAATGTTGCCCACGGGCCAGCTCTTCTTGCGATTTTGCGACGATCGTATCGAGGAATTTGGTGTGCATCAGCAGCCCCGAAGGCATCTCGCCGCCATCAGGCGCGTAAAAATGGTTCAGCCGTGCGGGCAGCGCGGAGTGGGTGGAATTGACGTAAACATAATCGCGCCGCCAGCGGATCAGCGGAACCTTGGTCAGGGTCGGGCCCTTGCGCGGATCGTCGGCAAAAAACACGCGGCTGCGTACGCCGCCCTGAATCCACAGGTTTTTCATACGATCTTGGATGGTGATCGTGTAATTTCCGGCGTCGAACCACTGCAAATGTGCGAGCGGGTCGCCCCCTGCAGGCGCTGCGCCGACGGGGCCACGGGGGTAAAGATCCAGCATCATTGCCGGCAGCCTGTCCAGTCCCTGTCCATCCAACCACTGGGTCAGCGCATACAAATCGCGCGTTTCGTGATAGGGGTAAATCAGCAGTTCATCGACATCGAGGGTCAAGCACCATCGGTCATGCCCAAACCGCGCCAGCAAGCACGTCGCCCAATCCAACCCGAAGCGCGCCGCGCGATAGGCCGCCTGCGTCGTCCATACTGACACATCCGGCTGCGCCGCCAGATACGCGGCAGAGCCGTCATCAGACCCGTTATCGACACATAGAAAATGGGTGACGCCCAAACTGCGGTAGTGCTGCAGGAAATAAGGCAGCCGCGCCATCTCGTTGCGCAGCACCACCACCGCCAGTATCGCATCGGCGCCGATATCTGCCGTGCGGTCGACAACCGGCGTCAGCGCGCCTTTAGATGCAAAAGATCTGCGCAGCAGTCGCCTGCGGCGCAGATCCAAACGCACCTTTTGGTCGGCTGCGGCGTAGCGCGCGCGCAGCCGCTGCCATGGGCCCGCCTTAGCGCGTGCCACCCAATTCATCCGCCACGACATGGCGCAGATAGTCGCCCAACTCGTCACGCAGCTCGGGGTGAGACAGGCCGAAGTGGACGGTCGCCTGCAGGAAGCCCGCCTTCGAGCCGCAGTCGAAACGCTGCCCGTCAAAGCGGTAACCGAAGACCTTGCCGCCTTTTTCGAATTCAGCTGCGATGGCGTCGGTCAACTGCAACTCGCCACCCGCGCCGGGTTTGATGTCGGCGATGTTGCGCATCACGCGCGGCGACAGGATGTAGCGGCCGATCACAGCCAGGTTCGACGGCTGCGTGCCAAGCTTGGGCTTTTCAACCATACCCTGTGCTTCAACCAGACGCCCTTCGCCGGCCTTCACATCAAGCACCCCGTACGAGGAAATCATCGTGTCCGGCACTTCCATCGTCGCAACCATCGAGCCTTCGTTGCCAACTTCGGCATAGGCCTCGACCATCTGGGCAAGGCACGAGGGCTGTGCGGCAATCACATCATCGGGCAGGATAACGGCGAACGGCTCGTCCCCGATCAGCTTGGACGCGCAAGACACCGCATGACCCAAGCCCAATGCCTTGTGCTGGCGCACATAGGCAATCGCGCCGCTGTCCATGTTGCTGGGGGCCAGCGCGTCAAGCAGCTTGGTTTTGCCTGCATCACGCAGGGTCTGTTCCAGCTCGGGATTGTGGTCGAAGTAATTTTCGAGCGCGGATTTGCCGCGTGCGGTCACGAAGATGAAGTCGGTAATCCCAGCCTCGCGCGCCTCGTCGATCGCGTATTGGATCAGCGGGCGGTCAACCAGCGTCAGAACCTCTTTCGGGACAGCCTTGGTGGCAGGCAGAAAACGCGTACCCAAACCCGCAACAGGGAAAACCGCCTTACGTACTTTCCGCATAGGAAAATCTCTCTCTCATTCGCAATCTTTGACGCCTGCATCAGGTGTCGGGGTTAAAAGATCAGCTGTTCGGTGCGGGCCGCACCGCGGAACAAGCGGGGTTTAGTTAACACCCATCTGAAACAGCATTGTTTCAATCCGCGGCACGTCCTCGGGGTTGTTCAACTCCCAAAACGCGCGCCCGCGGGCCTCTACCTCGACGCAGAGCACAGGGGCCCCGATGTCGAGAAAACGCAGTTGCTCCAGCCCCTCCAACTCCTCGAGGATCGAGGGCTGAGCCGCGACATAGCGTGCGAGCGCGGCCGGACGGTAAGCATAGACACCGACATGGTGGAAAACCGGTGTTTCGTCATCGTCGCCGTAGGTTTTGCCCCGATAGGGGATAACCTCTTTCGAGAAATAGAGCGCGCGCTTGTCGGCGGCGAAAACGGCAGTAGTGCCGCCCACACGGCCCGCGCGGCGATCTTCCAGAAAGCCGTTCAGCGCTGCGCCATGCGTCCGCAGAACGGGGGTTGCTACATCGAATTGCGGCGCGGCGCGCAGGCCCGCAACCAACTCCTCGACAAACCATGCGGGCGTCAGCGGTGCGTCGCCCTGCAGGTTCACGACGATATCGTAATTGTCCCCCAGCGCGGCCAAAGCCTCGGCGCAGCGCTCGGTCCCATTCCGGCAGTCTGAGGAAGTCATTACCACTTCGGCCCCGAAGCCCTGTGCAACATCACGGATGCGTGTATCATCGGTGGCCACGACGACGCGGTCAACACCGCCAGCCGCCTTTGCCGCCAACCAAGACCGCTCAATCAGCGTCTTTTGGCTGCCGTCGGCGCCTTTCAGCGCAACAAGCGGCTTTCCGGGGTAGCGGGTGGATGCAAAGCGGGCGGGAATAACCACCAAAACAGACATGTAAAATCAGGCTTTCAAATCGACGCTGGGTGCGGTCGCAATAAAGAAGGGGTTTTCGAAGCCCGCTTTGCCGTAGCGCAGCGGTTGGTGATCATCAAAACGCACCGTCACACCGCCGGCCCCGCGCAGTACGGCATCGCCCGCCGCGGTATCCCATTCCATCGTCCGTCCCAGACGCGGGTAGAGGTCGGCCTCGCCGGTGGCGACCAGACAGAACTTCAGCGACGATCCGGCGCTTGTCATGTCACGCACGGCGTATTTCGAAATGTAGTCGTCGGTTGCCTGATCGCGATGCGATTTCGAGGCAACGACCATCAGTCCCGCATTATCGGCAGACGACACCTGCAACACCTGCGTCGGGCCCGCGGCCTCGCCGAAGGGGCCGATTTCCTCGACCGACACGCCGTCGGCGCGGGTGTAGAACAAACGGCCCTTGGCGGGGGCGTAGACAACACCGCGCACCGGTTCGCCATCGACGACATAGGCTATGTTCACCGTGAAATCGCCACGGCGCTGGATAAATTCCTTCGTGCCGTCCAGCGGGTCGACGATCAGGAACGTGTTGACGGCCTGCGCGTGGCTATCGGCCTGCTCCTCGGTCACCAGAGCAACATCGGGGAATGCGGCCCGCAGACCCGCCGAAATCAGCTTGTCCGCAGCCTCGTCGGCCAGTGTTACGGGGCTTTCATCTGCTTTTTGGGTGACACCCAGATCGTCGCCCTCGTAAATGCGTAAAATCTCGGCACCAGCCTCAAGGGCAAGGCTGCGCATCGTTTGCGTCAGCAGATCAAAGTTCACGTCGTGCCCCCAGTGTTGCCTGAATGTATTTGAACAATTATGCTGGTTTATACATCGCTCGGCAAGGAATAGACACGTATCCGCACTAAATTGCGGCAAAACACGCCGATGCGCCATCCCCCCAAGGAGGAGGATACAACAGATGCAAAACAGAGCAGGTCGCGGCGCGACGACACACACGGTCTGGAGCATGCTGCTGCTGACCTATCACCAGACGGTGAACAACGTCCGCAAAACCCACCGCAACCCCGTCATCGCCCTGCTGCTGAACATCGCCCAAACGCTGATGATGCTGGCGGGATTCTACGTGATGATGTCGGTCCTGAACATGAAAAGCGGCTGGCTGCCGGGCGATTTTATTCTGTATCTGCTGTCGGGAATTTTCATCTTCTTTACACATGTCAAGGCGATGGGAGCCGTCAGTGGAGCAATGGGACCGACATCTCCAATGGCGCTCCACCGCCCACTGAACACGCTGATCGTCATAGCGGCGGCCGCTATTTCGGCGCTGTATCTGCAAGTGCTCTCACTGGCTGTGGTATTGTTCATGTATCACGCCATCGTCACACCGGTGACCATCGACAACCCCGTCGGGGCCGTAGCAATGCTGCTGCTGGCTTGGTTCACGGGCGTTGGGGTCGGCATGGTGTTTTATGCGCTGAAAGTATGGTTTCCCAATTTCAGCACCATGGCGACGAATGCCTATTCGCGCGTGAACATGATCGCCAGCGGCAAGATGTTCCTTGGCAACTCGCTGCCGGCTTTTGCGCTGCCGCTGTTTTTGTGGAACCCGCTTTTCCACATCATCGACCAGTGTCGCGGGTTCGTCTTCGTGAACTACGTGCCGCGCAATTCAAACTGGGAATACCCGCTGTGGGTTGGGGTTGCTCTGCTGATGATCGGTTTCATGGGCGAGTCCTACGCCCGCCGAAATGCCTCCCTCAGCTGGGGGGCAACGCGCTAACAAAAAGCCCGGACACCGTTGGTGCCCGGGCTTTTGATTTTACCGCGCTGCGCGGTTGAACTTAATAGAGGCCCAGAGCGCCGTGCCGATAAACGCCGCGCCCAAAAGGCCCGTGACCACCTCGGGCACCTCGACGTGCAGGGTCTGCACGAACATGATGACCGCCAACGTCAGGATCGAATAGAACGCCCCGTGTTCAAGGTAGCGGAACTGGGTCAGCGTCTGACGCTCGACCAGCATGATCGTCATCGAACGCACGTACATGGCACCGATCCCCAGACCGATGGCGATCAGGAACAGGTTTTGCGTCAGCGCAAAGGCCCCGATAACACCATCGAAGCTGAAGCTGGCGTCTAGCACTTCAAGGTACAGAAACGCGCCGAAGCCGCCCTTGGCAGCAGTGCTCATGGCGGCCTGCTTTTCGTCCAGCCCATGGCCGATCAGCTCGACCACAAGGAAGGTCACCAGACCCGACACGGCGGCGGTCAGGAAGGTCTCTTTCTCGGTTGCCGGAACGAAGTTGCTGAACACCAAGATCAACACCAGCACGACAGCCACTTCGATACCGCGCACGCCCGCCATGCGGTGCAGCCAAGCCTCGAAACCTGGCACCCAATGCACGTCTTTTTCTTCGTTCAGAAAGAACTTCAGCGCGACCATCATCAAGAAAGCGCCACCAAAAGCGGCAATCGACACATGCGCGTCGTTGATGATGGCGGCATAGCGCGCCTCGTCGGTGGCGGCCAAGCGGATCGCCTCGATCGGGCCGATGCGCGCCGCGATCACTACGATCAGCAGCGGGAACACCACGCGCATCCCAAAGACGGCGATCAGAATGCCCCACGTCAGGAAGCGGCGCTGCCATTCAGGCGTCATGTCCTTCAGCTTGTTCGCGTTCACGATCGCATTGTCGAACGACAGCGAAATCTCGAGGATGGCCAGCACGAACCCGACGAACAGGAAGCTCATCGCATGGGGAAAACCGCCCGCGCCCGAATTCCACCCCAACCAGAACGACAGGGCGAGGCCCAATGCCGTAACGATGAAGGGCCATTTAAAATACCGTAAGGCGACGTCCATTTCACTCATATCCACGCTGACACTTTGGTCGCGAGATAGGTTCTGGGCAGCGGTGCCACAAGGCGAGCGATCAGCTTTTCGTGATAATTAACCCAATCTTCACGATTTCTGATGAAAACTTAAGACATGACGGGATTTCAGGACTCGCTCTTCCGCTTTGCCCCTGCAGCCGCAGCCGACACATCACCGGCTGAGGACGAGGCCACGCCGCCGCCAGATACCGGCAAAGCCCCCAGCTATATCCGCGACCACCGCGCGCGCCTGCGCGACCGCTTTATGGGTGGCGGGGCCGACGCACTTCCCGACTATGAACTGCTGGAACTGGTCTTGTTCCGCGCCATTCCCCGCCAAGATGTGAAACCGCTGGCCCGCCGCCTGCTGGACCAGTTCGGCGATTTCAACGCCGTCCTTTCCGCCCCTGCCCCGCGTCTGGCGCAGGTCGAAGGCGTCGGCCCCGCCGTCGTTACCGAACTGAAGGTGGTCGAGGCGGCCGCCCACCGGCTGGCGCGCGCCCGCGTTTTACAGCGGCCCGTGCTGTCGGGCTGGGATGCGCTGCTGGATTACTGCCACACCGTCATGGCGCACCGCGAGGTCGAGCAGTTCCGCATTCTCTTCCTCGACCGCAAAAACATCCTCATCGCCGACGAGGCGCAAGCGCGCGGCACGGTCGACCATGTGCCCGTCTACCCGCGCGAGGTCGTCAAGCGCGCGCTGGAATTGAACGCCTCGGCGCTGATTTTGGTGCACAACCACCCCTCGGGCGACCCGACACCATCGCCGCAAGATATTGCGGTGACGCGGCAGATCGACGAGGGGTTGAAAGTGTTGGGGTTGGTCCTGCACGACCACCTGATCATCGGGCGCCAGCGCGAGATCAGCTTCAGATCCGAAGGTCTGCTTTAGTCGCCAAGTATCAGCGTCGCCAGCAATGGGCCGGGCACCGGACACGCGGGCAGCGCAAGGTCCAGCGGCAGGACGCGGCTGTGCAGTGCACTATCAACGCTGATCACCGTGGCCGTCAGGGTCTTGCCGCAATCGGCGGGGTCAAGCTGCACGGTCAGCGTGCGCTGGCCCGCCCAGAACATGGCATCAGGCCCCAGCTGCGTCGCATCATCCACCTTCACCATCGCAGGCGTCATGGTGTCACCGATCAAGATCGTGCGGGCAGGCCCCGCTGCGACAGGCGCGACAGCGGCGGCGCTGGTGCCATCGGCCAGGCTGGCCATCAGCAAGGCCTCGGGCGATAGGGCGGGTAGCAGGGCGGTTAAGTGCCCTACGTCGTCCAGCTTCGCCTGAAAGGTCAGCGCATCGTGAAAAAGGGTGACCGTGGTTCCGGCTGCGCAAGGTGCATCCAGCACCGCGCGCACCAGACCCGCATCGGCGTCTTCGGCGGTGAAGGAAACGGCGCAGCTATCCGCCGCCGTTTGCGCGGCGGCGAAGGGTGCGGGCAACGCCACAAGCGCTGCAAGGGCGATGCCCGCTGGGCGCATTAATGCGCCCCGTGGCAGTTTTTGAACCGCTTGCCCGACCCGCAAGGGCACGGGTCGTTGCGCGAGGGGTTGCCCCACGTGCTGCGGTCATTCTCGTCAAACCCCGGACGCGGGCCAGTGGGTTCGGCGGGCGGTGCAGCGGGGGCTGCGGGTGCGGCAACGGGGGTCGACCCACCCGGCAAGCCGACAGGCCGCACCGATACTTGCGGTGCCGCGGGCGACGGCGACGGGGTGGGCGCTTGCGGGGCGCGTGCGGCAGCTTCGGCGGCCATACGCTGGCGCTGTTGCTCCAGCATCTGGTTCATCAACGCTTCTTGCTGCTCGCGCGAGATCGGGCGGATTTGCGCCAGCTTGGTCGATACCTCGGCCCGCAGCGATTCCAGCAGTTCTTCGAACAGTTGGAAGCTTTCGTTCTTGTATTCGTTCAGCGGGTCGCGTTGCGCATAGCCACGGAAGCCGACGACCGAACGCAGGTGCTCCAGCCGCAGCAGGTGCTCGCGCCACTTCGCGTCGATGACCTGCAGCAGCATCTGCTTTTCGACCGACCGCCACGTATCGGCGCCGAAGGCCTCGACCTGCGCGGCAGCGCGCTTGGCCGCCGATTCGATCAGACGGTCGCGGACAATCTCGGGGTCGATGTTTTCCTCGGCCAGCCATGCATCCAGCGGCTCTTCCAAAACCAACTGCTCGGCGACGGCGGCTTTCAGCCCCTCGACGTCCCACTGGTCAGAATAGGTGCCGTAGGGCATGTACTGCCCGACCAGATCCTCGATCGCCTGTTCGCGCATATCGCCGACAATCGCCGACAGATCCTGCGCTTCCATGATCTCGCGGCGCTGGCTGAAGATCACCTTACGCTGATCGTTCATCACGTCGTCAAACTTCAGCAGCTGCTTGCGCACGTCGAAGTTGCGGCCCTCGACCTTGGCTTGCGCGCGCTCCAGCGACTTGTTCACCCACGGGTGAACGATAGCCTCGCCTTCCTTCATGCCCAGCTTGGACAGAACGGAATCCAGACGCTCGGACCCGAAAATCCGCATCAGGTCGTCTTCCAGCGACAGGAAGAAGCTGGACCGGCCCGGGTCGCCCTGACGGCCCGAACGGCCGCGCAACTGGTTGTCGATCCGGCGCGATTCATGGCGTTCTGTGGCCAGAACGAACAGGCCGCCCGCCTCTTTCACCTTCTGCTTTTCTTCGGCGTGCTCGGCCTCGATCTGGGCACGCAGCGCGTCGGGGTCGGCGTTCGGATCGGCCGCAACCGCCTCGAGCACCTTCATATCGACGTTGCCGCCCAGCTGAATGTCGGTCCCGCGACCGGCCATGTTGGTGGCGATGGTGACCGCGCCCAGTCGGCCCGCGTCGGCGATGATATGGGCTTCTTGCTCGTGTTGGCGGGCGTTCAGCACATTATGCGCGATACCGGCCTTGTTCAGCAGGTTCGACAGCATCTCGGACTTTTCGATCGAGGTCGTGCCGACCAGAATCGGCTGGCCCTTGGCATGGGCGGCCTCGATCTCTTTGACAACACCTTCGAATTTCTCGCGCGTGGTGCGGTAGACTTGGTCGTGTTCATCCTTGCGTGCGATCGGCCGGTTCGTGGGAACCTCGACAACGCCAAGGCCGTAAATCTCGGCGAATTCTTCAGCCTCGGTCAACGCTGTACCAGTCATACCGGCCAGCTTTTTGTAAAGGCGGAAGTAGTTCTGGAACGTTACCTGCGCCAGCGTCACGTTCTCGGGCTGGATTTTGACGCCTTCTTTGGCTTCGATAGCTTGGTGCAGCCCTTCGGACAGGCGGCGGCCAACCATCATACGGCCGGTGAATTCGTCGATCAGCACGATTTCGTCGTTGCGGACGATATAATCCTTGTCGCGCTGATACAGAATGTGCGCGCGCAGGGCTTGGTTCACGTGGTGGACGATTGTCGTGCTGGCCGGGTCGTACAGCGACTGCTCGGCCGGCAGAATTTCCAGCGCGTGCAGGCGCTGTTCAAGGTATTCGTTCCCCTCGTCGGTCAGCGTGACGTTGCGCGCCTTTTCATCGACGGTGTAATGCTCGGGGACAAGCTCGGGGATGACCTTGTCGATGGCGATATACAGCTCGGACCGGTCTTGCGCGGGCCCCGAGATGATCAGCGGCGTGCGCGCTTCATCGATCAGGATCGAGTCCACTTCGTCGACAATCGCGTAGAAATGCGGGCGCTGGTTCATCTGTGCCAGATCGCCCTTCATGTTGTCGCGCAGGTAATCGAAGCCCAGCTCGTTATTGGTGGCGTAGGTGATGTCGGCTGCGTAGGCGGCTTTCTTCTCGTCCTCGGGCTGCTGGGGGTAGACGACCGATGTGGTCATCCCTAGTGCGCTGTAGACGCGCGCCATGATGCCCGCGTCGCGCTTGGCCAGATAGTCGTTCACCGTCACAACGTGGACGCCCTTGGCGGGGATCGCGTTCAGATACGCGGGGAAAGTCGCCATCAGCGTCTTGCCCTCGCCCGTTTTCATTTCGGCGATGTTGCCCTGGTGCAAGAACACACCAGCCATCAGTTGCACGTCAAAGGCGCGCAGGCCCAACGTGCGGCGCGCAGCCTCGCGGCAGTTCGCGAAGGCCTCGGGCAACAAATCGTCCAAGGTCTCGCCACCGGCGTAGCGCGTGCGGAATTCTTCCGTTTTTGCCTTCAGTCCAGCATCGTCAAGCGATTGGAACTGCGGCTCGAGTGCGTTGATCTTGGCGATCAGGCTACGGGTAGCCTTGACCTTCCTGTCATTTGCCGACCCGAAAATCTTTCGTGTCAGCGTTTCAAATCCCAGCATATTCCGTCGTCCCCGACTGCTTGTCCGCGCCTACGTGTTCATCCGACTGTGAGGGCCGCGATGCTTGTCGTGTCCGCGCCCAAGGCGTAATAAGGCGCCGGAAGGCCTGAAATAGGCGGTCCAACGGCCACCAAAGCCCGCTGGGGATGTAAGGGGCTGGTGTCTTAGTGTCAACGTCGCCGCAGATTGGCGACCGAACAAGGAAGATTTTAATGGCCAGACGTAACCTGCTTGCCGCTAGCCGCGGCGTAGCCTTGGGGCTCTCGCTCTCTTTGCTCGCCCTTGCGCCCGCGTTGGCACAAGATGCCCCGACGCGCGACACGGTTATCGCCAGCGTGAACGGCAGTGACATCACTTTGGGCGAACTGCTGCTGGCCTATTCGGGCCTGCCCCAGCAATATCGCCAACTGCCCGCCGACGTACTGCTTCCCAGCCTGATCGACCAGATGGTGCAGCAACAACTGCTGGCCGAACAAGTGACCGACGTGCCCGCCCGCGTTGAAATGGCCCTGTCCAACGAACGCCGCGAGATGCTGTCGTACGAGGCCGTCCAAGGCCTGCTGGCCGATGCTGTCACCGACGAATCCCTGCAAGCCGCCTATGACAAGGCCTTCGAGGGCGTCACTCCCGGCAACGAATACAGCGCCGCCCACATCTTGGTCGCCACCAAGGACGAGGCCGACGCCGTCATCGCCCGTCTGAACGCCGGCGAAGCGTTTGCCGATGTCGCCAAGGAAGTGTCACTGGACACCGGTTCGGGCGCCAATGGCGGCGAGCTGGGCTGGTTCGCCCCCGACATGATGGTCGAGCCCTTTGCCAACGGCGTGGTCGCGCTGGGTGAAGAAGGCAAGTTCGACGTCGTATCCGAGCCTGTCGAATCGCAATTCGGCTTCCACGTGATCGAAGTGCACGAACAGCGCCCGCAATCGCTGCCGAAAATCGACGAAATCCGCGCCGATCTGGAAAATACCGTTCGCCAAGATAAGCTGATGGAAATATTGACGGATCTTGAAGCCAAAGGCACGGTCACCCGCACCGACCTGTCGACTTACGACCCGACTGCACTTTTGAACCTTGATCTGCTGAATCAGGAATAACACCGATGGCCGTCTCGCCCCTCGCCCCTGCCGCCTTCCCCAGCCTTCCCGCGATTGCGGGGGTGCGTTTTGCCACGGCCGAGGCCGGCGTGCGCTACAAGGGGCGCACCGATGTCATGCTGGCCGTGCTGGACGCGGGCAGTGTGGTTGCGGGCGTCTTCACCCGCTCGGCGACGCGTTCGGCGGCGGTGTTGGATTGTCAGGCCAAAAACGGCCTGCCTGCAACGGGCGCGGCGGCCATCCTTGTAAACTCGGGCAACTCGAACGCCTTTACCGGCAAAATCGGGGCCACATCGGTTGCCGCCATCTCGGCGGCAACCGCCGAAATTCTGGGGATCGCCCCCGAGCGCGTCTTTACGTCATCAACCGGCGTGATTGGCGAGCCGCTGCCGCACGAGCGGATCTTGGCCGCGCTGGCCGATCTGAAAGACGGGCTGCGCGCCGATGCAATTGATACCGCCGCCCGCGCCATCATGACGACCGACACCTTCCCCAAAGGCGCCAGCGCCACGGTGAATGTCGGCGGCAAAACCGTGACCATCGCAGGCATCGCCAAGGGGTCGGGCATGATCGCCCCCGATATGGCGACCATGCTGGTCTATATCTTTACCGACGCCCTGATCGACCACGCCAGCCTGCAGGCCATGGTTTCAGGCTCGGCCGATGGCACGTTCAACTGCATCACAGTTGATAGCGACACATCGACATCCGACACCGTTTTGGTTGCAGCGACTGGTGCCAGCGGCGTGCAGGTGGCCGGAAACGACGCCTTTGCCACCGCCCTGACCGACGTGATGCGCGATCTGGCACTGCAAGTGGTGCGCGACGGCGAAGGCGCGACGAAATTTATCGAAGTGCAGGTCAGCGGGGCTGCCGATGCCGCCGATGCGCGGAAAGTCGCCATGTCGATTGCTAACTCGCCCCTCGTGAAAACCGCCGTCGCGGGCGAGGATGCGAACTGGGGCCGCGTTGTGATGGCTGTCGGCAAATCGGGCGCTGCGGCCGACCGCGACCGGCTTGCAATCCGCTTTGGCGACATCTGGGTCGCCCGCGAAGGATACCGCGACCCCGCCTATTCCGAGGACGAAACCTCGGCTTACATGAAAAACCCCGAGCTGGTGATCGGCGTCGATCTGGGCCTTGGCGAGGGCACCGCAACGGTGTGGACCTGCGATCTGACGCACGGCTATATCGACATCAACGCGGACTACCGCTCGTGAAGCTTGTTCTGGTGGCCGCCGTCGCGCTTATCCGCGACCAGCGTGTTCTACTCGCGCAGCGCCCCGCCGGCAAATCGCTGGCAGGCCTGTGGGAATTCCCCGGTGGCAAGCTGGAGGCTGGCGAGTCGCCCGAACAAGCGCTGATTCGCGAGATGGAGGAGGAGCTGGGCATCCGCGCCACCCCCGATGCCCTGACACCGCTGGCCTTCGCCAGCCATTCTTATCCCGACTTCCACCTACTGATGCCCCTTTACGCTTGCCGCAAATGGGATGGCACCCCGCAGGGCCGCGAGGGGCAGGCGATAGAATGGGCCGGCATCAATGACTTGGACAATTACCCGATGCCGCCTGCCGATCTGCCGCTTATAACTCCCTTGCGTCAAGAGTTGTCGGGAAATTTTATTTCCTAATTGTTTACTTTTTGATTGCAAAATAACCCTTCAACCCGCAAAGTGCTTAAACGCACGGCATTTGGGAGGGTGTCATGTTTCGTACGATAAAAGTGACCGCTAGCTTGTTTGTTCAAGGACAGCTGGTTCGGGCGTTGGAGGATGGACGCCTTGTGATTCGTGTTGGTGACAGATTGGTGTCCGGCAGCGCCGTTTAAGACGCGCCACACCAATTCACCTGACGGCTCTGTTGGAAGACTTGGAACCTGCTGCGCATCACGCAGCAGGTTTTTTTCATGCCGGTCTGGCGCGTTGTCAGGGGTGTGCGGAATAGGGCAACCAATCGGTATAGCCGCGCACATCCCCGCCATACAGCGTAGCGCGATCACTGGGTGTCAGCGGCCAACCGTGGCGGAAGCGCTCGACCAGATCGGGGTTCGACGTCAGCGGCACGCCAAACGCGGCGATGTCGATCAGGCCCGCCTGCAAAAGCGCGTCGGCTTTTCGCAAATCAAGTCCACCCGCAAGGATCAAGGCCCCCGTCCAGCCTGCACGCACCTGCGCCAAGAACCCTTCGGGCATGACGCGCGCACCGCCGACTAGCTGGTCCATCAGGTGCAGATAGGCCAGTTTACGGGCCTCTAGCGCCTCGACCAACGCCAAGTACGTTTCTGCTTCACCGTCAAACGGCGTCAGCGCATTCACCCGCCCGAACGGCGACAGCCGAATGGCGACCTTGTCGGCCCCCACCCGCGCAACGCAGGCATCCACAACCGCAATCGCGAAACGCAGGCGGTTTTCAATGGTCTGCGCGCCGTAATCGTCAGTCCGGTCGTTGACGTTGGCGTTCAGGAACTGCTCGATCAAGTACCCGTTGGCACCGTGAATCTCGACACCGTCGAACCCGGCCTTGATCGCGTTTTCAGCCGCATCGGCATAGGCCTCAACCACAACGGGAATTTCGTCGGTCGTCAACGCTTGCGGCTGCGACATCGGCACGAAACCCTGCGTCCCGTCGGGGTTCTGCACGAAGGTGCGCGCCCCTTCGGCTGTCTGGCTGGTCGCGCTTTGGGGCGGCTTGCCGCCGGGTTGCAGCGATGTGTGACTGGCGCGGCCGACGTGCCAGATCTGGGCGAAGATCGCGGCACCTTGGTCGTGCACCGCCTGCACAACCGGGGCCCACGCCGTGACTTGCGCGTCCGACCAGATGCCGGGGCTATCGAACCAGCCGCAGCCTTCAGGGCTGATGATGGTGCCTTCGGTAACAATCAGGCCGACGCCTGCGCGCTGCGCGTAGTAGCGCACCATTTCAGGGGTGGGCACAGCGCCGGTCGCGCGCGACCGCGTCATAGGGGCCATCGCCGCGCGGTTCTTAAGCGTCAGCTTGCCCAGTTGGTACGATGAAAAAAGATCTGTCATTTTGTGACTTTCCGACATGCGATGCCGCAAGTGTGAGGCCGCAAAATGACAGTGTAAAGACGCCAGCCCGCATTAACGCAGGCTGGCCCCCATCACATAATCGGGCAGCGCTGTCGCAATCGCGGGGAAGATCGACAAAATCACCACCCCAACCACCATCGCCAACCAGAACGGCACGATGCCGCGATAGATCTCGATCTGCGGCACTTTGGGCACGATGGAATGCACAATGAACACGTTCATCCCTACCGGCGGCGACAGCAAGCCCATCTCTAGCACGACCATCACGATGACGCCGAACCAGATCGGATCGAACCCCAGCGCGGTGATGACCGGGAAGAAGATCGGCAGCGTCAGCACCAGCATGGCAAAGCCGTCCATGAACATGCCCAGCACGACATAGCACAGCAAAATCAGGCCCATCACAAGCCACGGCGACAACCCCGACCCCGTCAGGAACCCGCCAATCGCCTGCGGAATATGGCTGAGGGCCATGAACGGGTTGAACAGGTGTGCGCCGATCAAAATCAGCATGACAGTTGCGGATGTCAGGGCCGAATCCATGCCTGCATCCCACAAATCGCGCAGCTTGATCTCGCGCCGCGCCAGCCCGATGACCGCCATCAGGCCCGCACCCACCGCCGCCGATTCAACCGGCGAGAAAAGCCCCGTATATAGCCCGCCGATCGTCACTGCGATAATCGCAACGCCCGGCAGCGCGGCCAGCATCGCACGCAGCGTGGCATCGCAGGGCACCGCCTCGCCCGCTGGGCCAGCCTCGGGGCGCAGCCAGCAAATGATGGCAACCGTCGCCATGAACAGCGCCAGCAGCAACAAGCCAGGCAAGAAGCCGGCCAAGAAAAGCCGCCCGATGGATTGCTCGGTCAGGATCGCGTAAATCACGAAACCAGTCGATGGCGGGATTAGGATGCCCAGCGTGCCGCCCGCCGCAACCGTCGCGGTCGACAGGCGCGGCGAATAGCGGTAGCGCTCCATCTCGCCCAAGGCGACTTTGCCCATCGTCAGCGCCGACGCGATGGACGACCCGCTGAGGGCCGAAAACGCGCCGCAGCCGATCAGCGTGGCATGCGCCAGCCCCCCGCGCAGCCGCCCCACAGCGGCATAGGCCGCCGCATAAAGGCTGCGGCTGATGCTGGTGCGCGTCGCCAAATTCCCCATCAGAATGAACAGCGGAATCACCACAAGTTCAAACTTGCTAGCCAAGGTAAAGCTTTCAGATGCCAGCAACCCCATCGCGACGGGTAGGCCCGAAAGCAGCGTGATGCCGACAAAACCCACGACAAACATGGCAATCGCCACGGGGATGCGCAGCATAATCAGCGCCAGCAGGATGATAACGCCCGCCAGTCCCGCAAGTGTATCAATCATTTGCGGAT
Source organism: Ketogulonicigenium robustum (assembly GCF_002117445.1). Classification (NCBI taxonomy): domain Bacteria; kingdom Pseudomonadati; phylum Pseudomonadota; class Alphaproteobacteria; order Rhodobacterales; family Roseobacteraceae; genus Ketogulonicigenium; species Ketogulonicigenium robustum. The sequence continues at coordinate 2,300,083 of NZ_CP019937.1, forward strand.
GCCCCTGTCACAGGTTTCTTCGCTACAAGGCGCAGCAGCGCGCCCACAGCGCCGATGGCCGCAAAGGCAGCCAGCGCGTATTGGAAGGGCGCTTTGGGCACCCCCAGAATGTTCGATTTCAGCCCGAACATCTGCGAAAGCTGCGCCGCTTGAATCGTCGCCCATGCCAAAGTCGCCCACAGGGCCAAGGCCAGAAAAGCAGCCAATCGGTCGGCCAACGCCGCCACCGCAGGTGACATGGCACCCGCGAACAGGTCGACGCGGATCTGCCCGCCACGATGGTCCAGCAACGCGACCGAGCCGAAGATCACGACGACCATGACCATCTCGGTCACCTCTTGCGCGCCAAACAGCGGACGCCCGATGGCGCGCCCGACAACATCGACCAGCAAAAGGGCTGCGATTAGCAGCAGGCCCGCGCCTGCAATGCGGGCGCAAAGGGTTGCCAAAAGGCCGAAAGCGCGCGTCATTGCGCCCCCTGCATGGCGGCCAGCGCATCTGCGGCGCCTTCAGCCTCAACCGCGGCGGCGGTCAAAGGCAGCAAGATGCCGTCGAATGCGGCGATTTCATCGGGTGTCAGGTCGATCACAGTGCCATTGCCCCGCGCACGCAGCGCATCGACGGCGGCTTCGCCCTTGGCGTTCCAGAGTTGTTCGGCGTGGTTCGACAACACGCGCCCCGACACCGATTCCAGCGCGGCGCGTTGGTCGGCGGGCAAGCGCGCCAGACGCGCCGCATTGGCCACAACAAAGAACGATTGGTTGCCCAGCGGAATACCCGTGGTCACATGACCCAGCACTTCGTCATACCGGAAATCGCTGATGCCGCTGGAGCCAATAACGACGCCATCGACCAGGCCGGTCTGCAACGCATTATAGACATCGCCCGCGGGCATCTGCACCGGAATCGCCCCAAGGGCCTGTACGATTTGTCCCGACACCGCGCTAGAGACGCGAATTTTCAGGCCCGCCAGATCTGCGGGTGTGTGCACGGGCTTGCTACGTGTGACCAGAACGGCGGGCTCGGCCGTCCACAGCGCCAGCGGAACGGTGGCGGGGTATTCGCCCTGCAAAACGCCCGCGTCCCAGCCGTTCCACAAAAAGTCGGCGCCCGACATGCCATCGGGCAGCGCGCCCGGCCATTCGGTCAGCATCGACAGCGGAAACTGCGACGAGGTGTAGCCCGGCAAACCCCAAACAATATCGGCCACGCCCTGAACCGCGCGGATATACTGCTCGGCGGGGCCGGCGCCCAGTTCACCGGCAGGATAAGTGCGGATTTCCAGCCCCGTCGGGGCAACGCCCTCGGTCAGCGGGGTGACGATCGCCTCGGTCAGGGTGTGGGTCGGGGCGACGAAATGGGCAAAGCGCAGGCTGTCGGCCATGGCCGAGCTGGCAAAAACCGGGGCAGCAACAATCAGCGCGGCGGCGTAAGCCAGCCGGGAAAACCTGGTCATGGTCATATCCTTTGGGGTGGGGTTGGGGTGGCGCCCCCAATTGCGGGGGCGCCGAGGGGCTTAGTTTTCGCCCCAGATGGCTTCGGCGGTGTTAACCACCAGCTCCAGCTTGCGCTTTTGGTCGTCTTCGGTGATCGCGTTGCCATGCTCGGTCGAGGCAAAGCCGCATTGCGGGGCGATACCCATTTGATCAAGATCGACATATTTCGACGCTTCGTCGAACTTGCGCTTCAGCCAATCGGGATCTTCCAGCGTGCCGGTTTTGGTGGTGATGAACCCAGCCATGACGCGCTTGTCGCCCTTGGGCAGCAGCTTCAGCGGCTCGAGGCCACCGGCGCGTTCAGTATCGTACTCCATGAAATACGCATCGACCGAGGTGTGGTTGAAGATCGCATCGGCTGCCGCGTCATAGCCGCCTTCGGCGACGTGCGACGAGCGGAAGTTACCGCGGCACATGTGCATGCCGATGACCATGTCGGCGGGACGGTCCTTGATCGACTCCTCCAGCATCCACGCATAGCTTTCGATCAGCTTGTCGGGGTCTTGGCCCATGGCGCGACGCTCCTCGCGCTGCTTGGCATCGCCAAGGTAGGCAAAGAAAATGTCGTCCAGCTGCAGGTAACGGCAACCCGCATCGTAGAACGCCTGAACCGCCTTTTTGTAGGTCGCGGCGATATCGTGGAACAGCTTATCCTGATCCAGATAGGGGGCGTATTCGATGTTTTCGGTCGGCGTGCGGAAGTGCAGTGCCGACGGGCCGGGGATCGAGATCTTGGCAACACCCTCGCCCGGGCCCACCAAATCACGCACGAAGGTGAAATGCTGGATCATCGGGTGATCAGCCGGGAAATCCAGCTCCGCCGTCAGGTGCGGCTCGATCGGGGGGGTCTTGTGTTCGGTCTTGAACGGCAGGCTGCGCGAGGACTGCTTCATGTCGAGGCCGGTCAGCATACCCATGAAGTCATAGTGCCAGAACGCACGGCGAGCCTCACCATCGGTGAAGACCTTGAGGCCAGCGGCTTTTTGCAGGTCGACCAGACCGCGAATGCCTTCGTCCTCGATCGCGTGCAGATCTGCAGCCGAGGTGCCGTCATGGCGTGCGGCCTGCACCTTGGCCGGGCGCAGCAGCGACCCGACGTGGTCGGCGCGGTGCGGCGCGCGGCGGCTGATTTTGGTGTCTGTCTGTGTCATCGCGACTTATCCTTTTACGGCACCACACTGGGCGCCGCCCTAAATACATCTACCACGGGCCGTCGCCCGCAGATCATTGGCCCACCTGCCCGAATTTGGCCGGCCACGGGCAGGTAACCGAACTTGGTGGAAAATCAACTCTGCCGCCCCTCAAGTCAATAAGAAGCGGGGCTCATAATATTCATCAATATGATGAATGAATCCGCAAGTTGAACGAAAAGGGCGGCCACTGGGGCCGCCCTTTGTCACATCTTGGTGCCGAAATCCTTACAGGCTGCGTTCAACGATATCGCGTTCAAAGATCTCGATAACGTCGCCAACGCGGATGTCATCGTAATTCTCGAACGCCATGCCGCATTCCTGGCCCGAGGGCACTTCGGACACTTCGTCCTTGTAACGCTTCAGCGTCTTCAACGTGCCTTCGTGGACAACCACGTTGTCGCGCAGCAGACGCACGCCTGCCGAGCGGCGTGCAACGCCTTCGGTGATCAGGCAGCCAGCAACCTTGCCAACGCCCGAAACCTTGAAGACTTCGCGGATCGACGCGTAACCGATAAAGCGCTCGCGCACTTCAGCTTTCAGCAGACCCGAAGCAGCGGCCTTAATGTCGTCGACCAGATCGTAGATGATCGAGTAATAGCGGATCTCGACACCCTTCTGGTTGGCCACCGCGCGCGCAGCCGCATTGGCCCGCACGTTGAAGCCGATGACCGGCGCGCCCGATGCTTCGGCAAGGCCGATGTCGCTTTCGGTCACAGCACCCACGCCCGAATGCAGAACGCGCACGCGGACTTCGTCGTTGCCGATCTTTTCCAGCGCCTGAACAATCGCCTCGGCCGAACCCTGCACGTCCGCCTTCACAACGACAGCCAATTCGGCCACGTTCTTGTCGGCTTTGGCGCGGGCCATCAGCTGTTCCAGCGTTGCGGAACCGGCTGCGACGCGCTTGTCCTTGGCCACTTGGGCACGGTAGTCGGCGATTTCGCGCGCTTGCTGCTCGGTCTCGACCACGTTCAGCACGTCGCCTGCGGCGGGGGTGCTGTTCAGGCCCAGAACCTCGACCGGAACCGAAGGTCCGGCTTCGCTGACACGCTCGCCCTGGTCGTTGACCAGCGCACGCACCTTGCCCCACGTCTGACCGACGACAAAGATGTCGCCCTGACGCAGCGTACCGTTTTGAACCAGAACCGTCGCAACAGGGCCGCGACCCACATCCAGCTTCGCCTCGATCACGGCGCCAAGGGCGGCGCGGTTCGGGTTGGCTTTCAGTTCCAGAATCTCGGCCTGCAGGGCAATCGCCTCCAGCAGGTTGTCGATCCCGAGGCCGGTTTTGGCCGACAGTTCAACCGTCTGCACATCACCGCCCATCTCTTCGACGACGATTTCGTGCTGCAGCAGATCGGTGCGGACCTTTTGCGGGTTCGCCTCGTATTTGTCGATCTTGTTGATCGCCACGATCATCGGCACACCGGCCGCTTTCGCATGGCTGATCGCCTCGACCGTCTGGGGCATGACGGCATCATCTGCCGCGACCACCAGAACAACGATGTCAGTCACTTGGGCACCGCGGGCACGCATGGACGTAAACGCCGCGTGGCCGGGGGTATCAAGGAACGTCAGCACAGCGCCGGTTTCGGTCGTGACCTGATAGGCCCCGATATGCTGCGTAATACCGCCCGCTTCGGCCGACACAACGTTCGCCTTGCGGATCGCATCCAGCAGCGAGGTCTTGCCGTGGTCAACGTGGCCCATAATGGTCACAATCGGCGGACGCGGCTGCAGATCATCAGCCTTGTCGACGACGGTATCGATCACTTGTTCAACGTCAGCATCCGACACGCGCACAACGCGGTGGCCGAATTCTTCGACAACAAGCTGCGCCGTATCGGCATCGATCGACTGGTTCTGCGTTGCCATAATGCCGTTGCGCATCAGGAACTTGACCACGTCGGCCACACGTTCGGCCATACGGTTGGCCAGCTCGCCAACAGCGATGGCTTCGGGCAGTTGCACGTCGCGAATGATCTTCTCGCGCTCTTGCGCGCCGCCCATGGCTTTTTGACGCGCACGCTCTTGCTTGCGCTTCATGGCCGCCATCGAGCGTTGACGCCCTTCGCTGTCCATGGCTTGGCTGACGGTCAGCTTGCCGGCGCGACGACCTTCGTCCTCGCGGCCCGGTTTGGCCTTGGTCACCTTCTCGCCGCGGTTGTCTGCGCGCACGTCCGTGCGGTCGCGGTCGACCTTGCGGTTGACGGCGGTTGTCGCGGGGATCTCGTCCGGCGATGTCACGGTCGCAGCAGTGGCCGGGGCCGCAGCGTTGCGGGCCGGGCGACGCTCGGGCGCAGCTTTCTTTTCAGCAGCTTTCTCGGCGGCTTCGGCAGCCTTGCGGGCGGCCTCTTCCTCTTCGCGCTTGCGCTTTTCTTCTGCAGCGGCAGCCATTTCGCGCTCTTCACGCTCTTTGGCTTCCAGCTCGGCGCGGCGGCGGCCACGCTCTTCGGCGCGGGCCTGTTCCTCGGCTTCGCGGCGTGCGGCATCATCTGCCTCACGCGCACGGGCCAGGGCCAGCGCCTTCATGCGGCGTTCCAGCTCGGCGTCGGTGATCCCGGCCGGGCGGCGGGTGGGGTCGCCACCTGCAACAGCACCAGCAGTCCCAGCGGCGGCACCGGGCTTCGGCACCACAACGCGCTTGCGTTTGGTTTCAACGACCACGTTCTTCGTGCGGCCGTGGCTGAAGCTCTGTTTTACATTGCCGGGCGCCGAACCGGGCCCGCGCAGCCCCAGGGGCTTCTTGCCGTCGTTATCACTCATCTGGCTTCAATATCCTTCCCGGCAGTCCCCTGACTGCCGTCATCCTCGCGCATGCCACGCAGCTTCGAGGCTTCCTCTACAACATGGTCACTCAATGCACCAGCCGAGAGCGCGCCATGTATTACACTTTGTCGGCCAAAAGCGAACCCCAATTCTTCGCTGGACAGGCAGCTGAAGTAGCGCGCGCCCGTCGGGGTCCAAAGTTTCGCCTTGCCGCGCTCGGACCCGTCGTCGGCTTGCAACAGCACGCGCACCGCGCGGCTGTCGAACTGCGCCTTGTCCAACTGCGCCTTCACCTTCTCGAACCCGCAGATCGCAAGGCCCGCTTTACGCGCCAATGCAATCAGGTCGATCACGCGGCGAACCAGCATACGCTCAACCTCGTCCGCAAGATCGGCGGGTACGGTGACCTGCGCCTTTGCGGCACGGGCGAATTCCTTGCGCCCGGCTGCATCAATAGCCGCCCGCGTGGCCGAGACATACATGCCCCGGCCCGGCAGGCGTTCCAAGATATCGGGCACGACCGTGTTGTCCGGCCCGACGACAAAGCGCACAAGCCCCGCCTTGGGCTGCACTTCGCCCGTAACGATGCAACGGCGTTCGGCCGTCTCGCGCTCTTTAATACGTCCGCCTCTGGTCATGCCTTTTGTCCTTTCCGAGGGCCGATCAGTCCTCGGCCTCCTCTTCTTCCTCGTCCGCCACGTCCAGTTCTGCCGCATCGACCCAACCCAAGGCGACGCGCGCGGTCATGATCATGGCCTGCGCTTCTTCTAGGCTCAGATCGAAAGGCTCCAGCACGCCGTCGTCTTTGACGCGCTTGCCCTCGACCGTAGTCCAGCCACCGGCCAGTTCCCAGTCGGCGCAGGTCGCGAAATCTTCCAGCGTTTTCACGCCGTCCTTGGCCAGCGCCTCGACCATCTGCGGGGTCAGCCCCGGGAAGCTGATCAGGCTGTCTTCGGCGCCCAGTGCACGGGCATCTTCCAAAGCCTTGCGGTTCTGGCTTTCGATATGGTCACGCGCGCGGGCTTGCAGCTCGCCTGCCGTGGCTTCATCGACGCCTTCGATCGCGGTCAGCTCGTCCAGATCGACGTAGGCAACTTCCTCGAGGTTGGTGAACCCTTCGGATACCAGCAACTGGGCAAAGAATTCGTCCAGATCCAGCGTTTCCATGAACAGCTTGGTGCGGGCTTCGAATTCGGCCTGACGGCGCTTCGATTCTTCCGACTCGGTCATGATGTCGATGTCGAGGCTGGTCAGCTGGCTGGCCAGACGCACGTTTTGGCCACGGCGGCCGATCGCCAACGACAATTGGTCATCGGGAACGACAACTTCAATACGCTCGGCATCTTCGTCCAGCACAACTTTGGTGACTTCGGCCGGTTGCAGCGCGTTCACCAAGAAGGTCGGGACGTCTTCGTTCCACGGAATGATGTCGATCTTTTCGCCCTGCAACTCGCCCACAACGGCTTGCACACGGCTACCGCGCATACCAACGCAGGCCCCGACGGGGTCGATGGCGCTGTCATGGCTAAGCACGGCGATCTTTGCGCGCGAACCCGGGTCACGGGCAACGGCCTTGATCTCGATGACGCCCTCGTAAATCTCGGGCACTTCCATCTTGAACAGCTCGCGCATGAATTCGGGCGCGGTGCGTGACAGGAAGATCTGCGGGCCACGCACTTCGCGGCGCACATCCTTGACATAGCAGCGGATGCGGTCGTTCGGGCGATAGCTTTCGCGGCCAATCTTTTCGTTGCGGCGCAAAATAGCTTCACCAGCGCCGACATCGACGATGAGGTTGCCGTATTCTTCGCGCTTGACGGTACCGTTGATGATCGTGCCCATACGGTGCTTGAATTCTTCGTACTGGCGGTCACGCTCGGCTTCGCGGATCTTTTGCAAGATCACCTGCTTGGCGCTTTGCGCGGCAATACGGCCCAAATCGACCGGCGGGATTTCTTCTTCGAAGATATCGCCAACTTCGGGGTTCGACAGGTACTGCTTGGCCTGCTCGACCGTCATTTCGGCGTGGTAATTCTCGACCGCATCATCCTCGACGACGGTACGCACGCGGCTGAAATGCGCGCGGCCGGTCTTGCGGTCGATATTGACACGGATGTCCATATCGGCGCCGTAACGGCTTTTGGCCGCACGGGCGAGCGACTCTTCCATCGCCTCAACCACAAGGCTGGGGTCGATCAGCTTTTCGCGTGCAACAGCTTCGGCGGTTTGCAGCAGTTCCAGCTGGTTGGCAGAGGTGATTGCCATCAGTGTTTCTCCTCAGGGGCGACGGGTGTCGCATCATCACTGTCTTCGTCGGCGTCGATGATGGTTTCCACCTCATCGAATTGCTCTTGGTTGATCAGGCCTGCGTCCTTGCGGCCGCGCAGAACATCACGGATCAGCTCGTCCGTCAGCACCAGCTTGGCGTCGGACAGCCATTCGAATTTCAGACCAATGGTGATCGGCTCGGCGGTATCGTCCAGCTCGATCAGCACTTCGTCGCCGTCGGTGCCACGCAGCTCGCCTTTAAAACGGCGGCGGCCGTCGATCAGCTCTTCGGTCTCGATCTTGGCGGTGTAGCCATCCCACAGATCAAAGTCCTTCAGACGCGTCAGCGGGCGGTCGATCCCCGGCGAGGATACTTCCAGCGTGTAGTTTTCAACGATGGGATCCTCGACATCGAGGATGGCCGAAACGGCGGTCGAAATCGCGGCGCAATCATCCACCTCGATGGTGCCATCAGGCTTTTGCGCCATAATCTGCATGGTGGTTTCCTTGCCACCCATCACACGGATGCGGACAAGTTCAAAGCCCATATCCTCGATGACGGGCTGGACGATCTCGGCGATACGACGGTCGATGGCCGCGCGGGCGATCAGGTCTGACATTTCTTGACCTCATAAAACGAAAAAACGGGCGCGCGGCCCGTTGAAAATCATCGGTGGAGCCATGACCCTTTCGGGTCACAGCGCCGCTGTTGAAAGGGTATCTAGCGTCATTGCGCCCAAAGGTCAAGCCTCAGGCAAAAGACCAGCGCTCGGCAATGCGGGCGCTATCCAGCGGGGCAAGCGTGCCCAGCGCATCGGGGTGCGACAGGCGGCGCGTGTGCGCATCGATGCTGGGCAGCGCCACAGGCCACAGCGCAGCCCCGCGCGTTTCAGCCAAAGCCTGCAATTGCGCCGTCATATCGGCCCGCGCGGCCGAGCCGCCTTCGGCTCGCAGCGCGGCCAACAGCGCGTTGAACTGCGCGTCTTGGCCCAACCCTTGCAGGGGCGCACCGGCCTGCGCGGCGGCGGAAAACGCCCAATCCTCGGTCAGGCCGCCAGCGAACCGTTGCTGCGGCAGGGCCGACAGATCAAAACCATGGCGCGCAAGGAAAGTGGCGGCATCTGGGTCGTAGGCCAAGGTTGCAGGCAGCGGCACCTGCGCTGGCCCCAGCGGGTGATCGCCCGACACCAACCCCAGCGCGCCGGCAAGCCCCGTGCGGTCAATGGCCCGCGCAGCCAGCCCCCGCAGCGCCGCATCTTGGGCCAAAGCGGGCGGCAAGGGCACGACCATCTTCTGCCCACCGCGTGTCACCGCCAGATCAAGGCGGTGGTCGGCGGCCAAATCTGTGGCAACCCGTTCGGGCACATCGCCCAGCGCATCCAGTTGCCCCGCCCGCAGCGCGGCGACATCGGCGTGTGCCGTCAGTTCCACCGCGTCGAACCAGCCTGCCTGACCATCTTTGTAGTGCCCCTGCACCCGCGCCAACAGCGCGCTGCGCCCTGGGGTGAAATGTTCAACCCGGTACAGCCCCGTGCCAATAGCCACCACAAAGTCGCCTGCAGGCGCGATGGTCAGTTGCGGCGCGGCCAGAAGGAACGGAAAGTCCAGATTGGGCGCATGCAGCGTGATATCGACCACATGGGCCGAAGCCGCCTGCAGATCGGCGATTTGGCCGACCACAAACGCCGCAAGCGACCCCTTCCCATGAATCGCCAGCGAGGCGACCACATCCGCGGCTGTCAGCGGCTGCCCATCATGAAACGCAACATCGCGGCGCAACTGGAAACGCCAGCGGGTGCCGCTGCGGTCACTCTCCCAGCTTTCAGCCAGTTCGCCGCGCAACTCGCCGCTGGCCGCAACCTCGGTTAGGCAATCATAAACAGCGCCTTGGGCCGCAACCTGCATGAACAGTCCACTGTGGCCGCGCGGATCCCAGCTATCTGTGGGCGACCCGTCCGGCAGCCCCAGCCGCAAGACCCCGCCGGTGCTGGCCGCCACCGGTTTGCCCGCAGCCGCGAAAAGCCCCGCAAACATCCCCGAGGCAATCAAACCACGGCGGCTGATGCGTTGAATGGGGCGCAGACCGGATTCTACCATGGCTCCATCTCCGACAGGAAGGTCATGGTGTGCAGCAGGGCGGCGGTGATCCCGCCTTCGGACAGGGCGTGGCCTGCGCGGGTCACCATCCGCAGGCGGCTGGCGGGCCAAGCCTGATGCAGCTTCCACGCAGACACCGGCGGGCAAATCATATCGTAGCGCCCCTGCACGATGACGGCAGGGATGTCAGCGATCCGATCCATCCGCGCCAAAATCTGGGTACTGTCGTCCAGAAAGCCGTCATGGGCGAAGTAATGACATTCCAGCCGCGCAAAGGCGTGGGCGTAATCGGCGGGCGGATCGATAAAGGTGCCATCGCTATCCAGCGAGGCCAGCGCGTTTTCCCACCCCGCCCAGAGGCGCGCGAACTTCACCTCGGTCGCGTAGTCGCCGCAGAACAGCCGCTTGTGGTAAGCCGCGATCAGGTCGCCCCGTTCGTCTTGCGGGATCGCGTGGCTGAACCGTTCCCATTGCGCCGGCCAGAACAGCCCAGCGCCGCCGCCGTAGAACCAGTCCAGCTCGGGGCGGGTCATCAAAAAGACGCCGCGTAGCGCCAGCGCCCTGACGGGTTCGGGGTGACTTTGCGCATAGATCAGCGCCAGCGTCGCCCCCCAGCTGCCGCCGAACACAATCCAGCTCTCAATGCCCAGCGCGGCGCGGATCGCCTCGATATCGGCGACCAGATGCCATGTCGTATTGTTTTCAACGCTGGCATGGGGGCGCGAACGGCCACAGCCGCGCTGGTCGAACAGGACGATGCGGTAAACCTGCGGGTCGAAATAACGGCGCATCGCGGGGCTGCACCCGCCCCCCGGCCCGCCGTGCAATACCACCACAGGAATGCCGTAAGGGTTTCCAGCTTGCTCGACATAGAGCGCATGCCCATCGCCCACGTCCAGCATCCGCTGATCGTAGGGGGCCAGCGGCGGGTGCAGCTGGGGGGGCGATTGCAAAGCCAGTTCCTTGTCCATGGCATCCTTGGGCCAAGCGCATTACATTGCGGTAAAGATGCCTTCTTAGCGCCCCACTTGCCAGAGCGGAAATTCAAATGTCCGAGACCAATTCCACCATCGACCCCGCAGAAGTCGCCAAATTCGAGGCGATGGCCGCCGAATGGTGGGATCCGAGCGGTAAATTCAAACCGCTGCACATGCTGAACCCCTGCCGGCTGGATTACATCACGCGCCAGATCGCCGCCCATTTCGGGCGCGACCTGACCACTGACCGCCCGTTTGATGGGCTGCGCCTGCTGGATATCGGCTGCGGCGGGGGCTTGCTATCCGAACCGATGGCCCGCTTGGGCGCGACTGTGGTGGGGGTTGATGCCGCCCCGCGCAACATTCCCGTGGCGCGTGTGCACGCCGAGCAAATGGGGCTGCAGATCGACTATCGCCTTGGCACCGCCGAGGCGCTGGCCGCTGCGGGTGAGGCCTTCGATGTCGTGCTGAACATGGAGGTGATCGAGCATGTCGCCGACCCGCAAGCCTTCCTGATCGCCTGCCACGATCTGCTGGTGCCGGGTGGGCTGCACATATGCTCGACGCTAAACCGCAACCCCAAAAGCTTCGCCATGGCGATTGTCGGGGCCGAACATATCATGCGCTGGCTGCCCAAGGGCACGCACGACTGGTCGCGTTTCATCACCCCGAACGAGCTTTACGACCTGCTGGCCGGTGCCCGCCTGCGGGCGATCGACCGCACCGGCATGGTCTTCAACCCAATCACATGGGGGTGGAGCCTGTCTGCCCGCGACCTATCGGTGAACTACGTCACCGCCTCAGTGCGCCCTCAGGCCTGATCGGCCGTATCGGCCTGCGCCAGCTTTTGGCGCAGCGCGCGCAGCACCGGCAGCGTGGCGCGCACCTGCGCCCCCCCGACCGAGGCTGCCGCATCGGCCACCAGCGGGCCCAGCGCCGCTACCGCAGCATCGCGGGCGGCGCGCCCTGCGGGACTGATCGCCACCAGCTTGCGCCGCGCATCGTCCCAATCGGGGCGGATGTGTACCCAGCCTGCCCATTCCAATTTGCGCAGTGTGTTCGTCATCGCGCCTTTGGTCAGGTGAAAAATCCGCGCCAGTTGGGCGGGCGTTTTCTCGCCCCCTGTGTTGGCCAAATGGTTCAGGACGGAAAAATGCGACAATTCCATCCCGCGCGGCAGGGCCCTGCCCAGCGCGGTCGAGACCAGCTGCTCCAACATCAAGATCTCGGAAAACAGCACGATGCCGAGGTCGTCGCTTTCGCCGCTCATCCCTGCAGCAGCGGGTCGAGCTTGCCTGCGCTATCCAGCGCGTATAGATCGTCGCAACCGCCAACATGTTGACCACCGATAAAAATCTGCGGCACTGTGCGGCTGCCGCCTGCCCGCTGCACCATAGCGGCGCGCAGATCGGGGTTCCCGGAAACGTCGACCTCGGCATAGCTGACGCCTTTGCGTTGCAACAGGCTTTTGGCCGCTGCGCAGTAGCCGCAGGTGGGGGTGGTGTAGATTTCGACCGGTTTCATGCTGGCCTCCACAATAGATATTGCCGCTAGTTTACCCCAATTTTGCAACGCGGGCCAGAGCCAGCACCGACACCCGCGCGGCACCCGCCAGCAGGGCGGCCTGCGTTGCGGCCGCAAAGGTTGCGCCGCTGGTCATCACGTCATCGACCAACACAACGTGGCGCCCCTGCATCACCCCACCGCGGCGCGGATGAGGGCAGATCGCCCCCTCCATCGCGGCAAAGCGCTGCGCGCGGCTGTGCCCTTCCAGCGGGCGGGTGCGGTGCGGGCGGATCAACGCATCCACCGCGACATCGGCCCCAGTTTCACGTGCAACGCCCTGCGCCAGCAAAGCGGCCTGATTGTAGCGCCGCCGGATCAGGCGCGTCCAATGCAGCGGCACGGGCACAAGTAACGCCCCCTGCACCAGCGGGCCCGCCTTGCGTGCCATCCAAATCGCCATCCCGCGCGCCAGATCGGTGCGGTCGGCATGCTTCATTTGCAGCACCAACTGCTTGGCCAGATCGCGATACCCCAGCAGCGCTACACCCTGCCCCCATGGCGGCGGCGCGTGCAAACAATCATCGCATAGCAAGCGCTGATCGCCCGCGCCCTGCCCCGGCAAGGCCAGACCACAGCAATCGCAGGCCGCCCCTGTGATAAAATGTGCGCGCGCCCAGCATGGGCCGCACAACGCAAAATCGGCCTGCACGCGCGCACCGCAGCCCAAGCACGTCGGCGGATAAACAACCGCGCGCAACTGCATCATCGCCTTTTGCATCGCCTGCCCCCTTTGGCTAAGCTGCCCCCATGGAACGATTGACCGACCAAGCCGCCTTGCACCTGCACCACGCCCGCGCCCGCCGCCGCCCCGCGCTATTCCTGCGCGAGGTGATCCGCGACGAGGTGCAGGAGAGGCTATTGATGGTTAACAGAACCTTTACGGCGCCGCTGGTCGTGACCGCATTTCCAGACCTGTGGCCCGACATGCCCCACGCCGCCCCCAGCGATACGCTTGCCCTGCCCGAACATGGCTACGACCTGATCGTCCTTGATATGGTGCTGCACTGGGCGAACGATCCGGTCGGGATGCTGGTGCAGGCCCAGCGTGCCCTGCGCCCCGACGGGCTGCTGCTGGCGCCGCTGTTCGGCGGCCAAACTCTGGCCGAACTGCGCGCCGCGCTGGCCGAGGCCGAGGTGGCCATATCGGGCGGGTTGTCGCCGCGCGTCCTGCCGATGGGCGAGATCCGCGATTTAGGCGCACTGCTGCAGCGCGCGGGCTTTGCCCTGCCCGTTGCCGACAGCATTCCTTTTACCGTGTCGCACCCGCATCTTTTCGCACTGGCTGCCGATCTGCGCGGCATGGGGGAACAAAACGCCCTTGCCGCCCGCTTGCGCCGCCCCACCCCGCGCGCCATGTTCTTGCAGGCTGCGGCTATTATGGACGATCGCTTCAGCGTGGATGGAAAGATCCAATCGACCTTTGATGTCGTATTCCTGACCGGTTGGGCACCAGCGCCCAGCCAACCCAAACCGCTGCGCCCGGGCAGCGCCACCCATCACCTTTCCGCGGTTCTGCCCACGCCGCCCCAGCCCGAGGTTGACGTTGCCCCCAAAATGGCTGACTGAACCCCCATTGCAAGAGACATGAGATGAGATGCAGACCATGACCGAAGGCGATAGCAAAATCGGCGTGTTGATCGCCAATCTTGGAACACCCGACGCGACCGATTACTGGTCGGTACGCCGCTATCTGAACGAATTCCTGTCGGACAAGCGCGTCATCGACTATCCGGCATGGCTGTGGCAGCCGCTTTTGCAGCTGATCATCCTGTCGCGCCGCCCCTATGCCACGGGCGCCAACTACAAGTTGATCTGGGACAAGGAACGCGACGAAAGCCCGCTGCGCACCATCACGCGCGACCAGACCGACGCCATCCGCGCGTTGATTCAGGAACAGTTCGGCGACCGTGTTCTGGTTGATTTCTGCATGCGCTATGGCAACCCGTCGACCCCCGACAAGCTGAAGGAAATGGTCGACGCCGGCTGCGACCGCATCGTGTTCTTCCCGCTGTATCCGCAGTTTTCAACCGCGACGACCGCGACCGCCAACGACAAGCTGTTCGAAGCGGCGCAAAAGATGTTCAAGCAGCCCGCCATCCGCACGGTCGAGCCCTATTTCCACCAGCCCGACTATATCGCCAGCTTGGCCAATTCCATCCGCGAAGGCATAGCAGCATCGGGGACCGAACCTGACCTGCTGGTCTGCACCTATCACGGTATGCCCGAACGCTACATCCGCATGGGCGACCCCTACCGCAGCCAATGCATGGAAACATCGCGCCTGCTGCTGGCCGAACTGGGCTGGGAAGAAGACCGCCTGATCACCACGTTCCAGTCGCGGTTCGGCCCCGAGGAATGGCTGAAGCCCTATACCGTGGAACATGTCGCCGAGCTGGCGAAAGCGGGCAAGAAGAACATCGCCATATGCTCGCCCGCGTTTTCGGCCGACTGCATCGAGACGCTGGAAGAAATCAACGGCGAGATCTGCGAGGCGTTCGAACATGCCGGCGGCGAGGTTTTCACCTACATCCCCTGCCTGAACGCGCGGCCCGACCATGTCGCTGTGCTGACGCGGATGATCAAGAACAGCTTGGAAGGCTGGGCCTAACCCCACCCACATGTAAAAAAACGCCGGCCTTCGGGGCCGGCGTTTTCGTTTTTAAAGCACGTAAACCTGTGTGCCGTTCTTGGCGTAGTTATACAGCTCGATGATGTGTTCATTATAAAGACCAACGCATCCGTTCGACGACGGGCGGCCGATCTTGCGCGTGTCATGCGTGCCGTGGATGCGGTAATACTGCCACGACAGGTAAAGCGCACGAATCCCCAAGGGGTTCATCGGGTCACCACCGGGCACGACTTCGGGCCATTCGGGGTTGCGCTGGCGCATCGAGGGGGTCGGACGCCATGTCGGGTTTTCACGTTTTTCAATAACTTGCGTTCGGCCACGGCGGGTCAGTTCTTCATCCAGCGGCACGGACGACGGATAGAGGCGATAGATGCTCTCGTCCTCGGACCAGAAATGCACGGCGCGCGAGTCGAGATCGCACAGGATGGCGCCGTTGCGCAGGTCGGTGAAATACGGGCGCCAGTCACGCATGTGGAACGCCGAGATATTGCGCTGCACCGATTGCGAAATCTGCGATTCCATTTGGGTGGTGCCCACCATCTGCGCCAGCGCGGGCGATGCCAGACCAGCCCCCACCAGTGTTGCACCCGCAGCGATAAAGCCGCGACGGTTCAGCCTGCTCGTGTCTTCCGACATCGTTATGCCCCCTTCAAGGATGACGCGTTTGCCTTGCAAATAAAGCCCAGATCGCTTTCCCGCAATTCACACAAATGTCAAATCTAGCGATCGCGTTTGAAGCGCAACACCGAAACAGCTATGAGGGGGGCAACACATCCAAGGGGATAGACAATGCTGCGCCGCGCCGTTCTTTCTGCGATCCTACTTTCGACCGTGGCTGCCTGTGCGACAGGTAACACGCGCGCGCGGATCGGGCCCGACGGCCTGCCCCTGCCGACCGTCTATCGAATCAACAGCCAAGACGCTGCTGCCATCCCGTTCCGCATGTTGGATGGTGTGAATACCCTGCGCGCCGCGCGCGGTGTGCCCGCCGTGCAACTGGATGCGCAGCTGAACGCCGCCGCCGCGACCCATTCGCGCGACATGGCGATCCAGAACCGCCCGTGGCACTTCGGCTCGGACGGCTCGTCGCCGCTCGACCGGTTGCGTCGCGTGGGCTACAGCGGCCAGCTGATCGGCGAAGCTATTTCGGAATCCTACGAGAACGAAATGCAGACCCTGTCCGTGTGGATGGAAGACCCCGACATCCGCGACGTGATCTTGGACCCCAGCGCGACCCGCATGGGCGTGGCATGGCTGCAAGAGGATGCCGGCAAGATCTGGTGGACGATGGTGATTGCCCGCTAATCGCGGGCAATTCCTTTTATTTTAAGCGAAAATATGGATCCGCGCCCCCATGGGGACAAGGCGGTAGATCTCTTCGATCTCGGCGTTTGATACGGCGAAGCAACCGACGGTCCAGTCGCCTTTGCCGACGAATTCCTGCGGCGTGCCGTGGATAAAGATGTCGCCGCCGGGGCTGCGGCCATGTTCGGCGGCATACAGGCGGTCATTCGGGTTGGGGTAAGAAATGCCGACCGACAGGTGGTAGGCGCTACGCGGATTGCGGCGGTCCATCACATAGGTGCCTTCTGGCGTTTTACCGTCGCCTTCAAATTGCTTGTGGCCGACCGGCTGGAATCCCAATCCGACATTATAGCTGCGCACGACCGTATCGTTGCGCATCAAATACAAGCTACGGCTACTCTTATAAGCCAGCAAGTGCGTTACCGGCGTATTGGGGTCGGGGGCAACAACGGTTGCCTGCGGCCGACCACAGCCCGCCACAGCAGCTGCCATCGATAGAGCTGCGCCGCCTAGCAGCGCACGTCGGGTAAAATCTGTCACTGTCCTGCTCGTCACTGCCAGGTGGCGTTTGCCACGTTTTTTCTCTCAATAGCGCAGGGCAAAGCAGCTGCAAAGTGGGACGATTTCACCGGCGTGCATTTCACGCCCTTGTGAAACGGGTCACCAGCTCGACATGGGCAGACCAGCGGAATTGATCGACCACCCAGATGGGTGCCATGACATAGCCTGCATCCAGCAAAATACGCGCATCACGGGCAAAGGTAACGGGGTTGCACGATACCATCGCGATTACCGGAATGTCCGACTGTGCTAGCTGGCGAATCTGCGCCTCGGCCCCCGCGCGGGGCGGGTCGATAATGGCAGCATCGAACCCTTTCAAATCAATCGGCAACAAGGGGTTACGAAATAGATCGCGAACTTCGCCCGTCACTTTGCGCAGGCCGCCCGCGGCACGCCAGCCGCGCATCAGCGCCTCGATCATCGGGGCGACACCCTCAACCGCGTGAACCTCGGTCGTGGCGGACAGGGGCAGGGTAAAGGTGCCCGATCCTGCGAACAGGTCGACCACGCGGCGGGCATCCCCCACGGCGGCGCGCACCTGCGCCAGCAGGTCAGCCTCGCCCTGCGGGGTTGCCTGCAAAAAGGCACCGGGCGGCGGCACGACGGGGGCAGGGCCCATCATCTGAATGGGCGGCGCACGCAGCACGGCGGTTTCGTCCCCCCAAGTGATTCGCGCAAAACCCGCGCGTTCTGCAATCTGTGCCAGCTCGCCCACCAACTGCGGGGTCAGATCGCGCTCGCTCTCGACCTGCAGATCCGCACCGGCTTGCGATGTAGTGACCAGCAAGCCCGCCTCGGCCTTGCGCGAGGCGGCAAGGTTCGCAACATCGGCCAGCGCAGGGATCAGCGCCGCCAGTTCGGGCGCGATCAACTGGCAGTCGGGCACCTCGACCAGAATGTCCGACCCGCGCGCCTTGAAGCCGACCTGCCCACCGGATTTGCCGCGACGCCCCGTGAACTTGGCGCGGCGTCGGCTGCGGGCGGGCGAGGTCAGGATGCCTGCGATTTCGCCAGTCAGACCTTGGCCGGAAAGGGCGCGGGCCACGATATCCATCTTCCACGCGGCAACGAAATTATCATCGGCGTGCTGCATGGCGCAGCCACCGCAGGTTTTGAAATGGCGACACACCGGCGCGACGCGGCGGGGCGAGGGAGTGATGATCCGCGCCGAGCCGTCGGCCGTCACCTCGACCTCCTCACCCGGCAGAACGCGCGGCACCAGCGTGCCGTCATCCAAGCGCCCCATCGCGTGATGTGTCAGTGCCTCGACTACAGCCATGATCAGCCCTTCAATGCGTCTTTTGTCAGTGTAAAGCCGGAAGCGATCCAGCGGCGTTCGGCGGCTTTTAGCGCCGCGCCCAAGTCTGGGCCTGATAGCGGCAAATCCGCTGCGCGCAACGGGAAAACCTGTGTGCTGGCCCATGCCGCACGCGCGGACAGCCCATCGGGCGGCGTTTGCGACAAGGTGGCATAGGCCAAAGCCGCCGCATCCAGCGCCAAATCGGCCCCGTGCCGATAGGCGGCCTCGTCCAGTGACAGGCCGTCGGTCAGGTGTGCAAGGCGACGCTGTTCGGCTTTGGACAGGCGCAGTTGGGTGACGGCATCTTCGCCGCCCAAAGCGGCAAGGCGGCGCATCGGGTCGGGGCCAAGGCCCATCAACCCCTCGACATGCACCAGCGCGGTCAGCACACCCAAACCCGCGCCCGGCAAGATGCGCCACAGCACGCCCGCCTGCGCCATCGCCGCCACGGCGGGGGCGGGGTCGGGGGCAGACAACAGCTTGCGCATCTCCGCCCCGATCCGCTCGCGCGAGAGGCCCTCGATCCCGTCGGCCAGTTCAGCGCAGGCCGATAGGCCATCCAGATCAATCGCGCCCGCCTCGCCATACCACGCGTGAAACCGGAAGAAGCGCAGGATACGCAGGTAATCTTCGCGGATGCGGGCAGGGGCGTCGCCAATAAAGCGCACATGGTGCACCTGCGCATCGGCCACGCCGCCCACCAGATCGGTCACGGTGCCATCCAAGTCAGCGTAAAGGGCATTCATGGTAAAATCACGCCGCGCGGCATCATCTGCCAGCGATGTGCCAAAGGCGACCACTGCGTGGCGGCCATCGGTTTCCACATCGCGGCGCAGGGTCGTGACCTCGATCGGGCCGGCATCCGTCAGCACGGTAATGGTGCCGTGGTCGATGCCGGTGTCGATGGTGCGAAAAGCCGACAGCGCGGCCTTGGCCGCCAGCGGCGAGGCATCTGTGGCCATGTCGACATCGGTCGGGCCGCCGCCAATCAGCGCATTTCGCACGCAGCCGCCCACAAACCATGCCCGAAAGCCAGCATCGGCCAGCGCCTGCATCAGCGCGGCAAGGGCAGGGTGACCCAGCCAGTCAGCCTCGATCCGCATCTATCAAACCTATGGAAAAGCCCCGCGCGATAGGTTTCGCGCGGGGCTAGGGTTTCAGAAACCTGGCGGTTTGTCACCTTTGAACCCGACCGTTTCGGGGTCGAGGACATAGTGCGCACCACAGAACTGGCAGTCCGCCGTGACCGTGCCTTCGGGCGTGATCATATGGGCGATGTCTTTCTGCGAATAGATCGACAGCGACTGACGCACCTTGTCTTCCGAGCACGAGCAGCCGAACACCACGTTTTGGGTGTCGAAGATGCGCGGCTCTTCCTCGTGGAACAAACGCGCCAGCAGGCTGGTCGAGGTCACGTTCGGCCCGATCAGCTCCATATCCTCGACGGTATCGAGCAAGATGTTCGCCCGCGCCCAGTTCTCGCCATCTTCCAGCACGTCGACGTTGATCGGCGTGACCTTGAACTCGCCCTCGGCGGGTTTGCGCAGGGGCGATGCCTTGGGCATGTGCTGCAGCATGATGCCACCCGCACGCCACCGCTCGCCGCGGCCCGGCTCGTTCGAGCGACCATAGGACAGCGCGAAACGTGTCGGCAGCTGTTCGGACTGCGCAAAATACGCCTCGGCACAGGCCGCCAGCGACCCACCGGTCAGGCTGGTGATGCCCGAATACGGTTGCGTGCCCTCGCCCTGATCGATCAGGATCGCGAAATAACCCTTTTCGCCGATCTGGGTGAAGGGGTCGGCCTCCATGTCCAGACGGTCAGGGTCGAAGCTGGCGTAGCCGCGAATACGCGCGGGTTGGCCGTCTTCGGTCGGGCCGTAATAATCGGTCGCGATGATCCGCGCAGGGCCATCGCCCCGCACTTGGATCGACAGCTTCCAACGCAGGTCAATGGTTTGACCGATCAGCGCCGTCAGAACGACAGCCTCGGCCACCAGCGCCTCGATCGGGGCGGGGTAATTGTGCTGGCGCAGCACATCTTGCAGGACGCCGTCAAGCCGAGCCACCCGACCACGCACATCGGCAAGGTCAAGCTGGAACGGCAAAACCGTATCGTCCCAGGCGGTTTGGGTGCCTTGGGTCATTTCAAATCCTCAACTGGACGGATTGCATTGCTGCGATCATATAGGACGTGAAAGCAGGTTCTTAAAGAGGTATGCGATGATCCCCCGTTATGGCGAAACCCCGCGCCCCGATATTCGCTACCGTTTGCGCCCCGGGGCCTATGCCGTGATTTTGCAGGGCGACAGCATCCTGACCACGTTCCAAGCCGACCCCGAGCCTGAATTTCAACTGCCCGGCGGCGGGATCGAGGCGGGCGAAAGCCCGACGCAGGGCCTGCTGCGCGAAGTGCGCGAGGAAACGGGGTGGCTGGTCACCGGCGCGCGGCGGCTGGGGGCTTATCGGCGCTTTTGCTACATGCCCGAATATGACCTGTGGGCCGAAAAGCTGTGCACGCTTTACCTGGCGCGCCCCGTCCGCCAAGTGGCCCCGCCCAGCGAGCCGGGCCATTCCGCCGTCTGGATGCATCTGTCGAACGCCGTCGAGATGCTGGACAACAGCGGCGAGCGCGCCTTGCTGCGCCGCCTGCTGTAATCAGTCGCGGGGCAGCTCGCGCCCCTCGATCATGACGCCATAAAGGGTGGTGGGCAGGCACAGGCCCAGCATCATCATGAACCATGCTGTGCACAGGCTGATGACCAGGCTGAAAATGGCGAAGCCTGCAAACAGCGACAGCACCAGTTCCAGCGCAATGTTGATCGCCATGAACATGGCCGAGATCACCAAGACCTGCTCGGCCAGCGGCTTGGTGATGCGCCAGCTTTCCAGCATGCTCATCTTTTGGCCGACCGCTGCGGCGGGCAACACAAGGCCGATGCGCAGCCAAACCCACGTAAAGATCAGCCCCAGAACAAACCCGCCCAGGCTGCCGACCAAAAGTCCCGGCAGGAATGTCGCCAAACCCGCCATGATCAACCCGACAAACAGGTTGGCGACAAAGATCACCAGAACTAGCACCAGCGACATCACCATCGTGCGCAGCACATAGCTGCCGAGCAGCTTGCCCTGCACGCTGGGTAGCAGGCCGGGGTATTCCTCGCGCAGGATAAAGCGGTGCCACGCCACCGCGATCCATGCCGATATGGCGACAACCACCGCCAAAGCTGCCAGCAGTGCCAGCGACGCCAGCGCCGGAACAGCGGCCGCATCCGCATTGCCGCGCGACAGCTGCGCCAAGGTCCCAATATCCAGCCCCGACGCGTACATCAGCGCGAAAACGGCCACGACACCGATCACAATGGGCCCGACCGAAACGGCCAAGGCCTGTTTCCAGTTGCGGGTCATCAGACCGATGCTCTGTTTCATAATCTGGCGGCTAAAGCCCGCATCCATCGCCATGGTGTCC
Organism: Ketogulonicigenium robustum; assembly: GCF_002117445.1. Classification (NCBI taxonomy): domain Bacteria; kingdom Pseudomonadati; phylum Pseudomonadota; class Alphaproteobacteria; order Rhodobacterales; family Roseobacteraceae; genus Ketogulonicigenium; species Ketogulonicigenium robustum. Next base: position 2,321,713 of record NZ_CP019937.1, read on the forward strand.
CTCTACAGCAGGAAGCTGGTCAGCATTTCGTTTTCGGTTATGTCCTGATAGCCAAAGCCGCCTTCGGTCATCCGCTTGAGCAAGATATCGAAATTCTCGCGCTTGGTGGTTTCCAGGCCCAGCAGGATCGTCCCGAAGTTGCGGGCATTCTTTTTCAGGTATTCGAACCGCGACACATCATCGTCAGGGCCCAGCATCATCAGGAAGTCGCGCAATGCGCCCGGGCGTTGGGGTAGCCGCAGGATGAAGTATTTCTTCAACCCGCGATAGCGCTGCGCCCGTTCCTTGACCTCGGGCAGACGTTCGAAATCGAAGTTTCCGCCCGAAATAACGCAGACGACGGTCTTGCCGCGAATCTGGTCGGCCACATCCTGCAAGGCGTCGATCGACAGGGCACCCGCAGGTTCCAGCACGATACCTTCGATGTTCAGCACCTCGACCATGGTCGCGCAAAGGCGGTCTTCGGGGACGCGCAAGACGGAACCCGCGCTGACCCAATCAAGCGCATCAAAATTGTGCCGCCCGATACGCGCCACCGCCGCGCCGTCGACAAAGCCGTCCACCTTGTTCAGCGTGACGGGCCCATGTTCGGCAACGGCTGCGGTGAGACTGGCAGCGCCGGTCGGCTCGACAAAGCGGAAGCTGGTGTCGGCTTTCATCGCACGCATATAGCTGGTGGTTCCAGCCGCCAAACCGCCGCCACCAACGGGCACCAACATGACATCAGGCGCGCGGCCCAGTTGATCCACCACCTCGGCCGCGACGGTTGATTGGCCCAAGATCACGTCAATATCGTCATAAGGGGCCAGAAAATAGGCATCCTCATCGGCACAGAACTTTTGGGCAGCAGCAAGCGACTGGTCGAAATAATCGCCGATCAGCCGGATTTGAACATTATCGCCCCCAAAGGCACGGGTCTTTTCAATTTTTTGCTGCGGCGTGGTCACTGGCATGAAAATCGTGCCTTTGACGCCAAAATGCTTGCACGCAAAGGCTAGCCCCTGCGCGTGGTTGCCCGCGCTGGCGCAGACGAAATGCGATTGCTCGGGCGTGCGGGCCAGCACCATGCGCATGGCGGTGAAAGCGCCACGAATCTTGTAGCTGCGCACCGGCGTCAGGTCTTCGCGCTTCAGCCAAATATCGGCATCGTAACGCTGGGACAGAAAATCATTCCGCTGCAGCGGCGTCTCGGGGAAGAGATCGCGCAGGGCAGCCGTGGCGGCGCGGGCGTTTTCAACAAAGGTGCTCATGCGTCACCCAATATCCGGCCCGTAGGCCCCAGTCCATAGGACTGCCCTTGTGGCCTTGCAAAAAACGCCCTAGACCCGTCAGCAAAACGTAAATCCGACGGAGCCCGCAATGTCCGCACCCAAGCCCGCACCCAAGAAGGTCGTGCTCGCCTATTCCGGCGGCCTCGATACTTCGATCATCCTCAAGTGGCTGCAAACCGAATATGGTTGTGAGGTTGTCACCTTCACCGCCGACCTCGGCCAAGGCGAAGAGCTGGAGCCCGCACGCCAAAAGGCGCTGCTGTTGGGCATCAAGGAAGAAAACATCCACATCGTCGATCTGCGCGAAGAATTCGTGCGCGACTTCGTGTTCCCGATGTTCCGCGCCAATGCGGTTTACGAAGGGTTGTACCTACTGGGCACGTCGATCGCGCGTCCGCTGATCTCGCAAAAGCTGGTTGAAATCGCCCAAGCCACCGGCGCCGATGCCGTGGCCCACGGCGCGACCGGCAAGGGTAACGACCAAGTTCGTTTCGAACTGGGTGTTGCCGCCCTTGACCCGTCGATCCGCGTGATCGCGCCGTGGCGCGAGTGGGACCTGCTGTCGCGTACGCAACTGCTGGCCTTTGCCGAGGAAAACCAAATCCCGATCGCCAAGGACAAGCGCGGCGAAGCGCCGTTCTCGGTTGATGCGAACCTGCTGCACACGTCGTCCGAAGGCAAAATCCTCGAGAACCCCGCCGAGGAAGCACCCGATTACGTCGCACAGCGCATTGTCGCCGTGGAAGATGCCCCCAACACGCCCGAATTCATCGAAGTGACCTTCGAAAAGGGCGATGCCGTAGCGATCAATGGCGAAGCCATGTCGCCCGCGACCATCCTGACCAAGCTCAACGAATACGGCGCCAAGCATGGCATCGGCCTGCTGGACTTCGTTGAAAACCGCTTCGTCGGTATGAAGTCGCGCGGCGTTTACGAAACCCCCGGCGGCACCATCTTGCTGGAAGCCCACCGCGGTATTGAACAGATCACGCTGGATTCGGGTGCAGGCCACCTGAAAGACAGCATCATGCCCCGCTACGCCGAGCTGATCTACAACGGTTTCTGGTTCAGCCCCGAGCGTGAGGCCCTGCAGGCGCTGATCGACCACACCCAAGAATATGTGTCGGGCACTGTCCGCCTGAAACTATATAAGGGTTCGGCCCGTACGATTGCCCGCTGGTCGGATTATTCGCTGTATAGCGAAAAGCACGTCACCTTCGAAGAAGACGCCGGTGCTTACGACCAAAAAGACGCGGCAGGTTTCATTCACCTGAACGCCCTGCGCCTGAAGCTGGTTGCGAACCGCAACGCGCGCGTCAAGAAGTAAAAACACAGAAGGCCGGGGCTTCCCCCGGCCTTTATTCTTACGGGCTGCACCATCGCAGCCAGCGCTTATGCAGCTTTAGGCCGCGCGCGAAAAATAGCCGTACATTTGAGCCAATGCTTTTTCAGCCGCATCGCAGTCATCCTTGGCCGATTGGGCCTTGGGGGCGGTGTTTGCGGGTTGTTTGGCGTCAGGTTTCATCGATTTGGGGGCGTCCGTCATGGTGCATCTCCTTCGTCCGTCCGTAGTCCCCGTATACGGTATGCATTTGCACACAACGACAGACAGTTTTGCATAAGAGGCATGCCCCAGCTGCAAGGCCTAAGGTTTCAAGCGCAGTGCCGCTAACCGCTGGTAATAGGGCAGGGCGCGATCGGCCAAGGCCTGATAGCCGTCCGATAGGGCAGGCAGCGGCCCCTCGGGCGCCTCGAATCCGGTCGAGCGGTGCACAGCCCCGTACCAATGCGGCGCCCATACCCCGTCGGACGCATGCCCGCCCGCGGGCCAGCGTAGCATATTGGGGGTAAAGGGAATATCGATCGCCGCGCATAGCGCCCGCAGCATCCCTTCGGGATTGGCGCGGATGTCGTCGCTGTCGATCACAACGGGCAAGGTGCCCATCCAACCCGAGACTTCATCAAACAATTGTTCTTGCTGCACAAAACCGATGTCGTCCAGCGTCGGCCCTTCGCGCTTTTTGGCATAGCTGGCGACGACGCGGGCAGGGTGGCGGATCAGGAAGACATTGGTGCAATCGCGCATAAAGCTGCGGTCGAACCCGTCGATCATATGCAGCGTCATGTGTTTTTGGTAGAAAATAGGCTGCCCATCTGGGGTCGCCCCGCGACATGCCACGGCGACACTACCCGGGTCGGCATCATGTGCGGCGATGATTTCATCGCGCATCGGATGGTCGATGCCGGTCGCTTTCAGATAGGCGGCATAGAACGGTTCGTCCCAGACAGCGCAGTCACCGCGCGCACCAAAGGAATACATCATCGCGGTCGACAGGTTGCGCGGCCCCGACCACATGGCAATGCGTTTGGTCATGCGCGGGCCACCAGTTCTTTGTAGAGCGCGCGGATACGCAGTGTGACGGGGCCCATCTCGCCCGCGCCGATTTGGCGGCCGTCGATGGTGCCGATGGGTGTCTGTGCGCCAAAGGTTCCGGTCAAAAACGCCTCGTCCGCGACATAGGTGTCGACCAGCGAGAAATTGCGTTCGTGCACGGGGATGCCGGCCGCGCGGCACACGTCGATCACCTTGCGGCGCGTGATGCCGTTCATGCAGTAATCGCCTGTGCTGGTCCAAACCTCGCCTTTTTTGACGATGAAGAAATTGCAGGAATTCGTCGTATTTACAAAGCCATGGATGTCCAGCATCAGCGCTTCGTCCGCGCCCGCCTTGTCGGCTGCGATGCAGGCCAAAATGCAGTTCAGCTTGGAATGCGAATTCAGCTTGGGGTCTTGCGTCATCGGCAGGCCGCGCAAATGGGGCACTGTCGCCAGACGGATCGGGCGCGGGATCGAGGGCTTCGAATGCTCCATAATGATCGCGACGGTCGGGCCTTGTTGCGACAGGCGCGGGTTTTGGAAGGGGCGGGTTTTCACCCCGCGCGTGACCATCAGGCGGCAATGCACATCGGTCGTCATGTCATTGGCGGCTTGCGTGTCGAATACAGCCTGCTTGACCTGATCGCGCGTCATGCCGATGTCCATATCGATGGCTTTTGCGGCCTCGAACAGACGCTCCATATGCTCGTCGATAAAGGCCCATTTACCGTCGTAAAGGCGCATCCCCTCCCATACGCCGTCGCCCAGCATGAAGCCGGAATCATAAATGGATACAACGGCTTCGCTGCGTGGCACGATACGGCCGTTCACATAATACAGCAGCGTTTCGTTTCGGGGGTCTTCCTCGGCCTTATGGGTCGAAACGTATGGCTTTTTCTCGGGTAGATCGGGCATAGGCTCACCTGTTGTTTTCCTCATCAGGCGCCGATTTTACCCGATCTGCAAGGGATCAGGGCTGAAATGCCTGAACTTCGCCCAGTTGCGGGATGACATCTGCCGTGCCGTGGCGCGTCACCATCAACGCGCCCGCCTTCATGGCAAGGGTGATCGCCTCGGGCATCGAGAGGCCATTATCCAAGCCTGCCAGAATATACCCTGTCACTGTATCGCCCGCGCCGGTGGTGTCGACGGGGGTCACTTTAACCGCCGGGAAGACGTGCTTTTGGGCGTTCGCGCCGTCATACCACGCGGCACCATCGCCCCCCAAGGTCACCACAACATCGCGCACGCCCAGCTGGTCGGGCGCTTTGCCGGTCGCGTCCTGCAGTTGCGCAGCCTCGATCTCGTTCAAGATCAGGAAGTCGATGTAAGGCAAAACGGCGGCGACGCTTTCGGCGCTGAAGGGCGCGGCGGCATAGGCGACCCACAGGCCGGCCTCGTGCGCAAGGCGGGCGGTTTCGGCTTGCAGGTTGGTTTCGTTCTGCATCACCAACTTATCGCCCGGGCGCGCCTCGCCCAAGGCGGCCTTCACCGCCTCGATCGGGACGACAACATTAGCGCCGGGGTAGACGATAATGGCGTTTTCGCCCGCGCGGTCGACTGTGATGATCGCATGTCCCGTGGCCACATCGCTGGATGCAATAAAGCCGGTATCAACGCCATATTCAGCCAACCGCGCGACGGGCCAGTCCAAATCACGCCCCACGGCGCCAATATGGGCGACTTTTGCCCCAGCGCGCACCATGGCGACCGACATGTTCGCGCCTTTGCCACCAAGGCCCGTCAGCAGCTCGGTCGCGGCCAGCGTTTCGCCCGGGGCAACGATGTGGTGCATGGCATAGGTGTTGTCGATGTTGATCGACCCCAGATTCCAGATCGTCATTGTGCTAAACCCCTCCGGTGCGTTGCGTCCTCTCTAGTGCGAAGGGGGGGCGTTGGGCAAGGTGGCGCGATACGTCTGGCAGCCCGCCCCAAAATCCCGCATAACTGCGCCCTGACTGGCAGCGGAGCATGAAATGAGCGAGAACGCGGCACCCGATGGCGCAACCCCGATGATGGCCCAATACCTGACCATCAAGGCGGAAAACCCCGAAGCGCTGCTGTTCTACCGCATGGGCGACTTTTACGAGATGTTCTTTGACGACGCTTTGGCCGCCGCCAGCGCGTTGGACATCGCGCTGACCAAACGCGGCAAGCACGCGGGCGAAGACATCCCGATGTGCGGCGTGCCGGTTCACGCGGCCGAAGGTTACCTGCTGACGCTGATCCGCAAGGGGTTCCGCGTTGCCGTGGCCGAACAGATGGAAGACCCCGCCGAGGCGAAAAAGCGCGGGTCGAAATCGGTCGTGCACCGCGCCGTCGTGCGCCTTGTCACCCCCGGCACCCTGACAGAGGACAGCTTATTAGAGGCGCGCCGTCACAACTATCTGGCTGCCTACAGCGAAGTGCGCGGCGAGGGGGCCTTGGCCTGGGTCGATATCTCGACCGGTGCCCTTAGCGTGATGGAATGCCCGCCTGTGCGTTTGGGGCCGGAACTGGCCCGCCTTTCCCCCCGCGAAGTGCTACTGCCCGAGGGGCAGGATGACGGTGTCGTGCAGGCCTCGGGTGTCACTGTGACCACACTGGGGCGCGCATCGTTTGATAGCACGAATGCCGCCAAGCGTCTGTGCGATCTATATAATGTTGCGGCGCTGGACGCGTTCGGCGCATTCAGCCGTGTTGAAATATCGGCCATGGGCGCGATCGCCGACTACATCGCCATCACGCAAAAGGGCAAGCTGCCGCTGATCCGCCCGCCCGTGCGCGAGGGGTTGAACACCCTGATGCAGATCGACGCAACCACGCGCAAATCGTTAGAGCTGACCCAAGCCAGCGGCGGTGGGCGGGCAGGGTCCTTGCTGGATGCGATTGACCGCACACAAACGGCCGCCGGCGCGCGTCTGCTGGAACGGCGCTTGTCCGCCCCTTCGCGCCATTTGCCGACCATTCAGGGGCGACTCGACACAATTGGCTATCTGCTAGCCAACCGCGCCTTGGCTGACACGCTGCGCCGCCACCTGTCCAGCGTGCACGACATGGACCGCGCGCTGTCGCGTCTTGCGCTGGAACGGGGCGGACCGCGCGATATGACCGCCATTCGCAACACGATTGCCACCGCGGCAACGCTGGCTGAGCTTGCCCCCGATGACCTGCCGTCCAGCCTTGCGGCGGCATTTTCGGGGCTGCAGGGGCTGGACGATCTTTTGGCGCTGCTGGATGCAGGTTTGGTGGCCGAGCCGCCCCTGTTGGCCCGCGACGGTGGCTTTGTCGCCCAAGGCTATGACAGTGAATTGGACGAGACGCGCCGCCTGCGCGACGAGGGGCGCGGCGTCGTGGCCACCTTGCAGGCCCGATACGTGGACATGACCGGCGTCAGCAGCCTGCGCATCAAGCATAATAACGTGTTGGGATATTTCATCGAGACCACCTCGACCCACGCCGAAAAGATGCTGGCGCCGCCGCTGTCGGAAAGCTTCATCCACCGCCAGACCACCGCCAACCAGATCCGCTTCACCACGCTAGAGCTATCCGAGCTGGAAACCCGCATCTTGAACGCAGGCGGCCACGCACTGGCGCTGGAAAAGCGCTTTTTCGACAGCTTCCGCGCCGCAATTCTGGCGGAATCCGGCCCCATCGGCGCAATGGCTGCCGCGCTGGCCGAAATTGACCTTGCCTGTGCCTTGGCCGATCTGGCGCTGGCCCACGACTGGACTGCCCCGCAAGTGGACGACACCCGCGCCTTTACAATCGCGGGCGGGCGGCATCCCGTTGTCGAACAAGCGCTGCGTAAGGCAGGGCAGCCGTTCATCGCAAACGACTGCGACCTAAGCCAAGATTCCATCTGGCTGCTGACCGGCCCCAACATGGCGGGTAAATCAACCTTCCTGCGCCAAAACGCGCTGATTGCCATATTGGCCCAGATGGGCAGCTATGTTCCCGCACAATCGGCGCATATCGGCGTGGTCAGCCAGATCTTCAGTCGCGTCGGCGCATCCGATGATTTGGCGCGTGGGCGATCGACATTTATGGTGGAAATGGTTGAAACTGCTGCCATTTTGAACCAAGCTGACGACCGCGCGCTGGTGGTGCTGGATGAAATCGGGCGCGGAACGGCAACCTACGACGGCCTGTCGATTGCGTGGGCCACACTGGAACACCTGCACCAAGCCAACCGCTGCCGCGCGATTTTTGCCACCCATTACCACGAAATGGCCCAGCTGGCGCAGCGGCTGGATGGCGTCGCAAACGCTACCGTCGCCGTCCGCGAGTGGGAAGGCGATGTGATTTTCCTGCACGAGGTGCGCATGGGCACCGCCGACCGCAGCTATGGCGTGCAAGTGGCGCGATTGGCCGGCCTTCCGGCGTCGGTCGTCGCGCGCGCCCGTGCGGTGCTGGAAACGCTAGAGGCGGGCGAGAGGGAATCGGGGAAACCCAAGGCGCTGATCGACGACCTACCACTCTTCGCTGCTGCGCCGCCTACACCGGTTGCCAAAGCCGCACCATCGCAGATCGAGGAGCGGTTAAAGACAATCAGCGCGGATGAGCTGACACCCCGCGCGGCGCTGGATATAATCTATGAACTGCAGGCAATGCTGCGCTAAACGAGCAGCGGGCGTTCCACGTGAAACACGGGGGGCGTCCGCATAAACGATAAGTATATGATATAAATCAACTAATATCGCATACAGCCGCCGCGTCGCGACTGTTGTTGCAGATCAACCCCGACAGGTCTAGCGTCCGCCATCATCCGCAGCATGCCACTTAGGCGCGCGGAAACTGACAAGCTAGGACCCCATGGCCGACCCCAAAAAATCCGCAATCATTCTGGTTGATGTCGCCCGCGACTTCATCGAACCCGGCGGCACCATCGCCGATAGCGGCGGCCCCGAATACATCGCCCGCGCCAAGGCGATCGTGCCCCACCTGAAAGCCCTGATCGAGGGCGCCCGCGCCAAAGGCGCGACTGTGCTCTATTCCTCGGATGAGCACACCGACGACGATCTGGAGCTGCGCAAATGGCCGCCCCACGCGATGAAGGGCACCAAATGGGCCGAGATCGTCGATGATCTTGCCGTGCAGCCGGGGGATTTGAACTTCCCGAAGACAACCTACAGCGGGTTCCAGTGCACGAATATGGAAAGCGTTCTGCGCGCGCGGGGGATTGATACACTGTATATCACGGGGCTGCACACCGATTGCTGCTGCCGCCACACATCGGGCGACGCGTTTCAACGCGGGTTCAATCTGGTCTGGGTGACCGATTGCCTTGATGCGCTGACGCCTGCCGCACACCAAGCCGGTCTGGACTACTTCCGCGCCTATTACGCGACCGAAGGCGACACGCAGTTCCAAACTGCGCAAGACGTGCTGGATAGCTGGTCCTGAAGCAAAAAGGCCCGCCAGTGCGGCGGGCCTTTCGTATTTACGCCGGGGTCGAGGACACCCCAACCTTCGCCGCGCGCAGCAAACGGTCGTGCAGCATGAAGCCGACCTGCATCACCTGAATGATGTCGCCTGCCTTGGTGCCGGGGACAGGGGCTTCGAACATCGCCTCGTGCTGCTGCGGGTCGAACTTGTCACCGGCTTGCGGGGCAATCTGCTGAATGCCATGACGCGCAAAAACGGCGACCAGTTCGCGCATCGTCAGATCAATCCCTTCGATCAACGCGGCATGGGCCTCGCGTTGTTCCTCGGTGATCGCTTCCAGCGCGCGGGTCAGGTTGTCGTAGACGGGCAACATGTCGCGGGCCAGCTTCGATCCACCGTAGTTTTCGGCCTCGCGGCGGTCGCGGTCGGCGCGCTTGCGCATGTTTTCACTGTCGGCGAACGCGCGCAGCAAGCGATCCTTCAGCTCGTCCCGCTCGGCGCGGGTGGCTTCCAAGACGGTGGCCAGATCCTCGGCGTCCTGTTCGGCCGCTTCGGCTTCTTCCAGCATTTCGTCCAGTGACTGGAGGTCCTTGTTGTCGTCCTGCATTTTCAATCCTCAGCTACGCTCGGCAATCAGCTTGCCAATTAGTTGCGCGGTATAGTCGACGATCGGAATGATCCGACCATAGTTTAAACGGGTAGGGCCGATGACGCCGATGGCGCCAACAATCTTACGGTCAGCGTTCATATAGGGAGACAGCACCAAAGAGGAACCCGTCAAAGAGAAAAGCTTGTTCTCGGAGCCAATGAAAATGCGCACACCTTCGCCAGTTCGCGCCAAATCGAGGAATTCCGCGATGTCACTTTTACGCTCGAGGTCGTCGAACAGGGTGCGGATCCGTTCCAGATCGACCGCAGCATCGGAATCAGCCAGCAGGTTTCCGGCGCCGCGCACAATCAGGCGGCCGGTTTTCTCGCCCGGCTCCTGCACCCAAGCCGCCAGCCCCGCCTGCACCAGCGTGCTGGCCAGGGTATCAATCTCGCGTCGGCGCGCGTCGATTTCGGTTGCAACGCCGGCGGCCAGATCGGCCAACGTTTTCCCCCCGACGGTGGCGTTTAGCATATTGGCCGCCTCGCGCATGGCCGAAGGCGTCAGCCCCGCGGGCGGGGTGAACAGGCGGTTTTCGACATGCCCATCGGTAAACACCAGCACCACCAGCGCGCGTTCGGGCGACAGCGAGACGAAGTCAATCTGGCGGATCGCGGCCGTTTCGGTCTTGGGCGTCAAGACCACGCTGGCCCCGCGTGTCACCCCCGATAGCGCCGCCGAGACCCGATCAAGCGCCGAGGTTACATCGCCGTCGCCAGTCAAGGTGGCGTCCAGCTTTTGCCGGTCATCGCCCGTCAGGTCCGAGACTTCCATCAACCCGTCGACGAACAGCCGCAGCCCAGCCTGCGTCGGCACGCGCCCCGCGCTGATATGGGGCGAACCGAGCAGGCCCATATATTCCAGATCCTGCATGACATTGCGCACAGTCGCGGCGCTGACCTTCTCGGACATGGCGCGGGTCAGGGTGCGCGAGCCCACCGGCGCGCCCGTATCCAGATAGGATTCGACGACAAGGCGGAACACCTCGCGCGAGCGGGTGTTCATTTCTTCCAGCGGCAGCGGTTTATCGTTCATTTCGGGCCTCTGACCGCAATATGGGAAAGCGCGGGAGAAAACTCAATCGCGCTTTGCGCTGTTCGTACTTGGCGTCAGGGCATCGCGGGGGTATGTCCCCCCTTAATAACCAGCGAAATGAGGTTCCCCATGCGTCCCAGCGGCCGCAAGCCCGATGAAATGCGTAAAGTCATTATCGAAACCGGCGTCAGCCGCCACGCCGAAGGGTCTTGCCTGATCAAGATCGGCGATACGCATGTGCTGTGCACCGCATCGCTGGATGAACGCGTGCCGCCGTTTTTGAAAAATTCGGGGCTGGGCTGGGTGACGGCCGAATACGGCATGCTGCCGCGCGCAACCCATTCGCGCATGAAGCGCGAGGCCAAAAACGGCCAATCGGGCCGCACGCAGGAAATTCAGCGTCTGGTGGGGCGTGCGCTGCGCGCGGGTGTCGACCGCGTCGCCTTGGGCGAGCGTCAGATCACCATCGACTGCGACGTGATCCAAGCCGATGGCGGCACCCGCTGCGCGGCTATCACCGGCGGTTGGGTCGCGCTGCGGCTGGCCGTCAACAACCTGATGAAGGCGGGGCAGATCATTACCGACCCGCTGTCGGCCCCCGTGTCGGCAATCAGCTGCGGCATCTATGCCGGCCAACCCGTGCTGGACTTGGACTACCCCGAAGACAGCGAAGCAGGCGTTGACGGCAACTTCATCATGACCGGTGACCGCTTGGTCGAGATCCAAATGTCGGCCGAGGGTTCCACCTTCTCGCGCGATCAGATGAACGTGCTGCTGGATTTGGCGACCCAAGGCAACGCCGCATTGGCCGCCGCGCAGCTAGAGGCGCTGAAATGACCCGCAAGCTCGCGCGCGCCAAACTGCTGATTGCCACGCATAACCGTGGCAAACTGGACGAAATCCGCGCTTTGCTGGATGTGTTCGGGATGGATGTCGTCTCGAACGCGGATTTTGGCCTGCCCGAGCCTGCGGAAACTGAAACGACCTTCGTCGGCAATGCGCGCATCAAGGCGCTTGCCGGCGTCAAAGCCACGGGTCTGCCGACGCTGGCTGACGACTCTGGCCTCGCGGTCGAGGCACTGGGCGGCGCGCCCGGCGTCTACACCGCCGATTGGGCCGAAACGCCAAACGGGCGCGATTTTGCCATGGCGATGGCCCGCGTGTATGAGGAATTGCTGGCCAGCGGTGCCCCGCAGCCGTGGCGCGCTAAATTCTGCTGCACGCTTGTTTTGGCATGGGACGACGGCCACGAGGAAGTATTCGAGGGCGAAGTGCACGGCCAGATCGTTTGGCCGCCGCGCGGCCCCAACGGGCACGGTTACGACCCGATCTTCCAAGCCGACGGTATGACCGAAACTTTTGGCGAGATGGACCCGATCGAAAAGAACTTCGTCAGCCATCGCGCCAATGCGTTTGAAAAGCTGGTAAAGGGCTGTTTTGTCTGAACATTCCCAATACGATGATTGGCGCGACGGGGGGTTTGGCCTGTATATTCATTGGCCATTCTGCATGGCCAAATGCCCCTATTGCGACTTCAATAGCCACGTCGCGCAGCACATAGACCAAAACCGCTGGGCTGCGGCATACGAGGTCGAGATCGACCGCATCGCAGCCGAAACCGACGGACGTGTTTTGAATTCAGTCTTTTTTGGCGGCGGCACCCCCAGCTTGATGCAGCCCGAAATCGTTGATCGCATTTTGAACCGCGTCCGCGCGCGTTGGTCGCTGGCGAATGATGTCGAAATCACGCTGGAGGCGAACCCCACCTCGGTCGAGGCAGGGCGCTTTCGCGGCTATCGCGATGCAGGCGTGAACCGCGTGTCGATGGGCGTTCAGGCGATGAACGATACCGATTTGCGAGCCTTGGGCCGGATGCATTCGGTCGCCGAGGCGCGACAGGCTTTTGATACCGCCCGCGCCGTATTTGACCGCGTCAGTTTTGATCTGATCTATGCGCGACAGAACCAAACTGCCGCAAACTGGCGCGACGAACTGCACGAAGCGCTGTCGATGGCTGTCGATCACCTGTCGCTATATCAACTGACCATTGAGCCAAATACCGCCTTTGGCGCGCGCTATGATCGCGGCCTGCTGCGCGGCCTTCCCGATGAAGATCACGCCGACGAGATGTGGGACATCACACAAGAGGTCACGGATAAGCTGGGCTTCCCCGCCTACGAGATTTCAAACCACGCGCGGGCGGGCGCCGAAAGCCGGCATAACTCGCTTTATTGGCGGTATGGCGATTATGCAGGCATCGGCCCTGGCGCGCACGGTCGGCTGACGTTTAACGGGCAGCGGTTTGCGACCGAAACGCCCTTGGCGCCTGGAAAGTGGCTGGAAGATGTTGAAAAGACGGGTAAATCGGAAACCGTCCGCGACTCGCTAAGCGCCACGGATCAGTTGGAAGAATATGTGATGATGGGCCTGCGCCTATCCGAGGGGCTGGATTTACAGCGTCTTCAGCGGTTAAGCGCGGGGCGACTGGACAACAATATCGCCCGCATGATCGACATTGGCATGCTGCAACGCACAGCGACCCATCTGCGCACCACCGCCGAAGGTCGCCCCGTGCTGAACGCAATTCTGCGTGAAGTTCTGGCGGATTAGCCGCCGGACAGAACGCGCAGCAGATCGTCCAACTGCTCCAAATCGTTGTATTTCAGGGTTATCGCGCCGCTTTCCTGACCGGGAAGGTGGTCAATCGACACCTCCATCCGCAGCGTGGCGGAAAGTTCTTTTTCCAGTGCAATGGTATCAGCATCCTTGGCGAGCGAAGATTTCGTCGCACGCGGGCGCGGCTTCGACGCGGGCGATTTAGGATCACGGGTCAGCCGTTCCGCTTCGCGCACCGAAAGATTGCGCGTCACAATGTGCTGCGCAAGCTCCTCGGCTTTGGGATGGCCGATCAGTGTCCGCGCATGGCCAGCCGAGAGCGTTCCCGTAATGACCTTTTCCTGAACATTTTCAGGCAGTTGCAAAAGACGTATCAGGTTCGCGATATGGCTGCGGCTTTTCCCCAGCGCCGTCGCCATCTGTTCCTGCGTATGACCAAACCGATCCATCAACTGGCGATATCCGGCTGCCTCATCAATTGCATTCAGGTCTGAACGCTGGATATTTTCTATAATCGCTATTTCTAGCACTTCGGTATCGGAATAGCTGCGCTGGACGACCGGGACCTCGTGCAAACGGGCACGCTGCGCAGCGCGCCAGCGCCGTTCACCGGCGACGATCTGGTATTCACCCGGATGGTTGGGGTCCAACCGGACAATCAGGGGCTGAATGATACCCTTTTCGCGGATCGAGGCGGTCAGCTCCTCCAGCGCTTGTTCGTCAAAATGACGGCGTGGCTGGTCGGGGTTGGGGTGTACGTTTTCGATAGGCACACGCAAATCAGGACGACGCGGGCGGTCTTCGTTCGAATCCGCATTCACATCCGACATCAAAGCCGACAAGCCGCGGCCAAGGGCACGGGGTCGAACGGGTTTCTCGGCCATGTCAGCTCCTTCAATGTTCGTGCGCAATCAACTCATCGGCAAGGCGGCGGTAGGCTTCCGCCCCTGTCGATGCCGGATCATATGATAAAACCGGCATCGCGTAAGAGGGCGCCTCTGACAAGCGGACATTACGCGGAATGACGGTACGGAACACCAATTCGCCCAAATTCTCGCGCGCGTCCGCCTCGACTTGCAGCGAAAGGTTATTGCGGCGGTCGTACATCGTCAACGCCACGCCCTCGATGCGCAGGTCGGGGTTAGCCACGGCGCGCACCTCGCGCACGGTCAGCATCAGCTGTGACAGACCTTCAAGAGCGAAAAATTCGCTCTGCAGTGGCACCAAAACCGAATGCGCGGCGACCATTGCATTGATTGTCAAAATGTTCAGCGACGGCGGGCAATCGATCAATACGTAATCAAAGCCCTGCAAATTGCCGCGCAGCCGGTCGCGCAGCAGGAAGGAACGCCGCGGGTTTTCAACGACAGCGATGTCGGCGGAAGACAAATCCGTCGTCGCGGGCACCAGCCAGATGTTCGCGAAGGCGGTGTTACATGTGGCGGCCGCCAAACTTGCGTCGCCGATCAGTAGATCGTAGGTCGTCGTGTCGCGATCCTCGGGCTGGATTCCCAACCCGGTCGAGGCATTGCCTTGCGGGTCAAGGTCGACCAACAAAACCCGTTTTCCCAATGCGGCCAGCGCGGCCGCCAGATTGATCGCCGTGGTCGTCTTGCCGACCCCGCCCTTTTGGTTGGCGATGGCGATAATCTTAGCCATGGGTCAGCCCCTCCAACCGCAGAATGGTTCCATCCCCAGACTGGCTTGGAATCTCGTGCAGGTCAAAGGTCCAAGACGCGCGGGCAGCGACTATTTCCTCGGGCGCGCGGCGGCCCTTGGGGAAAAGGCAGATGCCGCCATCGGCCAAGTGCGGCGCAGCAAAGGCACACAGCATATCCAACGCTGCCAATGCGCGCGCAGAAATAACATCAGCATTCAGCGGGGCCAGATCCTCGATCCGGCGCGATTCAACGCGTACGTTGGTTAACCCCAACGTACGGATGGCTGTCCGAAGGAAGGTAGATTTGCGCTGATCGCTTTCGACCAAAATAATATTTTTATCGGTTTCGGAGGCTAAAATCGCAATGACAATGCCCGGAAAACCACCGCCGCTGCCGAAATCGGCCCATGTATTCCAGCTAAAGCCAGCCGGAATCGCGGCATAAACTTGTGCCGAATCCAAAATATGGCGTTGCCAAATTTCTTCTTCCGAGGCGGAAGAGATCAGGTTGATTTTCTGCGTCCACTTTAGGACAAGCGCAGAAAAATCACGAAGTTGACCTAGCGTTTCACGTGAAACTGATACGCCTTCCAGCAAGGGGGTTTGGTCGCTCATGCCGACTGCCTCGACGTGTTATGACGGCGCGCAGCTATTGAAATCAACAACATAGCCGAGGGTGTCATCCCTTCGATTTTAGCGACTTGCGCCATGTTTGACGGCTTCGCGCGGCCCAATTTCAGCGTCAGCTCGTTCGACAAGCCTGCCAGATTGGCGAAATCCATGTCGGCCGGAATGGTCAGGTTTTCATCGCGCTGCAGTGCGGCGATGTCGCGGCTTTGCCGATCCATATAGCTGGAGTAAAGCGCGTCGCATTTAACCTGAATACGTACATCCGCCGGCACGTCCGCGAACGAAGGGTCTAACGCCAACACGGTGTCAAAATCGGTGTCCGACAGCGCTAGAACACCCAAGCCATCGCGGCTTTCTTTATCGGGGTTAATGTTTACCCCCTGCGCAGCCAAAGCGCGGGCGGTGAACGTCACACCCGACAGCCGCGCACGAACGGCATCCAAGCCATCGCGTTTGGCAGAAAACTGCGCCCAACGTTCGTCGCCGATCACGCCATTATCACGCCCCCAAGCGGTGAGGCGTTGGTCGGCATTGTCAGCGCGCAGCGACAAGCGGAACTCGGCGCGCGACGTGAACATGCGATAGGGTTCGGTCACACCGCGTGTAATCAGATCGTCGATCATGACGCCGATGTAGGAATTGGCGCGGCTGAAAACCATCGCGGCCTGATCCAGCGCTTTGGCCGCCGCATTCAGACCAGCGGCCAGCCCCTGCGCGGCAGCTTCCTCATATCCAGTTGTGCCGTTGATCTGCCCCGCAAGGAACAGACCGGGCAGGGCCTTCACCTCTAGTGTGGGGTGCAACGCGCGCGGGTCGACGTAGTCATACTCGATCGCATAGCCGGGCTGGGTAATGACCGCGTTTTCTAACCCTTTGATAGAATGGACATAATCAGCCTGCACATCCTGGGGCAGGGACGTCGATATACCATTGGGATAGACGGTGTGATCGTCCAGCCCCTCGGGTTCCAGAAAAATCTGGTGTGATTCTTTGTCGGCAAAGCGCACGATTTTATCTTCAATCGACGGGCAATAGCGCGGGCCGATCCCCTCAATATGACCACCGTACATGGCCGAGCGCGACAGGTTTTCGCGGATGATATCGTGGGTTTTTGCGTTGGTATGCGTGATCCCGCACGAGATTTGCCGCGCCGAAGGCGTCTTGTTCAGGAACGAGAACATGACCGGCACGTCATCGCCCGGCTGCATTTCTAGTCCCGACCAGTCAATCGTACGCCCGTCTAACCGCGGGGGGGTGCCGGTTTTCAGCCGCCCCAAAGGCAGGCCAAGCCCGCGAATACGGTCAGCCAAACGGACCGAGGGCTGCTCGCCCATGCGGCCACCGGCGTGCGACTTGTCGCCAATATGAATAACGCCGCGCAGGAAGGTTCCGGTCGTCATCACGACAGCGCGCGTTGAAATTTGGCTGCCATCAGCCAGCTGCGCACCAACAACTTCATCGTTTTTAATAATTAGATCAACAACTTCGCCCTGAACAATCGTCAGGTTAGGCGTCGCCGCCATTTCTTGCTGCATGCGGCTGCGGTAGCGCGCGCGGTCGGCCTGCGCACGCGGGCCTTGGACGGCGGGGCCTTTTTTAAGGTTAAGCATGCGGAACTGGATACCGGCGTAATCTGCAATGCGGCCCATCACACCATCCAGCGCGTCAACCTCGCGCACAAGGTGACCTTTTCCCAATCCGCCAATAGCGGGGTTGCAGGACATCGTCCCGATTCCCGCCTGCGACAGCGTGACTAGGGCGGTCTTTGCGCCTTTGCGGGCTGCGGCTGCGGCTGCCTCGGCACCCGCGTGGCCACCGCCAACGACGATCACATCGAAGTCCAGATGTTCCACGTGAAACACTCCTTATTTGCCGATGCAGAAACTGGCAAAAATCTCGCCCAATATATCTTCGACATCGATCCGCCCGACAAGGGAATCGATTGCGCGGATGGCAAGTCGCAGATCTTCGGCAACCAAGTCGGCCTTTTCTACCGCCTCTGGTAAAAGGTCAATGACTTCGGCCATCATCGTGATGGCCTGCACCATAGCCAAACGGTGCCGCTCGCGCATAGCAACGCCGACCGAGGCAACCCGCGCTGCCAAAACTTGGCCGATATGGGCTGTCAGCCTGTCGACGCCATACCCCGTCAGGCCCGAAATTCCCATCGGGTCGCGCGTTTCGTCCCCACGCGGGTGCAACACTATATCGCCGCGCTGGACAGCAACTTCCGGCGCTTCGCCCGGTGCCACGATATGCACGCGAATGTCAGCCTTCTCCGCGCGGGCGCGGGCGCGGGCAATCCCGATGCGCTCAACCTCGTCTGCTGTGTCGCGCAAACCAGCGGTGTCCAGCAGCGTGACGGGCAGTCCTGCGATGTCCATTCGCACTTCGATAACGTCGCGCGTCGTGCCGGCCACATGGGATGTAATCGCAGCCTCTCGACCAGCCAAGTAGTTCAAAAGGGTGGATTTTCCGACGTTTGGCCGCCCGACGATGGCAACCTCGAACCCGTCTCGCAGGCGCTCGGCCACAGCCACACCGGCAACTTCAGCCTCTAGATCGGTCAGTACGTTTATCAACAAATCCGCAACCTCGGGGCGCACATCGACGGGGACTTCCTCGTCCGCGAAGTCGATCGTCGCCTCGACAAGGGCAGCCGCGCGCAGCAGCTGCGCCCGCCATTTGGTAGCCTTCGCCCCCATAGCCCCTTGGAAAATACGCATCGCTTGGCGACGCTGCATCTCCGTCTCGGCGTCGATCAGATCGGCGAGGCCTTCGACCTGTGCCAGATCAAGCTGCCCGTTTTCCAATGCGCGGCGCGTGAACTCACCTGCCTCGGCCAAACGCAGGGCACTGTCGTCACCCAGCAGCCGCAAGATGGTCTGCACAATCGCTGGGCTGCCATGCAGTTGCAGTTCGACGGTCGGCTCGCCCGTAAAGCTACGCCCCGCAGCGAAGGTCAGGACGAGGGCCTCGTCCACAACATCACCCGCGCCGTCGACCAGGCGGCGCAAAGTCCGCCCGTGCGTAGGCAAAGGGCCCGCCAGCTTTTCGGCGGCGGGCAGGGCCGCGGGGCCCGAAATTCGAACGACGGCAACCCCCGCACGGCCGCGGGCTGTGGCCAGTGCGAAGATCGTATCCATCGTTCTGGCCTTACGAATTCATCGATTCGAAGAAATCGGCGTTGCTCTTGGTCTGCTTCAGCTTCGAGATCAGGAAGTCCATCGCGTCCGTCGTGCCCATCGGGTTCAGGATGCGGCGCAGGACATAGGTCTTCTGCAGATCTTTGGCATCGACCAGCAGGTCTTCCTTACGGGTGCCCGACTTCAGAATATCTACGGCAGGGAAGACGCGCTTGTCGGCAACCTTGCGGTCTAGCACGATCTCGCTGTTGCCGGTGCCCTTGAATTCTTCAAAGATCACCTCGTCCATCCGGCTGCCGGTATCAATCAGCGCGGTGGCGATAATGGTCAGGCTGCCGCCTTCTTCGATGTTGCGCGCAGCACCAAAGAACCGCTTGGGGCGCTGCAGGGCGTTCGCATCGACACCGCCCGTCAGCACCTTGCCCGAGGACGGTACGACCGTGTTATACGCACGACCCAGACGTGTGATCGAATCCAGCAAAATCACTACGTCGCGCTTGTGTTCGACCAGGCGCTTGGCCTTTTCAATCACCATCTCGGCCACGGCGACGTGGCGCGTCGCGGGTTCGTCGAAGGTGGACGAGACGACCTCGCCTTTGACCGAGCGCTGCATGTCGGTCACTTCTTCGGGCCGCTCATCGATCAGCAGCACGATCAAATAGCACTCGGGGTGGTTTACTTCGATCGAATGGGCGATGTTTTGCAGCAGCACCGTCTTACCGGTGCGCGGCGGTGCCACGATCAGCGCGCGCTGGCCTTTGCCGATGGGCGCGACCAGATCGATGATACGGGCCGAACGATCTTTGATCGTCGGATCCTCGATTTCCATTTTCAGGCGTTGATCGGGGTAAAGCGGGGTCAGGTTGTCGAAGGCCACCTTGTGACGGGCGCGCTCGGGCTCTTCAAAGTTGATCTTCTCGACCGTGATCAGGGCGAAATAGCGTTCGGTCTCGGACGGCTCTTGCATGACGCCCGAAACGGTGTCGCCGGTACGCAGGCTGTACTGCCGGATCATGTCGGGACTTACATAGATATCGTCGGGGCCAGGCAGGTAGTTTGCCTCGGGGCTGCGCAAGAAACCAAAGCCGTCTTGCAGCACTTCCAGAACGCCGTCGCCGCCGATCGTCCAATCTTCCTCGGCCCGCTCTTTCAAAATGGCGAACATCATGTCGCCTTTGCGCATGGTCGAGGCGTTCTCGATTTCCAGCTCTTCAGCCAGCGCCAGCAGGTCCTTGGGGCTACGCGCCTTCAGGTCGGAAAGATTCAAACGGAATTCTTCGCTCATGGAAATAGCCTGTATCGGGCGGTGACCGGCAATAGCGTGTCAATGCAATGTATAAGGGGGACCTTCACCCGAACGGGGAAGCTTGATTGACCTCTATCGCTTTCGGGCCCTGTCGTCAAGCAACCGCGCCTTTCAGAAAGGCGATCGGGCATACCTTCAAACTAAATAAAATAAAGAAAAGAAGAAGGATTTGGATAGATTTAGGGCGGTGGATAACTGCCCTTTCATTAGTTATACACAGAGTTCTTCGATGTGTGCAGTTTTGTTGATAACTTGAATGACAGTTTAAAATCAGTAACTTGACTGTGTTTAATTACCCATAATTGGCTTATACACAGCCCCGTACTTATCCTTTTCCAGCGTGGAGGAATCATCTGCGAATCGCGGGGCGACTCATCGTCTTGTCCACGCCCTGTCGAGGTATCAATTTTTGTGATAGTTCTCGACAGAGTCCCGCGCAGGGTTATCCAAGGAATTATACACAGATGGTCATGGCTACAGATATCGTTTTAGCGTCCGGTTCCGCGATCCGCGCACAACTGTTGCAACAATCGCGCGTGCCGTTTCGCGTGGTCAGCGCCCGCATAGACGAGGAAACGATCACCGAGTCGCTGATCGGCGAGGGGGCGAAGCCACGCGATATTGCCGATGCATTGGCCGAGATGAAGGCTATTCGCGGCGCTGCGCGCGCGCCCGGTGCGCTGGTGATCGGTTGTGACCAGGTGTTGGACCTAGGCGGCTCGCTGCTGAGCAAGCCTATGTCGCCCGAAGAAGCCCTGTCGCAACTGCAATCCATGCGGGGAAAGGTGCACAAGTTGCTGTCGGCCGCCGTGATCTACCACGACAACGCACCGCAGTGGCGCCACGTAGGCGAGGTGCGGTTGGCGATGCGCGACGTATCAGACGCGTATTTACAGGATTATGTCGCCCGAAACTGGCCCGCTATCGGCGATTGCGTCGGTGCCTATCAGTTAGAGGGCGAGGGCGTGCGGCTATTCACCCGCATCGATGGCGACTACTTCAATGTCTTGGGTATGCCGCTGCTCGAGATACTTTCCTATTTGGCGCTGCGTGGTATCATTGCGTCATGACTGACCACCGCATTCCTCTTGCTGGCGTAATTGGCAATCCCGTCGCGCATTCGCGTTCGCCGGATGTGCATGGCCATTGGCTGAAACGCTATGATCTGCCGGGGCATTATATCCCGCTGCACGTCGAAGATATTGATCTGGAACAGGTGCTGCGCAGCCTGCCGCAAATGGGGTTTGCGGGTGTGAACGTGACAATCCCGCACAAGGTCCGCGCGATGGAGCTGGCGGACTTTATCAGTGACCGCGTGACGTTGATCGGCGCGGCCAACACGTTGACATTTCGCGACGGTAAAATTTACGCAGATAATACAGATGCTTATGGGTTTCTTGCTAGCTTGCGGCAGGGGGCGCCAGATTGGAATGCCGCGGCAGGGCCGGCTTTGGTTCTGGGGGCAGGTGGGGCATCGCGGGCGATTGTCTCGGCGCTACTGGAGGCTGGAGCCCCCGAAGTGGTGGTCGCGAACCGCACCAGATCCAAGGCCGAAGGGCTGCGAGCCGATTTCGGGGCGCGCTTGCGTGTCGTCGAATGGGTTACATCTGGCGACCAAATTGCCGATATGGCGACTGTCGTAAATACAACATCGCTGGGGATGCAGGGGCAGCCGGCCCTGAAGCTGGACCTGAGTGGATTTAAGCGCGGGCAGGTTGTAACGGACATCGTTTACACCCCCTTGATGACCCCCTTCTTGTCCGAGGCGAAATCGCGCGGGGCAACCGTTGTTGATGGTCTGGGGATGCTGTTGCATCAGGCTGTGCCGGGGTTCGAACGCTGGTTCGGGCAGCGCCCCGAGGTTGACGATGATCTGCGCCGGGCCATCCTCGGATGAGCTTTCTGCTGGGGCTGACAGGCTCGATCGGGATGGGAAAGTCGACGACAGCGGGGCTGTTCGCGGCGCAATCGGTACCGGTGTGGGACGCGGACGCGGCTGTGCACCACCTGTATGGGGCAGGCGGCGCGGCTGTGAAACCCGTCGCCGCTGCTTTTCCCGATGCGTTGGTCGATGGGGCAATCGATAGGGCGCGTTTGCGCGCGGCATTGGCCTGCGCCCCTGAACGGCTTGGCGAACTCGAGGCGATAGTTCACCCGCTGACGGCCGAGGATAGGGCGCAATTCATCGCGCACCACAAGGCCGCGCCGGTCTTGCTATTCGACATTCCGTTGCTGTTTGAGACAGGCGCACAAGACTGGCTGGATGCCGTCGTCGTGGTTACGGCCCCCGCTGATGTGCAAAAGGCTCGTGTTTTACAACGCCCCGGTATGGACGACGCGACCCTCGCACGGATTTTACAGCGTCAAATGCCCGACAGCCAAAAACGCCAGCTGGCGGATTACATCATTGAAACGACCAGCCTGCCGCAAGCGGCGGCCCACGTTCAGCAGGTTCTGAACGCGCTACCAAAAGGAAAGCCCGATGCGTGAAATCGTGATGGATACCGAAACCACCGGTTTCGAACCCGAAACGGGCGACCGCATTGTCGAAATCGGCTGTGTCGAGCTGCTGAACCACCTGCCGACGGGGCGCACCTACCACCAATACATCAACCCGCAACGCGACATGCCGGAAGATGCGTTCAAGGTACACGGCCTCAGCGCCGAATTCTTGTCCGACAAACCACTGTTTGCCCATATCGCGCAGGATTTTCTGGACTTTATCGGTGATGCCAAGCTGGTCATTCACAACGCGGCCTTCGATGTGAAGTTCCTCAACGCCGAGCTGTCGTGGGTGAAAATGCCGCAAATCGCCCCAAGCCGCGCGATCGATACGCTGCTGATTGCGCGGCGGCGTTTTCCGGGGGCGCAGAACTCGCTTGATGCGCTGTGCCGCAGGTTCGGCATCGACAACGCCAAGCGAACCCTGCACGGCGCGCTACTGGATAGTGAAATTCTGGCCGAGGTGTATCTGGAGTTGATCGGCGGCAGGCAGCCCGATTTTGGCTTGTCTGCAGCAGCGACGCAGACCGCATCGGGCCCAGCGACGCGCAACACATGGCGCCCACAACCGCGCCCCCACGCATTGCCATCGCGGCTAACCCCCGAGGAGGCCGAGGCCCACGCCGCCTTTGTCGAAGCCCTCGGCCCCGAAGCGGCGTGGAAAACCCAGTAATTACTGGATGACGGGTTGGGGCGCTGCGGCGCCTTCGCCGTTTTCTTTGGCAGCCTGAACGCGGCGGGCCAGTTCGTTCCGGTAAAGACCGAAGAAGTCGATCATATCGATATTCACCGACGGGAAGCCGCCATCACGTGCGACATCGGACACGATGCGGCGCACGAACGGGAAGGTGATGCGCGGGCATTCGACCAGCAGGTAGGGGTGCAGCTGGTCGGCCGGAATACCTTCGATATGGAAGATGCCGGCATATTCCAGTTCGATCACGAACAGCACATCATTGGTGCCAGCCGACTTCGATGTCAGGTTCAGCTTGGTTATGACTTCATACTGCGTCTCGGACCGCTTGCGCGCGTCCAGCGAGACCTGAACCTGCATTTCCGGCTGCGGGTTGCCGGTCACACCCTTGCGAGCAACGACGTTTTCAAACGACAGGTCGCGGACGTATTGGGTCAGAATCCGCGTATTGACGCGCATGGGTTCTGCAGCGGCGCCAGCTTGCGGGTTTACTTCGGGACTATCGGACATTGTCTCTCTCGGGGATGATAAACTGTCGCACCAGTCCTAACGGCTAGGGGGGGCAGCTTCAATGCTATTTGTCCCTAGGGTCTTCGGGCTGGTGCCAGACCGAATTTGCGTTGGCTGCGCCGCCGATGCGGGTGGCATCGGGGTCAACCTCGGTAAAATCGCCATCGATCACATCGTTCGGCGAGTAGGTGGCGGTGCGAATGTTCACCTTGTTCGCAACACGCGACCACAGGAAGTTTTGCACCTGCGGGATCAGCAGAACCAGACCCAACGCAGATGTGACCAGCCCGGGCACAATCAGCAACCCGCTGGCCAGCGCCTTCAGCGTGCCCGCACCAATCTGCTGCGCGGGTGCGCCCATGCGGCCACCGGCAGCATAGCCGAGGCCGCCTTGCAGCGCGCCCAGTGCCTGTTGACCCAACCGGCGTAGGGTGAAAACGCCCAGTGCGGTCGACCCCAGCACCAACAACAGTGTCAGCCCAACCCCGATTTCCCCGCCAATCACGATGAAGGCGACAATCTCGATCAGAACAAGGGCAGGAAAGACCCAATAAAGCGGCATTTAACTCTCCGATGCGGGGCTAAATTCCCGCGTGGCAAAAGGTGGACTTGCGTCATTACCATGCATAGATAGGGGCGAAGGTTATGTTTTACCACATGAGGCCCGTGTTTGGGCCCACAAGCGGGAAGGGATCAAAATGAATTCTCCGATCATCCAGATACTGGTCCTGGCTGCGATCGCCATTTTTCTGATCCTGCGTTTGCGTTCGGTTTTGGGCACGCGCGATGGTTTTGAAAAGCCCATCGCCCAAGTCCCGCCCGAGGAAGCGAAAAAGCGCCCCGATCTGGAAGTGATCGAAGGCGGCCCCGATCGCGATATTACCGACCACGTTGCCGAAGGCAGCGCGACGGCGCTGATTTTGGGTGAGATCAAAAAAGCCGAGCCCAGCTTTAACCTGCGCGAATTCCTGACCGGCGCGCGTGGCGCCTATGAGATGATCCTGATGGCGTTCGAGCGGGGCGACATCGAATCTGTGCGCGCCTTCATCGCGCCCCAAGTGTATGACGCCTTCCACGCCGTGATCGAGGAACGCAAGGCCAAGGGCCTGAAGATCGAAGCGAACTTCATCGGTATCCGCGATATCGGCCTGCAGGACGCGGCGTTCGACAGCCAAACCCGCGAGGCAGAGCTGGACGTGCGTTTCGTGGCCGAGTTGACCTCGGTGGTGCGTGATGCCGGCGGCAAGGTGATCGAGGGGGCCGATGGGGCCGCCAAGCGCCAGAAAGACGTTTGGACCTTTGCCCGCAAGGTGGGTTCGGACGATCCGAACTGGGTGCTGGTCGCCACTGGCGGCTAATCGCTATGGCACGCCGGGGTCGCAAACTCAGCGCCGAGGAGCGCAGCCTTTGGGATCTCGTCATCCGGCGTGATACGCCTATGAAACGGTCGAAATCGGGTTTTGTACCGCTGGCTACACCCACCCCGCCACCGGCGCTGGTCGAACGACCCGCGCCGGTTTTGCCTACCGCGCCCCTGGCCCCGTTCAAGCTGGGGCAGAAGGCGGGCACCACCCGCAAGGCGCACGATCTGGCCCCGCCAGTGCATGAGGCGGTGAAGCAAGCGCCCCTTAAAATGGATTCCAAAACCCACGGCCGGATGGTGCGCGGCAAGCTGAAGCCCGAGGGCCGCATTGACCTACACGGAATGACGTTGGACGAGGCGCACCCCGCGCTTTTGTCGTTCATCGCCCATTCGCATATGATGGGGCGGCGGCTGGTGCTGGTGATTACCGGCAAGGGCAAGCTGCGTGATGACATGGCCCCCATGCCCGCGCGTGTCGGCATATTACGCCACGCGGTGCCGCAGTGGCTGAACATGATGCCGCTGCGTGCGATGATTTTGGATATTCGCCCGGCCCATATCAGCCATGGCGGAATAGGGGCGTATTACGTCTACCTCAGCCGTCGTCGGTGACGCGACGCGGTGATCCGGTTTTCGTTACACCCTGATCCCGCATTGCGGGTTTTTTGTTGCGCGCCCCCGTGCTCACATGGGGGCTGTCCAATCGCCAACCCGTTGATAACGCGGCGCATCGGCGGTTTGCACAGATCACAATAAAAAACCATACCAACGGAGGTCATCATGGACCGCAGAAGTTTCGGAGCCACAATGCTGGGCCTAGGCGCGGCAGGCGCAAGTCTGTTGCACGCCACATCCGCATCGGCGTCTGGCGAATTGCCCCCCTTGCTCGAGGGCTGCATTACCGATGTTCCCGGCATCAAGCTGGGCCACCACGTGATGGAAGGGCGCCCGACCGGTTGTTCCGTCATCTTGTGCGAGGAAGGTGCCCGTGCTGGCGTCGACGTGCGCGGGTCTGCGCCCGGCACGCGCGAAACCGATTTGCTGAACCCCATCAACATGGTGAACACGGTCAACGCCATCTTGCTGTCCGGCGGGTCGGCCTATGGGCTTGATGCGGCGGGTGGTGTCATGCGCTGGCTAGAGGAGCGCGGCATGGGCCACGATGTCGGGCGCGGCGTTGTGCCGATCGTGCCCGCTGCGATCCTGTTCGATCTGGGCGTCGGCGATTTCTCGATCCGGCCCGATGCGGCGGCGGGGTATGCGGCCTGCGATGCCGCCACCGATCAGCCGTCGGCACTGGGGAATGTGGGCGCAGGTGCTGGCGCGACCATCGGCAAGATGTTCCGCGGATCGTCCATGAAGGGGGGCCTTGGCACAGCCAGCTACACCGTGCCCGGCACCAATATCGTCGTGGCCGCGATTGTTGCGGTGAATGCTGTGGGCGACGTGATCGACCCCCGCACGGGCCAGATTGTTGCGGGCGCGCTGAACGAAGACCGCACGGCCTTCCGCGACACCCAAGCCCAGATCATGAACGGCCATACAGTCATCAGATCCGCCGCGCAGAACACAACGATTGGTGCGGTTGTCACCAACGCCCCCTTCACCAAGACCGAGATGAACAAGGTCGCCCAAATGGCGCATGACGGCTACGCGCGCGCGATCAGCCCCGTGCATACCATGTCGGACGGCGACACGATTTTCGCCCTCTCGACCGGAAAGTCCGACGGGGTGACGGCCAGCGTGAATGCGATTGGTACGATTGGTGCGGTTGTGATGGCCCATGCCATCGTGCGGGCCGTCATGGCGGCGGAAAGCCTCAGCGACCCCGATATTCCGGCCTACAAAGACATCGCCTTCAGCACCGCGCTGTAAGGGTGTGGCGGCGCCCCCGCATGGGGGCGCCGCTGTCGTTTAGCCAAGCGTCGCCTTGGCGCATTTCAGCGCTTCCTCGTAGACCGACAGGTCCGATGTCGGCAGCAATGCGTCGCCCGATGGGCGCAGCACTTGGCCGCCGCGCGCGAAGATACCGCCGTCCAGCATCAGGTTATCGGCAAAGCCGTGCGCTTCGACCGATTGGCCATCGGTATTGGCGCGCAGTTTGCCCGCCTCGTCTTGCGACACATCACCCTTGTACCATTCAGCCGCCGTGCGCGGCCCGAAGTCGCGCGGGTCGTTCGTATAGGCGAAAACGGGCTTCTCCAGCGCGCAGAAAAAGCCGATCTCGAAGGCGGTGCCGACGTCGGTGCTGATCCCGCGAAACGGGGTCATATTGGCGATCATCACATCGGCGCGCTGCATCACTTCCTCGTTGATGCGCGCGATGGCAATGCCCGCGGCGTGTTTGTCGTCGGGCAAGGTACCAAATCCGAGGCCCGGGCCAATCACGTCAAAGCCGTAATCGGCGGCCATCTCGCGCTTGCGCGCCAGCACGGTTTTGGCATCGGGGTAGAAGACTTCGGGGCCGGCGATATAAAGCGTTTTGGTCATAGGGGCCTGTCGTTAAAGCACATAGCGGCTCAGGTCGCTTTGGCGGGCCAACTGGCCCAGATGCCGTTCGACGTAAGCCGCGTCGATCTGAACCGCTTGCCCCGATTGTTCGGGCGCGTCAAACGACAGATCCTCGAACACGCGCTCGATCACGGTGTAAAGGCGGCGGGCGCCGATGTTTTCAACGGTTTTGTTCACTTCGGCCGCAATGCGCGCAATGGCGGCAATCCCGTCGGGGGTAAAGGTCACATCAACCCCCTCGGTCGCCATCAGGGCGGTGTACTGGCGGGTCAGCGCGTTGTCGGTGTCGGTCAGGATGCGGATGAAGTCATCCTCGCTCAGCGCCGACAGTTCGACGCGGATGGGAAGGCGGCCTTGCAATTCGGGCAGCAGGTCCGACGGCTTCGCCACATGGAACGCACCCGAGGCGATGAACAGGATGTGGTCGGTTTTGACAGGGCCGTGCTTGGTCGAAACGGTCGTCCCCTCGATCAGGGGCAGCAGGTCGCGCTGCACGCCTTCGCGGCTGACATCGGCACCGCGCGCTTCGGCGCGGGCGGCGACTTTGTCGATCTCGTCAATAAAGACGATGCCGGATTCCTGCACGGCTTTCAGGGCGGCGGCTTTCACCACCTCGTCGTCCAGCAGCTTGTCGGCTTCGTCATTCACCAGCAGATCGTGGCTGGCGGCGACGGTCATCCGCTTTTTCACGCGGCGCTGGCCAAAGGCTTTGCCGAACAAATCGCCGATATTCATCATGCCGCCGCCCATACCAGGCTGACCGGGGATTTCAAACTGCGGGGCGGCGCTGGTGTCGGGCACTTCGATCTCGATCTCGGTGGCATCCAATTCGCCCGCCCGCAGCTTTTGGCGAAACATTTCGCGGGTTTGCTCGCGCGCATTTTCACCCGCAACCGCGCTGAGGACGCGATCCTCGGCAGCAGCAATCGCGCGTTGGCGCACGTCGGCGCGCATGTATTCGCGGGTCTCAATAATGGCGGCATCGACCAGATCGCGGATGATCTGCTCGACATCGCGGCCCACATAGCCGACCTCGGTGAATTTGGTGGCCTCGACCTTGATGAAGGGCGCACGGGCCAGCTTGGCCAAACGGCGCGAAATCTCGGTCTTGCCGACGCCGGTCGGGCCGATCATCAGAATGTTTTTGGGGTAAACTTCGGCGCGCATCGCATCGTCCAGATGGTTGCGGCGCCAGCGGTTGCGCAGCGCGACGGCGACGGCGCGTTTGGCGTCGTGTTGGCCCACAATGTGGCGATCAAGCGCGGTGACGATGTCGCGGGGGGTCAGATCGGTCATCTTCGGGGCCTTTATGCAGTCAGCAGATCGGTGTTTTTCGGGGCGGACAACTGGTCCAGCGTGATATTGCCGTTGGTGTAGACGCAGATGTCGGCAGCAATCGCCATGGCACGGCGGGCGATGTCCTCGGCGTCCAGATCGGTCGGGATCAGCGCACGGGCTGCGGCCAAGGCGTAGTTGCCACCCGACCCGATGGCGGCGACATCGTGTTCAGGCTCCAGCACGTCACCGGCACCGGTGACAACCAGCAGCGCATCGCCATCGGTCACAATCAGCATCGCTTCCAGCTTTTGCAGGTATTTATCAGTCCGCCAGTCTTTCGCCAGTTCGACACAGGCGCGGGCCAATTGGCCGGGGGCGGCTTCCAGCTTGCGCTCTAGCCGCTCAAGCAGGGTAAAAGCATCGGCGGTCGATCCGGCAAAGCCGACCAGCACGGGCTTGCCGCCCGGGTTCAGGCGGCGCACCTTGCGGGCGGTACCCTTGATGACGGTCTGGCCAAGGCTGACCTGCCCGTCGCCCGCGACAACAACCTTGCCGCCTTTGCGCACGCCGATAATGGTCGTGCCATGCCAGCCTGGAAAATCACTCTGGGACATCGGGCTCTCCTTCTAAACGCGTGGGTCACATATGCGCATGAATGACCGAAAGAAAAGGGGCCGCCCCCTTGCAGTTGGCGCTGTAGTGGGTGGAAATGGCGCAAAGTTGTAACAGGATTGACCATGGCCCAAGATCGTCACGCAATTATCATTGATACCGACCCGTCCCCCGATGATGCCGTCACTTTCTTGATGGCGCTGGGGTCGCCCGATGAAATCGACCTGCTGGCGATTACCACCGTTGGGGGGAATGTGCCGCTGCATTACACCACCCGTAACGCATTGATGGCGTTGGAATTGGTCAACCGCACCGATGTGCCCGTCTACAAGGGCGCCGCAGGCCCGCTGATGGTGCCGCTGGAAACGGCCGAGCATGTCCACGGTCGCACCGGCTTTGACGGCTACGACCTGCCCGAGCCGAAGGCGACGGCTGCCGTAGGCTTTGCCCCCGAAAAGATTGTCGAACTTGTGATGGCCCGCCCCGCCGGGACTGTCACGCTGGCCTGCCTTGCGCCGCTGACCAACATCGCGCTGGCCATGCTGCTGGAACCGAAGCTGGCGGCCCACCTGAAGGGTATCGTCATGATGGGCGGGGCGCGCACTGAAGGCGGCAACATCACGCCCGC
Organism: Ketogulonicigenium robustum; assembly: GCF_002117445.1. Lineage (NCBI taxonomy): Bacteria > Pseudomonadati > Pseudomonadota > Alphaproteobacteria > Rhodobacterales > Roseobacteraceae > Ketogulonicigenium > Ketogulonicigenium robustum. The sequence continues at coordinate 2,351,867 of NZ_CP019937.1, forward strand.
TGCCGAATACAACATCTACGCCGACCCCGAGGCCGCATGGCGCGTGCTGCATAGCGGCACGCCCATCGCGATGATCCCGCTGGATTGCACCCACAAGGCGCTGACGACCAAAGCCCGCATGGATGCCCTGCGCGCCTATCCGCAGCCGCATATCGAGCCGTTCTACCACCTGCTGATCGCGAACAAGGCCTATAATTCCAAGCAAGACGGGACCGATGGCGGCCCGCTGCACGACCCGACCGTTGTGGCCTACATCTTGCGCCCCGAGATTTTCGCGGGTCGTCATGTGAATGTAGAAATTGCGCTGCAGGCCCCGACGCGCGGTATGACCGTTGTCGACTGGCGCAGCGTGACCGGCAAACCCGCAAACGTCACATACCTGCCCGATATTGATGCTGACGCCTATTACGCGCTGGTCTGGGAACGTTTGGCCACAGCCTATCGTCCTGCCTAAAGCAAAGGGCCGCCCCATCGGGCGGCCCTTTTGGTCTTAGACCGACTGGTCGATCCACGCTTTCAGCGCGGCCTTGGGGGCTGCGCCGGCGCGGTTCGATACAACCTTGCCGTCTTTGAAGATGAACAGCGCAGGGATGCCCCGCACCCCAAGGGCCGCAGCGACGGCTTGGTTTTCATCAACGTTGATTTTGGCGACTTTGACGTTGCCGCCGTATTCGGCCGCCAGTTCTTCCAGCGATGGGCCGATCATGCGGCAGGGGCCACACCATTCCGCCCAAAAGTCGACGACGACGGGCACGTCCGAATTGACGACGTCTTGTTCAAAGCTGGCGTCGGTGACGGCTAGGGTATTTTGCGACATGTTTTTCCCTCCTTGGGATGGGGAATGAATTCTGGGTTAGAGGTAGGGACCCACCCCCGCAGCGTCAAGGGCGCGGCCAAGGGCGGCTTGGGCCACATCGGGGGGAACATCCATCAGTTCGCCCGTCGCTGTCCAGAGGATCATGACCCTTATCACGCGTTCGGGATAGATCGTCCGCAGCATCGCATAATAGGCGCCCATTTGGCGCAAGACGCCTTCGGGGGTGGCGCTGGCGGCCGTGGGGGCAACGCGGTTCGTTTTGAAATCGATTGCTGTGATGGTGTCACCCGTCACAATCAACCTGTCGATGATCCCGTGAAAGCGGCGTCCCGCAATATCGGCGGTCAGGGCGACTTCTGGCAGGCCATCGGGTTGGAATAGGGCGGCGTTCGCGGGGTTATCCAAAATGGCGATGGCATCGCGCACCAGCGCCTCGGGCGGGCCGGCAAGGGCGTAATCCTCGACCAGACCCACCAGTTGTGCACCGCGTGCATGGCGCATTGCGGGCGCGATTTGCGGCAGATGTTCCAATAGCAGGTGCACAATCGTGCCGCGCAGCAAGGCGATGTCATGCAGATCGGCGTCCACCTCGCCCGCCATCACCTTGGCACCGCCCAAGTCGGATGGGCTGAGCACCTGCGCGCTGCTGATGGGTGGCATCGCGGGGGCCAGGCCCGCTGCGATGTCGGGGCTGATCGGGTGCATAAGGGTTATGGCGGTGGCCACATCGGGGGCGGGGTGCAGGTCCATCCAGTCCAAATGCGCCAGCCGCAGACCTTCGCCGCCGGGCATCAGGGCGGGCAGCGCACCTGTGGCCTGCAGGCCGGTTTCGACCAAACTATACCAGCTATCATCCGCCGCGCCGGTGTCGCCCGCCGCGCACACGATCAGCCAACATTCGGCGCGGGTCAGGGCGACATACAACAGGCGCAGGCGTTCGTCGTTGCGGGCTTGCCGCGCAGCGTCGCGCAGGGCGCCGACAGCATCAGGCGCGGGGCTGCTGGGCCAAAGTGCGGTGCCATCGGGGTGGATCGCAAAGGCATCGTCGCGCGCGGGACGGCGCTTTTCGGTTTCCGGCATGATGACGATCGGCGATTCCAACCCCTTCGAGCCATGCACAGTCATCACGCGGATCTGGTTGGCCCCGCTGCCCTGCTGGCGCTTGATCTCTAGCGCGTCGGCTTCCATCCACTCGATAAAACCCGTCAGGCTGGGGATGTTGCCTTCCTCGTACGCCAGCGCCTGCGAGAGGAGCGCGTCGATCCCGTCCTCGGCCTCTTGGCCCAGACGGGCCAGCAAGCGCAGGCGGCCGTTGTGGCGCAGCAGCAGGCGGTTGATCAGGTCGTAGGGGCGCAGAAAGTCGGCATGGTCGCGCAGATCGTTCAAGATCGCCAAAACCTCGGGGGCGTCGGCGGCCCGCAGCGCCTGCCACAGCGGCGCGCCTTTAGGGCGAGCGTGGGCCAGCGTGAACAGATCTTGTTCGGTAAAGCCTAGCAAGGGCGATTTAAGTGCGGCGGCCAGCGACAAATCATCCTCGGCAAGGCTGAGGAACTTCAGCAGTGCCATCACATCGCGCACGGCCAGCTCCGCACCAATGCGCAGGCGGTCGGCCCCCGCAACGCGCAGCCCGCGGGCCTTCAGCGCCGCAATAATATGGCCAAAGATGGCAGATCGGCGCTGCACCAAAATCAGAATGTCGCCTTCGCTGACACGGCGACGCGTGGTGCCATCGCCGCTGGGCAGCCAGTGGTGCGCGACCATATCGGCACAGGCATCGGCCACGCGTTCGGCCAGTATACGGCTGGGGTGCATCGGGCTTTGCAGATCGACAGGGTCGAACCACTCGCCCAGATCGGGCGCGTCGCCGGATGCGACCACGGGCGGCCACAGGTCTACACGGCCTGGCAGGTTTTCCTTGAATGCGATATGGGTGGATTTGTCGCCCAACCCCGCTTGATGGTTCGTGAATACCGCGTCGACCAGCCGCAGGATTGCCCAAGACGACCGGAAGGAATGCTCTAGCGCCAGCGTATTCAGCCCGTCGCCCGCATCGCGCAGGCGTGCGGCAAAATCGTCGCGCATCCGCTGGAATTCGGTCGGATCGGCCCCTTGGAACGAATAGATCGACTGCTTCATATCGCCGACCACGAATATGGTGCGCGGCCGGTCGGTGCGCTGCCCGTCGCCTGCGGCAAATTCCTGCGCCAGCGCCGCGATCACCTGCCACTGGCGGGGGGATGTGTCTTGTGCCTCGTCCACCAGAATATGGTCGATGCCGCCGTCCAGCCGGAACAGCACCCACTGCGCCACAGCCGAATCTTGCAGCAAGGCGCGGGTTTTTTCGATCAGATCGTCAAAGTCCAACTGCCCACGCAGCAGCTTCTGCGTCTCGTAGGCGGGCACGAAGGCGCGGGCGAAACGATCCAGCGCGATAGATTTTTCCAGCGTGTCCAAGGCCTTTAGCCGATCAAGGGCCGCGCCGGTTCGCTCCATCCATTCGAAAACCTCGTCTGCGATAGGGGCCATCGCGGCAATGGCGGCTTTGTGGTTTGATTGGGGAAAGCGGCCGACTTTGGGTTGTCCCGCAAATTCGCCTGATTTGGTGATGAACAGATCGGCGAGGGTCGCCAGATCATCCGCGGTGGGCGCATCGAATGACAGGCCCTGCAGCTGTGCCGCAAAGCTTTCATAGTTTTTGCTGAGGCCTTTGAAGACGCTGGCGACATCTTGCGCCAGTTTGCGGTCGGCGGCGGTGACGGCGATGGCATAGGCGTCGGCGCGCGTTGTGCCGGTGGGCAGGTCCAGCGCGTCGTACAGCGCATCGGTACTGGCCGATTCTGTGAAAGCTGGCCCCATAAAATGCGCGCGCTTTGCGGTGATCGTCGCCAGAAAATCGTCAAAACTGCCGCCGCCCAGATGGCGCATCACGTCGTCGATCAGGCCGCGATCAGCGCCCAAGGCCATGTCCTCGGCCACCTCTTGGCGCAACAGCTCGGCGGCGCGGTCTTCCATTTCGGTGAAGGCGGGGGTGATGCCTGCCTCCAGCGGGAAGCGCCGCAAGACCGAGGCGCAAAAGGCGTGGATGGTCTGGATTTTCAACCCGCCCGGAACCTCCATCGCTTGGGCGAACAGGCGGCGGGCGGTGGCCAATTGGTCGGCATCAACCGCGTTGTCGGCGCCCAGACGCAGCAGCTGCGCTTGCAGCGCGTCGTCATCCATCATCGCCCACAGCCCGAGGCTGCGGAACAGGCGGTTCTGCATCTCGGCGGCGGCGGCTTTGGTGTAGGTCAGGCACAGAATATTCTGCGGATCGACTCCGTCCAGCAGCAACCGTGCCACGCGGTCTGTCAGAACGCGCGTTTTGCCCGACCCCGCGTTGGCCGAAAGCCAAGTCGAGGCGCGCGGGCGTGCCGCCTGCACCTGCCGTTGGGTTGCAAGATCGGTCATGCCAAATCCTCGGGCTGGGGGGTGTCGCTGTCGCCCCATTCGCCAAAGCGGGACAGGTGGTCGTAATCGCTGGCGTGCTTCACCGCGAAAGGCGCGATGCGGGCGGTGTACCCGCGATCATATTGCATCCAGGCATCGATCAACTGCTGCAACTGATGCCAGATGACGGGCGGCGGCAGTTTTTCCAGCGGGGCGGGAACTTGTTTCGGGTTCGATCCCAGCCCGATGAATGTCGCATTTACGACATTGCAAGCGCCGATCTTTTCGAATGCGCCGCGGCTGACCATAGCGGCCTCGATCAGCAACTGCTTGTCGAAGAATTCCTGTGCCTTCACCGAGGGCGGATCGCCGGTTTTGTAGTCGTAAATCAGGGCCTCGCCCGCGTCGTTCAGGTCGATCCGGTCGGCTTTTCCGGACAAAGTGAACTCGTGCACGCCAAGGGGAACCTCGCCGCGGCTTTCCATCAGTGTCGGGGTGCCGATGTTTTGGCGCTCGACCTCGGTCGTCAGAAAATAGGGGGCGGTGCGACGGATCTGCGCCAGCCATTGCCGCGCGGTGATGGGCCAAGGGCAGGTGTCGTCGATGACTTGCGCTGCGATGGTGTCCAGTACCGCAGCGGCATCGGGCGCATCGGGCGCGGTGCCGGTATTGATGAACCCTTCGAACACGCTGTGGATGACAGTGCCGCGCAACCGCGCATCCGCGCTTTGGTTCAGCGGCCCCAGTGCGTTCAACCGCAAGATGGTACGGGCATAGATCGCGTATGGGTCGCGCAGCAGTGTTTCGATTGCGGTGACCGACAGCTTCTGCGGCCGCGCCGAAATTGGCGGGCGAGGGGAGGGGCGCTGTGCGGCGGGGGTGGGTGCCTTGGGTATCGATAGGTCGTTTGCGGCGGCAAGCCATGCAGCGCCGCGCGCGCGCATATCCGCCAGTGCGGCAGGGCCGCTTTGCGCGGGCAGCCCATCCAGCAAATTGGTCAGGCGATTGACCCAGCGCGCGGCGACCGTTTCGGCATCAGCCGAGCGGACGGCGCGTGAAATCCAGACCTCGGGCGCTGCGGCGGCTTGTTGATAGTCGTGTGCCGCCAGCCCGATGCGCCGTTCGGGCAGCAAAAGGCCCGCCCGCGCACGCAGAGCGCGGTTCAGCCACGGGTCGGCGCTGCTGGTGCCCGGCCAGACGCCTTCGTTCAACCCCGCCAAAATGACCAAATCAGCCCCTTGCACGCGCGCCTCTAGTGTGCCCCAAACCAGAATTTGTGGGTGTCCGGCATCGGGGTTGCGCACCTCGGCCCCGCGCAGGACCCCATCCAGAATGGCGGTAAAATCGCGCGGCGGTATCGTGCCGGCGTGGGGCGCGTGCAGCTGTAAATCGGTGATGACCGCCAGCGCTTTGCGGCCCGCGGCTTCCTCCCAAAGGGCGGGGCCGCGGGTGATATTGGCTGCGCGATCCAGCAGCAGATCCAAATGGTTCGTCAGGGGCTGCGCGCCGACGCTAGCCAGCCCGCTGGTAAAGCTGATGATCCATTCAACCCACGCGCGCCGGTGGGCGGGGGCGCTTTTATGGCCAGCCCATTCCAACAGAGCGGTGGCATCGGGAAACGGCATGCCTTCGCCGCGGATGAACAGTTCCAACGCGTGGCTGTTCAGCAAGTGTTGGCCGCGTTCGGCATCGGCGTGGGCCAGCGGGTGCTTTAGCAGCGCCAGCAGGCTTTCGGCATCCAGCTTTTGGCCGAACAGCCGTGCGACTTGCCGCAGAAGGCGACCGGGGGGCGATAGGGGCAGCGGCTGCCCCGCGCTGTCATCGGGCAGCACCGACCAGCGGTCCAGCGCGGCGGCGACTTGTCGTGTCAGCATCCGGTCGGGGGTAATCAGCGCGGCGGTGCGCCCTTCGTCCAACGCGGCGCGCAGGCGCAGGGCGATGGTTTCCGCCTCTAGTCGCGGGGATGGCGCCTCTAGCAGCGTCATATGCTGCGTTGCGGTCAGCAGATCGCCCAGATCTTTACCCTCGTGCCGCCACTGGTCGGTGACGGGCGCGGGGCGAAGCGACAGCGAAATCAGACGGTTGCGCGCGGCGTCGGGCGGGTTGTCGTTGGCCCACCGCTGGATGTCGGCAGGGGCCATGCCAAGTCCGTCAGCTATCTTTCGAAAGCGGAACTGGGGGTGGTCTTCGGCGGCCATGGCATCGCCGATCGCATCCCACGCGGCGGGGGGCATGTCGAAATCAAACCCCGGCAGAACGATGGCACCCTGCGGCAGGCGGGCAACGGCGCGCATCAGCATTTGCGTCGCCCCGCGCGACCCAGTCGAGCCTGCGATGATGATTGGGTCTTGCGGCGGATGGTCCTGCCAATGGGCGGCCAGCCGTTCGATGACCATCCGCTGACGGGCTTCGCGGTCGGGCGGGGCCGATGCGTCAAAATAGGCGCTGATGATTTTCAGAAATTCCAGCGTGCGCTGCCAATGCCCCGATTGGTCGGTCACATCCAGCGCGGCGATGACATCGGGGCTGACGCCTTCGCCCTGCATTTCGTCCATCAGACCGGCAAGGCTTTCAGCCAGATCGTACAGCGCCGAACGCGGGGCAAGGTCGGGCGCGGCATCCAGCAACTGCGCGATCAGCCGCGTCAGTTCCAGCCGGCGCTGCAGTGCGGGAACGGGCAGCGGCAAATCAGCGGCCACCGGGTCCAGTGCCAGATCGGTCACCAGCCGGATGCGCGGCAGTATTTGCGCGCCGCCCGCGTCGAACAGGCTGCGCAGGCGCCGCTGCATGCGCGATGTGTTGACGTAAACCGTGACGCGGGCCCAATCCTCGGGGGGGCGGCAAGCCATGCGGGTGCGTAGGCCCGCGATCAGGGCAGCGGGGAAATCAACCCCCGGCGGCAGGCCGAATAGGCGCGGTGCGGGCATGTCATCAAACAGCAAGGCGGGCCTCCCATGTTGCATCGCCGCTGATTGCCACGCGGTGGGTGCCATCGGGCAGCGCAGCAAAAGACAGCGTCAGGGCGTGGGCGGGGGTCAGGCTGCCCAAACGGTCGGGCCATTCGATCAGGCAGATCGCGTCGGCGAAAGCATCCGTCAAGCCCAGCTCGATCACCTCGTCTGGGTGGGTCAGGCGGTAGAGGTCGCTGTGCCAGATTTGCACATCCGCATCATAGGTTTGCACCAGCGTGAAGGTGGGCGAGGGCACATCCTCGTGCGGATTTTGCAGACGCGCGCGGATCAGGGCGCGGGCGAAAAATGACTTTCCGGCCCCAATCTGTCCCTCCAGCAGCAGAACGTCGCCGGCGTGCAAAAGCGCGGCAAAATGGGCGGCTAAGGCGGCGGTATCGGTTTCGGTGCGCAGCGCGATGTTCTGTTCCATGGCCCTAGATGTGGCAGGCCCGATGCCGCCCCGCAAGCGCGAAGCAGCCTTACGCGATGTGGCGTACGGTCATTTCCGGTTCCAACAACCGCCGTGCCTCGAGCGAGCGGAAGCCGATCATGATCCGCCCCCCGCCGATGCTGCTGAGCCGTAGCTCGGTGCTAGGATCTAGCCTGCTCCACACGTGGGGCGTGCGGTCATTTTCGGGCTGGCGCAGCCCAGCGGTGGCCGCGCCAAGCGCGCTGGCCGAGAATTGCTTGTGCCACCTGTCGAACTCCGTCTCGAGCGAGAGCGGCGCCACACCGTCGGGCGGCAGCGACCACATCTGGTAATAGGCCGCGTTTGCAACGACCAGATTGCCCGAATGCGCAAAGACGGCAATGGCTTCCTCCAGCGCGCCGATCACGCCGTGCAGGGTGTCGATTTCGGCGCGGAATGCGCGGGTCACGCGAATTTCCGGGGATATATCCTCGAACAGCACGGCCATGGCATTGTCGGGGTAGGGTTGGGCAGTGACGCGAAACGTGCGGCCGTCGCCCAGGTGCCATGTCTCGGACAGGCTGCTGTGCAGCACGCCGTCGGCTTCCAAGGATGTCAGTTTTGCGCGCCAATCCAGATAGTTGCGCGGCTCGGGCAGCACGTGCGAGGCACGCAACCTGTCAAAGAAACCGGCAAGGCTGGGGCGTTGCAGTAAGAAGCTTGTCGATAGGTCGGTCAGGTCGGTTAGCGCGGGGTTAAACTGCATCAGGCGGCGCTGGCGGTCGAAAAGGGCGATCCCCATCGGCAGCCCGGCATAGATCTGCGCGATGCCGTTCAAAAACTGCTTGCGGGCAGCCTCGGCTGCCGTTTGCGCGGTCACGTCCAATGCGAAACACATGGTTTGCGCCCCGCGGCTGATCTGCGAGATATGGTAGTCGCGGGGTTTGCCCTCGTGGGTCGCGAGGCTGGCCGTGTTGGCTTTGGCGGGAAACAGGCTGGGCAGCGGCCAGCCGAGATTGACCTGCGGCGGCAGCAAATCCAAATAGCTTTGGTTTGCCCAAACGACGCAGCCCTGATCATCCTCGACCCAGATGACCTGCGGGCTAGCGGCGGCCAGTGCCCCCAGAATTCCGTCGTCGCGGGTGGGCAGGGCGCCCTCGCCGGGCAGGCCCACCAGATCGACGCGGGTTAACCCGCCGCGCCGCAGCACCGTTAGCCTTTGCTGCGCATCCGGTGCGTCCAATGACAGCACGCCGTAATGCCCCAGCGCGGCCAGCTTGCGCGGCAGGTCGGCGAAGCGCAGCGACAGATGTGCGACTGCCTGCGCCTTGTTGGGGGGCAGCGCCCCTGCGACTACAGCGTCGACGTCACCCTTGGAATCGATCAGAACGCCATCTTCAAAAATCAGGGTCGCGATGCTGTGCGGCGCATTGGCTTTACGCTGAGCGCTGCGTTTGCGGCCCCAAACCCACAGCATTCCTGCCGTGGCGCTAGCTGCTATGGTCGCCGAAATGGTTGTCGCCAGCCACGGGGGTAGCGAAAGAAAGCCAGACAGTTCGATTGTGCCAAATGGCGATTCCATACAACAGCCCCGGCGCTTTACTGCCGGAAGCCTCGGGTTCAATGCCTTAATAATTGGTTAATTCGTGATGGTGAATCTTTACCAAAATGCACTCATAGGTTGTGTTGTGGCGCCAAGGCAACGCTTTTGGCTGAAAACAAGGCGCGCCGTGTTTTCAGGCGCCAGTCCAGAAAGGACGGTTTTCACCAAAGCCGTCGATTGCGTCCAGCGGGGGGGCCTCTAGCAGGGCGCGGGGCCAGCTGACGGTCACAACCGCACCGTGATCGGGGTCATCCACATCCGGAACCGCATTCGAGAAGCTGGGTCGCCCGCCCGAGCGTTCCAGAAGGGTTTTGGCGATGAACAGGCCCAGCCCCATCCCTTCGTAACCGGGGCGGCGCGCGGCGTTTTCGGTCGGGCGGCGGCGATGGACAAAGGGGTCGCCGATACGGCCGATCACCGACGGGGGGAAGCCCTCGCCGTCATCGCAAATCCGCACGCGCAGGGTCGTCGGGTCCCAGTAATATTCAACCCGCACGGTGGTTTGTGCAAAATCGACCGCATTCTGGATCAGGTTGCGCAGGCCATGGATGACTTCGGGGCGGCGCAGGACGGTGGGTTGAGGGCCTGCGCTGGCTTCGACATCGTCGGCAACCAGAAAGACAACTTCTTTCCCGCGGGCCAGATGTGGCTCGGCGGCTTCGTGCAGCAGCGCCTCTAGCGGGGCGCGCAGCAGCAGGCGGTCTTCTTTGCCGGCACGGCCCATCGAATGCAGGATGTCGCGGCAGCGGTTGGCCTGATCCAGCAGCAGCGCCGCATCGTCGCGCAGATCGGGCTGGCCATCCAGATCACGCACCAGTTCCGCTGCGACTAGTTTGATCGTCGCAAGCGGGGTGCCCAGTTCATGCGCAGCCGCCGCCACGACCCCGCCCAGGTCGGTCAGCTTCTGCTCGCGCGCTAGGGCCATTTGCGTCGCCAGCAGCGCTTCGTTGATCTTTTGCAGTTCCAACGTGATCTGGCGGGCATAGACCGACAGGAAAATCACCCCGACGATCAGCGCCAGCCAGAACCCGAACAGGAAGATGTCCGGCATCTCGAGGGTCGAGCCATCGGCCAGCACCATCGGCACGTAAAACACCCGCAGCAGCGAGATGACGACAATCGCCAGACCCGCCAGCAGCAAGGTGCCGCGGCGCGTCAAGACCGCCGCGCCGATTGTGACCGGCGCCATGATCAGCAGCGCAAAGGGGTTGTTCAGCCCCCCGACCAGATACAGCAGCATGCCCAGCTGCACGATATCCAGCATCAGGAACGACATCGCCTGGCGCGCCGACAGCCGCGTGCTTTGCGGGAACAAGACGGTCGACAGCACGTTCACCGCCAGCGACAGGCCAATCGCGATGGCCACCGGCCCCACTGCAATGCGCAGGTGGAACAGCCCGACCGCAACGCAAACTGCCCCAGCCTGACCTATGATGGCCATCCAGCGCACCAAGACCAGCGTGCGCAGCCGCACCAGATTGGAATCCCGTGTCGTGGTGAAAAGCTGGCTTTCGCTGCCAACATCGGGGAACAGGTCGGCTATGCCGGGCGCATCGGCGAGGATCGGTTTGGCAGCCATGGCATGTCCTTGCGTCGTCATGAAAGTTCGCCGCCATTGTCTGCCGTGGCGCGCAAATGTTCAATCGCGCGCTTCTATTTGGTTAAACCCGCTCGCCCGCTGCGACAGCCGCGCAAAATGTCGCATTTGATGCGACCGATTGACGCTTAAACACATGCGCATTAGGGTATCTGGCGCATTGAGCGAGCATGATTGCCCGTGACATGCCCAGAATGGCGCGACAGAAGGTATCGTCCGATGGATCACGAGGATTTGGATCTTGGCCCCGACAGAAGTTTGCTTCTGGTTGATGACGATGACGCGTTTCTGAAGCGTCTGGGTAAAGCCATGGAAAAACGGGGCTTTGCCGTGCAGTTGGCCGAAGGCGTTGCCGAGGGCAAGGCCGAGGTGGCCCAAAACCCACCCGCCTATGCCGTGGTCGATTTACGGCTGGAAGACGGCAACGGGCTGGATGTGGTCGAGGCCCTGCGCGAGAGTCGCCCCGATTGCCGCATTGTCGTGCTGACCGGTTATGGGGCCATCGCGACGGCGGTTGCTGCGGTGAAAATTGGTGCAATTGACTATCTGTCGAAGCCCGCCGATGCGACCGATGTGACGAATGCGCTGTTGGCCCGCCGGTCTGACCACCCCGCGCCGCCCGAAAACCCCATGAGCGCCGACCGCGTGCGCTGGGAACACATCCAGCGTGTCTACGAATTGTGCGACCGCAACGTATCCGAAACAGCGCGCCGCCTGAATATGCACCGCCGCACGTTGCAACGCATCTTGGCCAAGCGCAGCCCCAAATAGATTAGCCAGACGTTAGCTGGCGGAAGCGCGCAATAAAATCTGCGCGCACCGCTGGGGCAGGGCGCAGGGTGATTGCCAGTCCCGCGCGCAGGCCAGCGGGGCAGCGACCGATCAGCTTGTCGGCCTCGGGCGGGGTGAAGCCTGCGATTTCGACGGCCTCCAGCCATGCCGATATTTTATCGGCAGCCTTGATCTTGCGCTTGATCGCTGCGGGTATCTGCGCGGGCAGCCCAAAACGCGTGTGGATCGCGGCGGTTAGGCGCGCATCCAGCGTGGCATAGCCCGCCCCGACAGCGGCCTTTACCGGCGATATCATGTCGCCAATCACATATTCAGGGGCGTCATGCAGCAAGGCGGCTAATCGCCATTGTGGCAGGTCGGGGTTGTCGCGGGTGAAGATTTGTTCAACCAGCAGCGAATGTTCCGCGACAGAATAGGCGTGATCGCCGCGCGTCTGCCCATTCCAGCGCGCTACGAACGACAGGCCGTGGGCAATATCCTCGATCTCGATATCCAGCGGCGATGGGTCCAGCAGGTCCAGCCGCCGCCCCGATAGCATGCGTTGCCAGGCGCGTTGTGCTTTTGCGGCAGTCACTTTGGTTGTTCCTTTACATATCCGGTGCTAAACCAGCCCCAACTCACCAGATCAGATCAAGGAGCCGCCGCAATGGCGCAGGATTACGTCGTCAAAGATATTGCACTGGCAGATTTCGGCCGCAAGGAGCTGGACATCGCCGAGACCGAAATGCCCGGCCTGATGGCCCTGCGCGACGAATTCGGCGCATCCAAGCCGCTGGCGGGTGCGCGCATCGCGGGCAGCCTGCACATGACGATCCAAACCGCGGTTCTGATCGAAACGCTGAAGGCGCTGGGCGCGGATGTGCGCTGGGCCAGCTGCAACATCTTCTCGACCCAAGATCACGCGGCCGCCGCCATTGCGGCCACTGGCACGCCGGTATTCGCGATCAAGGGTGAAAGCCTCGAGGAATACTGGACCTACACCGACAAGATCTTCCAGTTCGCCGAAGGCACCTGCAACATGATCCTGGACGATGGCGGTGATGCGACGCTGTACATCCTGCTGGGCGCGCGGGTCGAGGCGGGCGAGACCGATCTGATCGAGGTGCCCACCAGCGAGGAAGAAGTCTGCCTGTTCAACCAGATCAAAAAGCGTCTGGCTGAAACCCCCGGCTGGTTCACCAAACAGCGCGACGCCATCAAGGGCGTGTCGGAAGAAACCACGACGGGCGTGCACCGCCTGTACGACCTGCACAAAAAGGGCCTGCTGCCGTTCCCCGCGATCAACGTGAACGACAGCGTGACAAAGTCGAAGTTCGACAACAAATACGGCTGCAAGGAATCGCTGGTGGACGGCATTCGCCGCGCGACCGACGTGATGATGGCGGGCAAAGTGGCTGTGGTCTGCGGCTATGGCGATGTGGGCAAGGGATCGGCTGCCTCGCTGGCTGGGGCTGGCGCCCGTGTGATCGTGACCGAAATCGACCCGATCTGTGCCCTGCAGGCGGCGATGGATGGCTTCCAAGTCACCACGCTGGAAGACGTGGTCGAAACCGCCGATATCTTCATCACCACGACCGGCAACCGCGACATCATCCGCATCGAACACATGCGCCGCATGAAGGACATGGCGATCGTCGGCAATATCGGCCACTTCGACAATGAAATTCAGGTCGCCGCGCTGAAGAACCACAAGTGGACGAACATCAAAGAACAGGTTGATATGATCGCCATGCCCTCGGGCAACCGCATCATCCTGCTGTCCGAGGGGCGCTTGTTGAACCTTGGTAACGCCACCGGCCACCCCAGCTTTGTGATGTCTGCCAGCTTTACCAACCAAGTTCTGGCGCAGATCGAACTGTGGACCAAGGGCAGCGAATACGCCCCCGGCGTCTACATCTTGCCGAAGCATCTGGATGAGAAAGTCGCCCGTCTGCATTTGGCCAAGATCGGCGTGAAATTGACCGAGCTGTCGCCCGCGCAAGCCGACTATATCGGCGTCACCGTTGCAGGCCCGTTCAAGCCCGAGCACTACCGCTACTAACACGAATTCCGCCCCGCGCAGCCAGCCTGCGCGGGGCGATGACCCGCGCGGCCAAGGGCCTTGTAACGCGGATATGATGGCGCTTGTGCATCACACATTAGACTTTACAATTTAATTGTTGATCTTTTTTGTCGGGTCTGGCAACGCGAATTTCAGGTCGCTAGCCAGAGCTTTCGGACATCCCATTTGCGGAAACGATAAGCTTCAGCGCGCTATGTCTGGGCGGGCTTTCCGCTTTGCATACCTTCCATTCATATTTGCCTGCCGCGGCGCAGGTTTTTGCATAGGGAAGTTCGCGATGAACAACCGCATTCGTTTGATCAATTCGACCGCCGTGGCGCTGGGCATCGCGCTGATGGCCGCCCCGGCCGTCGCCCAAGACGCAGGCCTTGTCCTTGGCCGCATCGTGATCGGCTACACCGCGGACGGCACCCCCGTTTACGCAGGCGAAAACACCTCGATCCTGGAAGGTAGCGCCGTGACCGCACAAGGTGGCACCGCCCGTATCGACGACGTGCTGCGCCAAGCGCCCGGCGTTCTGACCACCAACAACGAAGCCGGTCAGCCGGGTATCGCCGTTTCCGTACGCGGCCTGTCGGGCAGCGGCCGTGTCGCCATGGAAGTCGAGGGCGTGCCCCAGAACTACCGCTTCAATCCTGCAAGCGGCGACAGCGAAAGCTATGCCTATGTTGAATCGGCCTTCGTCTACGGGATCGACGTGACCCGCGGCGCGGCTGTGACGGCGGGCGGTTCGGGTCTGGCAGGTGCGGTGAACTTCCGCCTGCTGCGCGCCGAAGACGTGGTCTCGGGCGAGGGCTTCGGGGGTATTGCACGTCTCAGCTACGGCACCGAAGATTCCGACTTCCAGCGCACCGTTGCCGCTGGCTACATCAACGGCCCGTATTCGATGATGGCCGGTGTGACCAAGCGCACAGCTGATGAGTCCAAAGACGGCGAAGGCACCACGATCAGCAATTCGGATCGCGACACTTCGGGTTATATGGCCCGTGCGGGTTATGATATTGCTGCGAACCAAAGCCTCGACTTCTTGGTTACACACACGGAAGCTGAATTCGGCGCAAACTCGTACCGTCAGGAAATGAAATCGGATCTGGCCAAGCTGTCGTATGGCTTCCAGTCGGGCAACATGGTCAACCTGACCGCCGACATCTATTATAGCTTCACCGGCACCGAAAACCTTGCGGGTCTGACCGGCACTGGTTCCTTTGTCGGCCGCGAATACAACGTCACGACGACCGGCCTGAACATCCAGAACATCAGCGAGCTGTCGTTCGGCGCGTTTGACCTGACCTCGACCAACGGCCTGACCTACAACCACGACGAAGTCGGCGGCAACAACGGTGGCCTGACCCCGGTTGACGGCACGGGCGCGCGCCTGTCGCTGTTCACCGAAAACGTCTTCACCAACGGGCCGTGGGAATTCACCGGCGCGCTGCGCCTTTCGCAATACAAACTTGACGGCACCTATGTCGGCGGTGCCAATTCGCCCGTCGCCACCGGCGATGTCGCCTTGGACGACTTCGTTGCCGATCCCAAGCTGACACTGGCGTATCGCAGCAACGACTGGCTGCAAA
The DNA here is from genome assembly GCF_002117445.1 of Ketogulonicigenium robustum. Classification (NCBI taxonomy): domain Bacteria; kingdom Pseudomonadati; phylum Pseudomonadota; class Alphaproteobacteria; order Rhodobacterales; family Roseobacteraceae; genus Ketogulonicigenium; species Ketogulonicigenium robustum. The sequence continues at coordinate 2,367,098 of NZ_CP019937.1, forward strand.
GCTACGTCTCGCTCTATCAGACTTCGCGCGCGCCGACCGTGCAAGAAACCCTAATGGACACCGTGCGTGACTACAGCATGTACGGTCTGGGCGTGTACTACTGGATCGCCAACCCCGATCTGAAGACCGAACGTTCGACCGGGGGCGAGCTGGGCTTTAACATCGACAAGTCTGACGTATTCACCGCTGGCGACAGCCTGACCGCACGTATCGACTACTTCGTGATGGATATCGAAGATTACATCGCCATCACCACCGATCCGGCCGGCCACATCTACAGCTACGAAAACATCGCGGGCACCACGCGCAGCGAAGGTCTGGAAATCGAGGCGACCTACGAGAACGAATTCGTCTCGGCCGTCCTGTCGTACACGAATTCCAAATCGGAAATTGCAGACGGTTCGAACTATGACCTGCAACCCAGCAGCACCTATTCGGCGACGGTCGCCGGTCACTTCCTGGACGGTAACTTGACGGCTGGCGCGACCTACAGCTACACGGCTGGCGGCACGTCGTACACCACCAAGGACACGACGGAATCCTACGGCCTGTGGGACGTCTTCGCCAGCTACATGGTCACCGACAACCTTGCCGTTACGGCCAAGGTTTCGAATGCCGGCGACGAGGTCTATGTGCCGTGGGGTATTGATAACGGCAGCAACGGTGCAGGTCGCAACGTTTATGTCGGCGCACAAGTGCGCTTCTAGGATCCTCGGTTAGTTGCATTCCCGAGGGCGAAGGGCCGGGTGGTATCCACCCGGCCCTTCCTTTTGCATTCATGCTTGCCTTGCTGTCCATCTGGGGTGAACATGCACCATCTATTTGAAGGAGTAGACCATGGGCAAACGAGACGATCTTATCGCGAAGTATGCAGCAGATCTCAGTGACAAATGCGGTGTTCAGCCGGATCTGGCGCTGCTGACCAAGGTGACGATCGGGGTGGGGCCGGCGATCTATAACGCCGATTCCGAAACCGTGGCTGCCAGCGACCCGACCGAGCTTGAAACCGTCAAAAAGAACTTTCTGATGAAAAAGCTGGGTCTGCCCGACAGCCCCGAGCTGGATGCCGCCATCGCGACCGTCATCGAGACCTACGGCAAATCCGAGCGCAACAAGTATCGTGCCGTTGTTTACTACCTTCTGACCAAGCATTTCGGCAAAGAATCCGTCTACGCTTGACGCTGGGGGCTGTCGCCGCGGCCACAGGTGTCGCGGCGCGCCCTAATCGGGCTTTTCATTCCGTGCCGGTTCGGGCACAGGGGCGTTAGGTTCCCAATCCAAAAGCCGCTCAAATGTCCCCGCTTCATGGCATCGCGCTGAAGGTCTTGTCCGTCCTTCTTTTTCTGGTCATGCAATCCATGATCAAATACGTCTCTGACGATATCCCACCGGGGCAAGCGGTATTCTTCCGATCCGTCTTCGCGACGCCGGTCATCTTCGCATGGCTGCTGGCGCGGGGCGAGCTGCGGACAGGCCTGCGCACGTCGAACCCACTGGGCCACCTGATGCGGGGCGTTATCGGCACCAGCAGCATGCTCTTTGGGTTTGCTGCCGTCGCCTACCTGACCCTGCCCGAGGCAACGGCCATCGGCTACACATCCCCGCTGCTGGTCGTAATCTTTGCCGCCGTCCTGCTGCACGAGAAGGTGCGTGCCTTTCGCATGACCAGCGTAGCGTTGGGGCTGGTCGGGGTGTTGATCGTGCTGTGGCCCAATCTGGTGGGCGGGCAGGGCACCAGCAGTGCGCTGGGTGTGGTGATGGCGTTGGCAGCGGCGTTTTTTGCCGCACTGGTGCAAATCATCGTTCGCAGGTTGGTCGATTCCGAAAGTACGGCCTCGATCGTTTTCTGGTTTTCGGTATCGGCTTCGCTGATGTCGCTGCTGACAATCCCGTTTGGCTGGGTGGTGCCGACACCGCTGCAGGCCGTGCTGCTGATCTCGGCAGGGTTACTGGGCGGGCTGGCGCAGATATTTATGACATCGGCCTACCGCTATGCCGACGCATCGCTGGTCGCGCCATTCGACTATATGTCGATGTTGTTTGCGTTGGTGATTGGCTATGTGGTGTTTGGCGATGTGCCGACGGTGAACATGTTGGTCGGCGGGGCCATCATCATTGCGGCGGGCATCGTGATTATCCTGCGTGAGCAATACCTGGGCAAGCAGCGCGCGCGCCAGCGCAAGGTAACTCCACCTGCGTGAAAAAGGGCGGCCCGACAGGCCGCCCTTTTCAATTCTGCCCAGCGGCTTAGCTGCGGACGTACTTTTCGTAGGTCTCGGCGATGTCCAGCGTCAGGGCACCGATTTCGTAGTTATAAGTGTCGGCGATCGAGGACACCGGCGTCACTTCAGCGGCAGTGCCGGTCAGCCAGCACTGCTCGAACGTTTCCAGCTCTGATGGCTCGATGTGGCGTTCGTGGACGGTGATGCCCTTCTCGCGCAGCAGTTGGATGACGGTCTGACGGGTGATGCCGTTCAGGAATGCATCGGCCAGCGGGGTGTGTACTTCGCCGTCTTTCACGAAGAAGATGTTCGCACCGGTCGCCTCGGCCACATAGCCGCGGTAATCCATGAACAGCGCATCGGAATAACCCTGCGCATGCGCGGCGTGCTTGGACATGGTACAGATCATGTAAAGGCCGGCAGCCTTGGCGGCCACGGGGATGGTTTCGGGCGAGGGGCGCTTCCACTTCGAGATGCCGATACGGGCCCCCTTGGTTTTCGCGTCGCCGTAATAGGCACCCCATTCCCAGCCAGCAATCGCCAGACGCACGGGGTTACCTTCGGAGGAGACACCCATTTCGGGGCCAGCGCCGCGGAACGCGATGGCGCGGACGTAGGCGTCGGTCCAGCCGTTGGCTTTCAGCATCTCGTATTTGGCGGCTTCGATTTCTTCGACCGAATAGGGGATTTCCATATCCAACAAGTTTGCCGACGCGCGCAGGCGCTTCGAGTGCTCGACACCCTTGAAGATTTTGCCATTGTAGCACCGCTCTCCCTCGAACACCGAGGAGGCGTAGTGCAACGCGTGGGTCAGAATGTGGACGTTGGCGTCGCGCCATTCGACCAGCTTGCCATCCATCCAGATTTTGCCGTCACGATCATCATAGTTCCCGGCCATCGCCGTATCCTCCAAATTCCACTTGTTTCGCGTAAACAGGTAATTATGGATATAATGTTGCGCGAAATTGTGGCTTTCGTAATGCTTCGAACTTGGAATGTCAACGACGCTGACATATTGTGCGTCAAAAGAATGAGAGGATGACGTCATGTCCGATAGCGCCGGATTTCAGGGGGGGCAGGCCCTGCTGTTCCTGACGGATGAACAGCTGCGCAAGGGAATCGTGGCGATGTATTTCGCCTATCGCGGCTTCACCAGCGAGCCTGACCGGATCCTGGTCGACTATGGTTATGGCCGCGCGCATCACCGTGTGCTGCACTTTGTTAACCGCCGCCCGGGTATGACGGTGAACGGGCTGCTGACCATTTTGGGCATTACCAAGCAAAGCCTGAACCGCGTTTTGCGTGTATTGATCGAAGACCAAATGATCGATTCCCGTGTCGGCCCCGAGGATAAGCGCGAGCGGCACCTCTATCTGACCGAGAACGGCGCAAAGCTGGAACAGGCGCTGGCCGACGTGCAGACTGACCGCATGCGGCGCGCCTATCGCGCCGCTGGCCCCGAAGCAGTGGCTGGTTTTCGCACCGTGCTTGAGGCAATGATGGATTTGGACGAGCGGCGCATCTATGAAAGCCTGACGATGAAATCCTGACCGGCCCCGTAACCGGCGGGCGCTAGTCAAAGACCAAGGGAGAGCCACCATGGATCAGCCGCATCTGTTGATCGTCGATGACGATGCGCGCATTCGGGCGCTGCTGCAGAAATTCTTGCAGCGCAACGGCTTTCTGGTGACGGCTGCGCGCGATGCGGCCCATGCGCGGCGTTTGCTGGCGGGGCTGGAATTCGATCTGGTGGTGCTGGATGTGATGATGCCGGGTGAAAACGGCATTACGTTCTGCCGCGACATCCGCAGCACCCTCGGGGTGCCGGTGTTGCTGCTGACCGCGCGGGGCGAGACATCGGACCGGATCTCGGGGCTGGAGGCTGGGGCCGACGACTACCTGTCGAAACCGTTCGAGCCGAAGGAGCTGCTGCTGCGCATCAATGCCGTGCTGCGCCGCACGCCGACCACGGAATTGCGGGCGAACCAACCCAAGGTGCTACAGATGGGCGCGGCCCGCTATGATGCCGAACGCGGCGAGTTGTGGCTGCACGGCACCTTGCAGCGCCTAACCGCGACCGAGGCGCAGTTGATGCGCGTGCTGGCCGCGCGCGCGGGCGCCGTGGTCACCCGCACAGAGTTGGTCGAGGAAATGAGCCGTGGCCCCGAGCCGCTGCAGGAACGCGCGGTCGATGTGCAAATTACGCGGCTGCGCCGCAAGCTGGAACCTGACAGCCGCCAGCCGCGCTACCTGCAAACGGTGCGGGGGTCGGGCTATATGCTGGCGGTTGACGGCGTCGGGCCGTGAACTTTTCCAACGGCTATGACCCCGACAAAGCGCCGCCCTATCGCATTGTCATGCGCGAGCCTGCGGTCAAGCGCTTTGCCCTGCGCCACGGTTTAGCCTTGCCCGAGGCTGCGGCGCTGCTGCTTGCCCACATGGCCGATCGGGCAGGCGCGGCCAACGACCTGCACCGCGGCGTTCTGCGCCGCCGCCCGCTGCCGCCAGATGATCTGGATGCGCTGGCGGCCGAGGTTTTTACCCCATCAACGTAGGCAGGCCGTTCAGGCTAGGGCTGATACCCGCCGCCTCGCGCATCATGGCGCGGCGCAAGGGCGGCAGCGCGTTGATCGCCCCGAGGCCGATGTCGCGTGCCGCCCGCAGCATGCTGTTGTCGTTCGAAAACAGTTTCGTCGTGCCGTCGGTCACCAGCGCCAGCGCCAGAATTTCGGGGCGGCGCCATGTTTGGTAACGGGCCAGCACATCAATCGCGCCAATATCCTCGCCGCGTTGGCGCGCGGCGGTGATTACATCGGTCAGCGCGGCGACGTCACGCAGGCCCGCATTCAGCCCTTGGCCAGCCACAGGGTGCAGCCCATGCGCAGCATCCCCCACCAAAGCGACGCGCGGCGCGACAAAGCGTTCCGCCAGCGACAGGCTAAGGGGAAAGGCGCTGCGGGGCGTTGCCAGTGTGATCTCGCCCAGAAAGCTGCCGAAGGCGGGGCGTAGCGCGGCCAGAAAGCCTGCGTCATCCATCGCCATCAGCGCGCGGGCACGGGTTTCGTCCTCGCTCCAAACGATCGAGCTGCGGTTGTCGGGCAGGGGCAGAATGGCCAGCGGGCCGCCGGGCATAAAGAATTGGTGGGCGATGCCGTGATGCGGCAGAGTGTGGGCAATAGCGCAGGTTACAGCCATTTGCCCATAGGGGCGGGGGCTGCGGTCGATGCCAGCGCGGCTGGCCGTACCGCTGGATTTGCCATCGGCACCGATCAATAGTTTCCCGTGCAACACCCGCCCGTCGTGCAGTGTGACACGCGCGCCGCTGGTGGTGACGGCCTGCGCGATGACCTTGGCCGGGGCGATGTGGTCGATCCGCGGCTGCGCGGCCAGCGCCGACAGCAGCGCGCGGCGCAGGTAGCGGTCTTCGATCATCTGGCCCATGGGGCCGTCGTCACCCTCGGCCGCGTTGAAATGCAGCATGAAGGGGGCAGGGCCTTCGCCCGCACGGCCATCGGTCACCTTGATCTGGCGGATCGGGGTGGCGTGATCTGCGGGCCATGCGCCAAGGCGGCCCAGCATGCGCACCGTTCCGGCCGAAAGGGCATAGCTGCGCCCATCGAACTGGTCGGCGCTGCGCGTTTCGACCGGCATCGCGTCAATGACAGCGCAGCGCAGCCCCCCGCGCGCCAGCGCCAGCGCTTGCGCAGGCCCGTTCAGCCCGCCCCCGATGATCAGAACGTCGTATTCCATGGCCAAAGTGCTAGGGCGCGCGCGGGCGATTGTCCATGCGCGATTGCGTGCTAGGGTAGCAGCAACAAGCAGGGGGTGGATCATGGAAAACTGGCTGTTTGCCACAGCGGCAGATCTGGGGCGTGCGATCGGGACAGGGCGGATCGACCCTGTCGCGCTGGCCGAGTGTTATCTGGACGCCATCGCCGCGCACCCCAAGGCCGCGCATATCTACGCCCGCACCCATCCAGCCCGCACCAAAGCCGAGGCCGAAGCCGCCCGTACCCGTGCGCGGGCAGGCAACCGCCGCAGCCTGCTGGATGGCGTACCCGTCAGCTGGAAGGATCTGATCGACAGCAAAGATATCGCGACCGAGGCGGGAACCGCCCTGATGGAGGGGCGCATCCCCACCGAAGACGCGGCCATTCTGCGCGACGGCACAAAGGCGGGCCTTGTGTTTTTGGGCAAAACCCACCTCAGCGAGATCGCGTTTTCCGGCCTTGGCTATAATCCGGTGACGGCAACCGCCCCGAATGTGCATGGCGATGATCTTGCGCCGGGGGGGTCGTCGTCAGGGGCGGCAGCGTCGCTGGCGTTTGGCCTTGCGGCGGGGGCCATCGGGTCGGACACGGGCGGCTCGATCCGATTGCCGTCGGCTTGGCAGGGACTGGTTGGCTTCAAGCCCGCGCACGGCGCGCATTCGCTGGACGGTGTGGTGCCGCTGTGCCGCCGTTTCGATACGATCGGCCCGCTGGCCCGCTCGGTCGAGGATGCGATGTTGCTGGATGCCGCTTTGGGCGGGGCGCAGGTCGATCTGGCGGATGCCAGCCTGCAGGGGGTGCGCTTGGCGGTGCTCGATACCGTGGTGGGCGATGATCTGGACCCCGCCGTTGCCGATGCAACCGACCGCGCCATTGCGCGGCTGGGGCAGGCGGGGGCCAGCATCACGCGGCTGTCACTGCCTGCTGTGGCATCGGCCTACCCCCTAGCCGCCCTGCTGTACGCCCCCGAGGCGTGGGCCTTTTGGCGCGACTACATTACCCCCGCGCCCGAAAAGATGTTCGCCCAAATTTACGAACGCGTCGCAGCGGGGCAGCAGGTTCCCGCGCCCGATTACATCGCCGCGTGGGATGATCTGCACGCGCTGCGCCGCACCTATGCGGCTGAAACCGCTGGGTTCGATGCAATATTGTGCCCGGCCGCGCCCATCGTGGCGCCCAGTGTCAGCCGCCTGATTGCGGATGATGACTATTATAAAAAGGTTAATCTGATGGCGCTGCGTAACACGCGGCTGGCCAATTTGTTCGGCCTCGCCTCGGTCAATTTGCCGTTGGACACGCCGATGACGGGCCTGCTGTTGAACGCGCTGCCGCAAGATCAGGGCAAGGTGCTGCGGATCGCCGCCGCAGCCGAGCGGGCTTTGGCCTGAAAAAGGGGGGCGAATCTGCCACATTTTCGCGGCAGCCCCCTTTGACTGCCGCGTTTTTCTGGACATGCCGCCGGTCTTTCCGATAGTTTTCAATGAAAAGGGGCACCAAACGACCCCGACCTGAGGCAGCCATGAACGAACCCGAGCGGTTTTCCGGCCTTCCGGAATACGCATTCCCGCGCCTGCGCACGTTGATCGACCACCTGCCTGCAGGTGGCGCGCCCATTTCTATGACCATTGGCGAGCCTCGCCATGCCTTTCCGGCCTTCGTGCCCGAGGTTCTGGCCGCGCATGTCGGCGAATTCAGCAAATACCCCCCGAACGACGGCACGCCCGAGCTGTTGGGCGCCATTTCGGGGTGGCTGCAGCGCCGCTACGGCATTGCGGTGCCGCCCGCGCAGATCGTCACGCTGAACGGCACGCGCGAGGGGCTGTATAACGCCGCCATGGCGCTGTCGCCCGAAACCAAAAACGGCCAGCGTCCCGTGGTGCTGATGCCGAACCCGTTTTATCAGGTCTATGCCATCGCCAGCATTTCTGTCGGGGCCGAGGCTGTCTATGTGCCCGCCACCGCGGACACGGGGCATCTGCCCGATTTCGCGTCGCTGCCCGCCGATGTTCTGGACCGCACGACGATCGCCTATATCTGCTCGCCTGCGAATCCGCAGGGCGCGGTGGCCAGTACGGAATACTGGCAGCAGCTGATCGCGCTGGCCGAGAAACACGATTTCCGGATTTTTGCGGACGAATGCTATTCCGAGATCTGGCGCGACGCCCCCCCCACTGGCGCGCTGCAAGTCGCCCATGCGATGGGGGCCGACCCCGAACGCGTGGTGATCTTCCATTCGCTGTCCAAACGGTCGAACCTGCCGGGGCTGCGGTCGGGCTTTGCCGCTGGCGGGCCGCGCTCGGTCGCGCTGATGCGGCAGTTGCGGGCCTATAACGGGGCGCCCATTCCGCTGCCGCTGCAGCGCGTGTCCGAGCGCGCTTGGGCGGACGAGGCGCATGTCGATGAAAGTCGCGCCCTTTATCAGCAGAAATACGCAATTGCCGACCGTATTTTCGGGAACGTGCCGGGCTATATGCCCCCGCAGGGCGGCTTTTTCCTGTGGCTGCCCGTCCCCGATGGCGAGGAAGCGGCCATCAAGCTTTGGACGCAAACCGGCGTGCGGGTTCTGCCCGGCGCCTATCTGTCGCGCGAGATTGACGGCTTCAACCCCGGCAAGGGGTATATCCGTGTCGCGCTGGTGGAAGATCTGGAAACGACCGAGCGCGGCTTGCATCTGATCCGCAGCTGTCTTTACGGCAACGAAGGGGGTTAAGCGATGGCCTATCCAACACGCGACCGCGACCCATTGCTGGGCGGTGACCTACAGGCGCTGATCGAGCGTCGCGGCAAAGAGGTGATCGGCGGCATCGTCGCCTTTGCCGGTTTGCTGGCATGGGTCATGCTGGCCACACATTCCCCCGAAGATCCCAACTGGCTGAACGCCACCGATGCGCCGGTTCGCAACTGGCTGGGGCCGTTGGGCGCATCCTTGTCGCACCCGATGTTCATGGTGGTGGGCAAGGCTGCTTGGATCGTGCCGCTGGGTATGGTCGCGTGGGGCCTGCGTTTCGTGTTCCACCGTGGTGACGACCGCGCCATGGCGCGCGCCACGTTCATCCCCGTTGCGATTGTCGTCACATCGCTGTTTCTGGCGACATTGGCCCCCGAAGGCCAAGGCAGCTATAATTACCGTGCGGGCGGCATGCTGGGCTATACAGTGCTGTCCATGCTGCTGACGGTTGCGCCGATCGGCAATTCCTTTGCCACGGGCCTGCTGTCGGGGCTGTTGTTCGTCGGCGGGGCTGGCATGACCCTCTATGCCTTGGGCGTAACCCTGCGTGAGGTGCGCACTTTGGGCGCTGCAGTCTTTGGCGGGTCGCTGGCGGGCGCTTTGGCCGGGGCCAGTTTCCTCAAGGGCGCGGCGGATCGGGGTGCGGCGCTGTCGCGCAGCGCCTCGGCGTTGTCGCGGGGGGCATCGGCGGGCATGGCGCAGCATTTGGCGGGCCGTTTGGAAAGCCGCCAAGCCGCGCGCAGCCAGACCTATAACGATGACCAAGGCTTTGACGATTTCGTGGTCGAGGATGACGATCTGGGCTATGATGTCCCCGTTTACGATACACCCGCCTACGACCCGGCCGAGGCACAGCGCCCGCGTGGCAACATGTTCGCCCGCGACGCGGCGCGTGATGGCGCTCGCGCGGCTGTGAATGCCCCGCCGCTAGATGACTTCACCCCAGAAGTTGCACATCGCAAAGCGGCAGTCATTCGCCCCGCAGCCGGAGCGTCGATCCCGCCAGCGCCGCCTGCATTGGATGCCGTGCAGGATGCCCCCATGCCGCCCCGTGCGCGTCTGGATGAAGACGACATGCCGCGCCCATTTGGTGATGGCCCCGCGCCCTATCCGCCGGCGTGGGATGAAGTGGCCTCGCATATCCACCGCTTTGACGATGTGACCGAACCGCCTGCGCGCGAGCCTGCCGGTTTCCTCTCGCGCGCTTCGGGGATCTTCCGACGCGCCGCCGGGATCGAGCCTGCCCGTGAATTCCCGCGCAACGACCTGCCGACACCCGAATTGGTTGCGCGTCAGCCGCGCACCGATGCGGTGGGCATGCCCGACGGCGACCGCATTCGCAGCAAGATTTCCGAGGCGATTGCCGCGCGCAAAGACGACGAAGGGGTGATCAACCCGCTTGTCGCCCCCCAACCCGTGCCGCGCCCGCGCCGCGCCGCGCTGCCCGATACCGGCCTGCGGGTCGAGCCGCCCTTGACCGCAACCATGGCGCCGCTGGTGGCCCAAATGGCCGCGCCGCTGGTGCCCCCAGTTGCATCCTATGCTGCGCCCGCCGCCGTGCACCACGACATGGGGCATGATGGCGAAGGCTGGGCTGTGCTGCCCCCAAAACCCGCACGTCCGGCGCATTTCCACACGCCCACTGCGCCGCAGGTTCACGCCGCGCCTGTGCAGGCCGATGGGGTTACCGGCCACCATGTTCTGCCGCCGATGCCGCATCGTCCGGTCGCCCCTGCGGCCGTGCGGGCTGAGCAGGCTGGCCGCGTGCTGCCGCCCGTTCCGCCGCGCCCGACGATGCCGTCTGCGCCTGCCGGTATGGTGCCGCACATGCCCGCGCCGTCTGTGCGCGCCCCTGCGGTTGACGCACCTGCGACCAGCCATACCCACATCGAAGAGGCGCGCTTTGATGCGCCCCGTTTTGATGCACCCCGTTTTGAAACACCGCGCCCCCCCTCCCCTACTGCGGGGCAGGGCATCGATTTCACGCAAAACAGCCCCTTGGTTGCCGCAAACACCGCCGAGGAGCCGCCGCTGAACATCTTTGACCCCGACATGGCTGACTTGGGCGAAGATCTGTTGTTGGATGCGGGCCAAAGCTGGGAAAGCACGGGCACTGCCCAAATCCACCCGCAGGCCCGCGTCACGCGCGCCGTCGGCATGGGCGCGCTAGAGCGTTCGGGCCAAGCAGCGGGCCGCGCGCAGATCGAGAAAAGCCGCTTTGCCGATTACGAACTGCCGCCCATCGCCCTGCTGAGCGACCCGTCCGAGATCGAGCGGCACGACCTGTCCGACGACCAGTTGGAGGAAAACGCGCGTCTCCTCGAGACTGTGCTGGAGGATTACGGCATCAAGGGCGAGATCGTCTCGGTTCGCCCGGGCCCCGTCGTGACGATGTACGAGCTGGAGCCAGCGCCCGGCCTGAAAGCCAGCCGCGTCATCGGCTTGGCCGACGACATCGCCCGTTCGATGTCGGCGCTGTCGGCGCGCGTTTCGACCGTTCCGGGGCGCACCGTCATCGGGATCGAGCTGCCCAACGCCCGCCGCGAAAAAGTGGTTCTGCGCGAGATTCTGGAAGCCAGTGAATACGGCAACGAACAGATGCGCCTGCCGCTGGCTTTGGGCAAAGACATCGGCGGCGAGGCGATCGTCGCCAATCTGGCCAAGATGCCCCACTTGCTGATCGCGGGTACGACGGGTTCGGGGAAGTCGGTGGCGATCAACACGATGATCCTGTCGCTGCTGTACAAGCTGTCGCCGGACGAATGCCGCCTCATCATGATCGACCCAAAAATGCTGGAACTGTCGGTTTACGACGGCATCCCGCATCTGCTGTCGCCCGTGGTGACCGACCCCAAAAAGGCCGTCGTCGCCCTGAAGTGGGTCGTGGCGGAAATGGAAGAGCGCTACCGCAAGATGTCGCGCATGGGTGTGCGCAACATCGAGGGCTACAATGGCCGCGTGCGCGACGCCTTGTCGCGCGGCGAGATGTTCAGCCGCACCGTCCAGACCGGTTTTGACGAAGAAACCGGCGATCCCATCTTCGAGACCGAGGAAACACAACCGCAGCTGCTGCCCTTCATCGTGGTGATCGTCGACGAGATGGCCGACCTGATGATGGTCGCTGGCAAGGAAATCGAGGCCTGCATTCAGCGGCTGGCGCAGATGGCCCGCGCATCGGGGATCCACCTGATTATGGCAACGCAGCGGCCTTCGGTCGATGTGATCACCGGCACGATCAAGGCGAACTTCCCCACACGGATCAGCTTCCAAGTGACGTCGAAAATCGACAGCCGCACCATTTTGGGCGAGCAGGGTGCCGAGCAGCTGCTGGGCATGGGCGATATGCTTTATATGGCTGGCGGCGGTCGCGTCACGCGCGTGCACGGCCCGTTCGTGTCGGACGAGGAAGTCGAAGAAATCGTCAACTACCTAAAAACCTATGGCCCGCCGGATTACCAGTCGGGTGTGGTCGAGGGGCCCGATGACGACACCGAAAGCGACATCGACGCTGTGCTGGGCCTGAACACCGGCGGCAACAGCACGGGCGATGACGCGCTGTACGATCAGGCCGTTGCTATCGTTGCGCGGGATCGCAAGTGTTCGACCAGCTACATCCAGCGCAAGCTGGGCATCGGCTATAACAAGGCCGCGCGTCTGGTTGAGCAGATGGAAGAGCAGGGCGTCGTTACCCCCGCAAACCACGTGGGCAAGCGCGACATTCTGCTGCCCGAGCCGTAGGGCAGGGCGAAATCCCGCCGGTTTGGGGCTGCCGCACGCCTCTGTTATCGGCTGACTGCAGGGCCGTCATTGACGGCCCTGCTTTGCGCCCCGACATTAAGGGAAACAAGCCCTTGGGGAAAAACATGATCCTGAACAGACGTAACATGATTGCCGGTCTGGCCGCAGCCGCCCCCGTCTTGGCGGCAAGCAGCCTGCCCGCGCTGGCGCAACAGCAAGTATCGCTGGATCAGATTTCGGCTTATTTGAACGGGCTGCAAACGGTCGAAGGGCAGTTCACACAAGCCAATTCAGACGGCAGCCGGTCCAGCGGGACCATCTATATCAAACGGCCGGGCCGCCTGCGGTTCGAATATGCGGGGGATGATACGCTGATGCTGGCCTCGGGCGGGCAGCTGGCGATCTTTGATCCGCGATCCAACCTGCCGCCCGACCGATACCCGCTGAACCAGACACCGCTGAACATCATCTTGGAACGCAATGTCGACCTGTCGCGGCGCAATATGGTGCGCGGTCTGCAAGTGCAGGGCGATCGGGCCACCGTAACCGCGCAAGACCCCGACCACCCCGAATACGGATCGATCGAGCTGGTATTCGCCACCAACCCGATGACGCTGTGGCAGTGGACGGTGATTGACCAAGCGGGCGGGCGCACGACGGTCAGTCTCTCGCAGATCAGGCTGGGCGGGCAGCTATCGGATTCGATCTTCAACATCGAATCCGAAATGCGCCGCTGGGAACGCCGCTAACAAAAAGCCCCGCCAGTTACGCTGGCGGGGCTTTTACATTCAGATCCGCCTAAACTCAGATGCGTCCGCACGCCCGCAGCTGTGCGTCATACATGATCGCACGGCCTTCCAATTCGGATGCGATGCGCATCAGCCATGCTTTGGAATTGTGGCTGCCACGGCGGTAGCCGTTCCGGCCCTCGTGATACGCCAGATACTGGTTGCGCGTATCGTTCATGGGGATGTTCAGCTCGTTGCGGGTGCCGCTCATATACCAGCCCATAAAGTCGGTGGCATCGCGGATTTCGTGGCGCTGCGCGCTGCGGCGGCCGGTGATCTGGACATATTCGTCCCACGTGCCATCCAGCGCCTGGCTGTAACCATAGGCCGAGGATTGCCGCCCGATTGGCAAAACACCCAGCGTATACTGGTGCGGGGGGCGGGCGTTGCCGATGAATTTGCTTTCTTGGTAGATGATCGCCATCTGCACAGAGACGGGCACGCCCCATTTGTGTTCTGTCGCCGTAAAGGCGCGCAGATACTGCGGGCGCTGTGCCACAATGCTGCAGGCATCGTCCAGATTGCGGGGGGCGCTGAATTCACGGCTGCCACAGCCCGCGACAAGAATCGCAAGCAACAGGGCTCGAATAGTTCTGCTCATCTGCCTCGGGCCATATTTTATTTTATTGCGTCAAGTTTACCCCAAGGTGGATGGTTTGGGAACCTTTGTATTTATCCGCGCGCGCCTTCCCGCCGGTACCCTCACGCAGACGTGTGGCGCGGGGGTAAATCGGGCCGCTGCATGGACATATCGCCCCCGATCCGGCAAGATCACCCCAAGATGCAAGGAGCGGCCATGTTCACGACACGCGCTAAATTCCACTTGGGGCAGATCGTCCGTCACCGCGTGCATCATTTTCGCGGTGTGGTTTTCGACGTCGATCCCGAATTTGCAAATTCCGAAGGGTGGTACCAGTCGATCCCCGAAGATATCCGCCCGCGCAAGGATCAACCCTTCTACCACCTGCTGGCCGAGAGCGAGGAGTCGTATTACGTCGCCTATGTCTCGGAACAGAATCTGGTGCTGGATCAATCGGGCGATCCTGTGGGCCATCCCGATGTGCCGACCATGTTCGGCCCGTTTTCCGGCGGCGTCTATGCGCTGCAAGTTCAGATGAATTAGGCTGAAAGCACTCCGATGACTGTCGATTATACCGAACTGTCGAAAACCGTCGCCGCGCTGGTGGCAGGCGAAGATGATGCCGTGGCCCTGATGGCGACCGTCGCGGCCGAGGTTCACCACGCTGACGAACGCTTTGATTGGACGGGGTTCTACCGCGTGACAGCGCCCCAAATGCTGAAGATCGGCCCCTATCAGGGCGGCCACGGCTGTTTGCAGATCCCGTTTTCGCGCGGTGTTTGTGGTGCGGCGGCGCGCACCGGCACCGTGCAACTGGTGCCCGATGTCGAGGCCTTCCCGGGTCACATCGCCTGTTCATCCTCGACCCGCAGCGAGATTGTCCTGCCCGTGCGCAACGGCGCGGGCGATCTGATCGCGGTGTTCGACATCGACAGCAACCAGCCCGCCGCCTTCACCGAGGCCGATGCCGTCGCCCTGCAAGACCTGCTCGACCGCACGTTTGCGGCGGTATGACGATGCGGCTGCTGTCACTGGGGCATGGCTATGTGGCCGAGGCGCTGGTGCGGGCGCTGCCAGCGGGCACCGAGGTGCGCGCCACAACCCGCCGCCCCGAACGCATGGCGCAGATGCAGGGTGTCACCCCGCTGCTGCTGCCCGATACCGATCTGGCCCCGCACGTCGCATGGGCCACGCATGTGTTGGTGTCTGCCGCACCAGAAGGCGGGATTGACCCGTTCTGGCTGGCCATCGCCGAAGACATCATCGACCACCAACCCGCGTGGCTCGGCTATTTATCCAGCACCGGCGTTTATGGCGACCGGCAGGGCGCATGGGTGGATGAAACCGCCAGCGTGTCGCCCATTGGCAACCGCGCGGGCGATCGCATCAAGGCCGAGCGGTCATGGGTCGATGTTGTCCGCGCAACGCATATCTTCCGGATTTCGGGTATTTACGGGCCGGGTCGCGCGCCTTTTGCGGGCCTGCGTGCAGGCACACAGCGGCGCATCATTCGCGAAGGGCAAGTGTTCTCGCGCATCCACGTCGACGATATTGCCCAAGTGCTGCGCGCATCGATGCTGGCACCCGCACCCGGCGTCTATAACCTGGCCGATGATCTGCCTGCGCCGAATGCCGATGTCGTGGCCTACGCCGCCGAAATCGCTGGCCTGCCGCTGCCCCCCGCCGAGGATTTTGAAACCGCCGCCCTGTCGCCTATGGCGCGCGGGTTTTTCATGGAAAGCCGCCGCGTCTGCAACCGCAAGATCAAGGAAGACCTTGGCATCACGTTGCGCTACCCCAACTACCGCGTGGGGCTGCAGGCCATATTGGCCGCTGGCGCATAATGGTGACCCCGGGTGGATTCGAACCACCGACCTACCGCTTAGGAGGCGGTCGCTCTATCCCCTGAGCTACGGGGCCCCAGCGCCCCTTGTCCCTATTTTGGTGCAAAGGTCAATCTTTGGCCTTTGGCAGGCTAGGAAATCTTGCGCCTGCAGGCTAGTGTTGTGGGAAAATTGATCCTCGGGGACGACCGTGACACGACCGCGCCAGCGCCTTTTGACCCTTCGTGATGTTTCTGAAGCCTCGGGCGTCAGCGAAATGACAGTCAGCCGTGTGCTGCGCGGCAAGGGCGATGTGTCCGAGGCGACGCGCCTGAAGGTGCAAGAGGCGGCGCGCAGCCTTGGCTATGTGCCCAATAAAATCGCCGGGTCGCTGGCGTCGCAGCGGGTCAATCTGGTGGCGGTTGTCATCCCGTCGCTGGGCAACATGGTTTTCCCCGAGGTTCTTTCGGGGATTTCGGCGACGCTGGACGGGACGGGGTTGCAGCCCGTGGTCGGGGTGACCGATTACTCGCCTGAAAAAGAAGAAAAAGTTCTGTTCGAAATGCTGTCGTGGCGCCCGTCGGGGGTAATCATTGCAGGGCTTGAACACACCGAAGCCAGTGTTGCGATGATGAAGCGCGCAGGCATCCCCGTGGTCGAGGTTCTGGACGTCGACGGCGAGCCGGTTGACGCCATGGTCGGCATTTCGCAGCGCCGTGCGGGCCAGCAGATGGGCGAGGCGATCGCCGCCGCAGGGTACCGCCGGATCGGTTTTGTCGGCACGGGGATGGAACACGACCTGCGCGCCCGCAAGCGGCTGGAGGGGTTCGAAAGCGCATTGGCTGCCCACGGGATCGAGATTGCCGTGCGCGTTCGCTACGAGGGTTCGTCCGCCTTGCAAAAAGGGCGCGAGGAAACAGCAAATCTGCTGGACCAGGTCCCCGGCCTCGACTTCATTTACTACGCAAACGACATGGTCGGGGCAGGCGGCTTGCTGGAATTGCTGGCCCGCGGCCGCAACATCCCGGCCGATATCGGCTTGGCGGGCTTCAACAATATCGAATTGCTGGATGGCTTGCCGCTGCGATTGGCGACGATGGACGCCTGCCGCCGCGAAGCCGGCCAGAAGGCCGCCGAGATTATCGCCGCGCGTCACAACGACCCCAAAATGGAAGGGGGCCAGCGCATCACGCTGACCCCCATTTTGCAAAAAGGGCAGACCCTGCGGTCCGCTCCTTAGTTTTACTTCGCCAGCTCGGCATCCAGAATGGACGCGATGTTCTCATAGCTCATGTTGGAATATTGCTGGCCGTTGATGAACAGGGTCGGCGTTGCGTTGACCTTGTCGTCTTCGGCGTTTTGCGTGAACCAAGCCACCAGCGACTGGGCCAAGTCTTGGTTGTTCATGCATGCGTCGATGGTGGCGTCGTTCATGCCAGCCTCGCGGCCAATGGCGCGCAAGTTGTTGGCAATCTCGGCCGGGTCGCCGCTGCCGATCCAGCTTTGCTGGTTTTCGAACAGAATATCGCTGATCCCAAAGAATCGGGTGCTGTTGTCGCCGCAACGGGCGATCATCGACGCCCACAGGCCAAAGCGGTCGAAATACACTTCGCGGAAAATGAAACGCACCTTGCCGGTGTCAATGTAGTTTTCTTTCAGCTGTTGAAACTGGTTGTCGTGGAAGTTCGCGCAGTGCGGGCAGGTGAACGACGCGTATTCGATAAAGGTAATAGGTGCATCTTCGGCACCGATCGCCATTTCGGTGATCGTGCTGGGCGCAACCTCGGTCACAGCGGTGTCTTGGGCCATTGCGCCCCCAGCATAAAAACCGCCTGCGATAGCGAATGCAGCGGCAGTCGCCATGTTGCGAATGATGGTCATTGGGCCCCCTTGGGTTTTCCATTCGATTTGACGAGAACATTGGCTGCCAACGCTTCCAACGCAAGTCGCAAACCCGTGTCCTGAACGGAATGTGTAATCGATTCCGCCTTTTGCTGAATTTCCGGTGGGTTGGCGGCTGCTTTTGCGGGCGGCGCAGGGGAAAATTGCGCCTGCCCTTCGGCGAAACCGACCGCAGCTGTTTGGGTGATTTGGATGCGCGCAATCGCATTATAGCCGTAGACGGCATTCACTTTTTGCCGAATTTCGTCGCGCTGCATCTCCAACATGGGGGCCTGCGCACCTGTTGTCAGCAAAACCAGTGTCGCACCCACGCCCGCGCGCCCATAGGTAATTTTAACGGGGCGGCAGGTGGCGGCCAAAGCGGTGCCGACTGTTTCAGGCCAGTGTGTCAGCAGGCGCGCGGCAGCAAAGCCGCGCTGCTCGCCCACAGCGCGAATCTGCGCGGCGACCAAAGTGCTTGTCAGGGTGAATTTCTTGCCGTGTCTGGGTGCCATAGCCCATCATACGCTGCGGGCTGGCGTTTGGCCAAGGGATCTGTCAAAGAAACAGCCTAAATTCCAACCGATCCGATAACAGGCAGGCGACGATTGTCCGTCGAATCCGACCTTCTTTTGCACTGGTACGACCAGAACGCGCGGCAGATGCCGTGGCGGATTCCGCCTGCGCTGAGCAAGGCCGGCCAGCGGCCCGACCCCTACCACATCTGGCTGTCCGAGGTGATGCTGCAGCAGACCACGGTAGCGGCCGTCAAGGCGTATTTCCTGAAGTTCACCGCGCTTTGGCCGACCGTCGAGGCCCTTGCCGCGGCGCCCGACTCCGCCGTGATGGAGGCTTGGGCCGGCCTTGGCTATTATGCACGCGCGCGCAATCTCCTCAAATGTGCGCGCACGGTGGTTGCCGATCACGGCGGGCGCTTTCCGGCCAGTCTTGAGGGGCTCCTCGCGCTGCCGGGGGTTGGGCCTTATACGGCCGCCGCCATTGCCGCCATCGCGTTCGATTTGCCCGCGACCGTGGTTGACGGGAATGTCGAACGTGTCATGGCGCGGTTGTTTGACGAGGAAACCCCGCTGCCACCGGCCAAGCCGATTCTGACGGCCCATGCCGCCCGCCTGACGCCCCAGCAGCGGCCCGGCGATTATGCGCAGGCCGTGATGGATTTGGGCGCGACGATCTGCACCCCCAAAAGCCCCGCCTGCGTGATTTGTCCGCTAACTGCGGGCTGCCTTGCGCGCGCGGCGGGCACGGCGCACTTGCTGCCGCGCAAACTGCCTAAAAAACCACAGCCGACGCGGTTCGGGTTAGCGTATGTCGTGCAGCGCGCCGACGGGGCGTTCTTGCTGGAACGCCGCCCTGACAAGGGGCTGCTGGGCGGTATGCTAGGCTGGCCGGGCTCGGGCTGGGCGGAAACGCCGCCTATACCCACGCCGCCGCTGCAGGCCGATTGGCAGGCCGCGCCCGATATTGCGCGCCACACCTTCACCCACTTTCATCTGGAACTGACGGTGATGGTCGCCCGCGCGCCCCTTGGGGCGAACCCCGAGGTAGGTAGTTTCATCCCCCTCGACCCCACCGCGTTGCCCACCGTGATGCGCAAGGTGCATGCCGTGGCAGCGGCAGCGCTGCAGGGGTAGTCCCTTGTCCTTTGACGGCAAAGATGGTCTGCACGGGGCCATGCAAATACTGCCTGACATGACATATGAAACAGCCGCCCGCGCTGGTGGTTTTGCCCACATCGCGGGCGTAGACGAGGTTGGCCGTGGCCCCTTGGCCGGCCCTGTAACGGCTGCGGCGGTGATTCTGGACCCAGCCGCAATACCCGTAGGATTGAACGATTCCAAGAAGTTGTCCGAAAAGCGGCGGCTGGTGTTGTTCGAGCAGATCATGGCGGTGGCACAGGTTTCGATAGCCCATGCCAGCGTCGCCGAGATCGATGAACTCAACATCTTGCAGGCGTCGCATCTGGCGATGTGTCGGGCGGTTGCGGGACTGCGGGCAGATTATGTGCTGGTGGATGGCAACCTGCTGCCCAAGGCGTTGAATTTGCCCGCGCAGGCAATCATCGGCGGTGACGCAAAGTCGCTGTCGATCGCGGCGGCCTCGATTGTCGCCAAGACGGTGCGCGACCGCATTATGGTGGACTTGGCGCAACAGTTTCCGGGCTACGGCTGGGAACGCAACGCGGGCTACCCCAGCGCGGCCCACCGCGCGGCTTTGCTTACCCATGGGGTAACACCGCATCATCGGCGATCATTCAAGCCTGTGCACAACATCTTGTATCAAGGCATAAAGCCAACGCTTTGATACAATAAACATTTTGACTTGGCTGCAGTCCTCGCCCAAAACTAGCCCCACACGAGAGCGGAAAAATCCGCCGAGATGAGGCAGTAAAATGGCAAAAACCAGTGCAGGGGGCGCGCAAGCGTTGCCCCTCGATAGTATAATTGCGGGCGATTGTATCGAAGCGATGCGGGCTTTGCCCGATGCGTCGATTGACCTGATTTTCGCAGACCCCCCCTATAACCTGCAGCTGAAGGGCGAATTGCATCGCCCCGACAACAGCCGCGTGGATGCGGTGGATGATGCTTGGGACCAGTTCGACAGTTTCGCCGTCTACGATGCATTCACCCGCGCATGGCTGGCCGAAGCCCGCCGCCTTTTGAAGCCCAATGGCGCGATTTGGGTGATCGGCTCGTATCACAATGTGTTCCGCCTTGGGGCCGAATTGCAAAATCAGGGCTATTGGATCCTGAATGACGTGATCTGGCGTAAAACCAACCCGATGCCGAATTTCCGCGGCAAACGGCTGACGAATGCGCATGAAACGCTGATCTGGGCCTCGAAATCCGAAAGCGCGAAGCCGACCTTTAATTACGAGGCGCTGAAGGCCCTGAACGAGGGTGTCCAGATGCGGTCGGATTGGGTTTTGCCGATTTGCACCGGCCACGAGCGCCTGAAGGGCGAAGACGGCATGAAAGCGCATCCGACCCAAAAGCCCGAAAGCCTGCTGCACCGCGTGCTGATTGGCACCACGAACCCCGGCGATGTTGTGCTGGACCCGTTCTTTGGTACCGGCACCACCGGCGCTGTCGCCAAAATGCTGGGCCGCCGTTTCATCGGGATCGAGCGCGAGGAAAGCTACCGCAAGGTCGCGCAGCGCCGTCTGGACAAGGTTCGGCCCCTGTCGCTCGAGGCGCTGGCCGTCTCGACCTCGAAGCGGGCCGAGCCGCGTGTGGCCTTTGGTTTGCTGGTGGAACGCGGCATGCTGCGCCCCGGCGAGGAACTACAAAGCCTGAATGGCCGCCACAGCGCCAAGGTGCGCGCCGACGGCACGCTGACCGCCCCCGATGTGACCGGTTCGATCCATCAGGTCGGCGCACGTCTGGAAGGCGCCCCCAGCTGTAATGGTTGGACCTACTGGCACTTCAAGCGCGACGGGCAGAACGTTCCGATCGACGCGCTGCGCCAGCAGATCCGTGACGAGATGGGCGAATAGCCCGAACGCTTACCGCCAGCGCTTTGCGGTATTTGCGTCCTGCGAAGCGCGCATGCCTCCCCGCCTTGGCCCGATTGGGGCCTCGGCGGGGCTTTTTGTCTAAAGACTCAGCTTGTCCAGCGCCGCGATCAGCGGGCTTTCGTCGCGAATGTGCAAGCGCACGGGCAGCACAAGAACCTCGGCCCGCCAGTGGTCAGGCAGGCGTATCGCGTCTTTTTCCGTGGTCACCAGCCGCGCGTTCAGCGCCCGCGCTTGTGCCGCAAGCCGCGTCATAAGGGCGTCTGACAGGGGCTGATGGTCGTCCAAACCCTCGCGCCCGACGATGGTAGCCCCGAGGCTTTCCAAGCTGGTGAAGAATTTCGCCGGATTGCCGATCCCAGCAAAGGCGAAGGTGCGCAGACCCTGCCATGGCATGCCGGTTTCTAGCGGGACCAGTTGCCCCTGCAGGCGCGGGCAAGGTAGCGGCGTGGCGAAGCGCGTTTGTGCCACATCCGGGCCGATTGTCAGCACCAGATCGGCACGGGCGAGGCCAGCGGACAAGGTCTCGCGCAGCGGGCCTGCGGGCAGGGGGCGGGCATTGCCGAACCCCGCAGCCGCATCCACAACAACCAGCGACAAATCCTTGTGCACGGCGGGGTTTTGAAAGCCGTCATCCAGAATGATCACGCTAGCACCGGCGGCGGCAGCGGCGTTTGCGCCCGCCGCACGGTCACGGGCAACCCATGTCGGGGCTTGCAGCGCAAGCAAGATGGGCTCGTCCCCGACCTCGGCCGCCGTGTGGTGCGCGGGGTTGACCTGCACCGGCCCCAGCAGCGTGCCGCCATACCCGCGCGAGACAACGTGCACCACGGCCCCCCGCGCTTGCAGCAGTGCAATCAGCGCCAGCGCCGTGGGGGTTTTTCCGGTTCCGCCCACATTGATGTTGCCCACACAAATGATCGGCACCGGCAGCTTCAACCCATCGCGCCGCAACCGTTTTGCTGTCGCGCGCGCGTAAAGGCAGCCCAATGGTGCCAGCGCGTGGGCCTGCCAGCCGGGCGCATCCGGCGGGTTTTTCCAAAATACCGGCGGCCTCATTGCGCGCTCAGCTGTTCAAGCGTGTGGTGGATCAGGTCGACCACACGATTGGTGCCATCGGCCCCTGTTGTCGTGACCTGCCATGCCGCCAGCGCCATTGCGGCGGCCTTGTCGGGGGCCAAAAGCTGGTCGATGGCACGGGCCAGTTCCTCGCCGGTGCGCAGCAGGCGGGCGGCGCCCGCGCGTTCCAGCCGCAGATAGGCCCCGCCATAGGGTTGCACATTCGGCCCCGCCAGCACGGCAGACCCCAGTGCGGCAGGCTCGAACGGGTGGCGGCTTTGGCCGTCAGGGCGCAGCGTGCCGCCCATGAAGCTGATGCTGGCCAGACGATACCACAGGCCCAACTCGACCGCAGAATCGGCCAGAAGCACGCTGGTGTTTTCGTCGATGTGGTCGCTTTCGGCGCGCAGCGTGTGGCAGAGCCCGGCGGCAGCCAGCGCGGCGGCGAAAGTCGCCTCGTCATCGGGATCGGCGGGCAGCAGCACCAGCAGCAGGCGGTGCGCACTACGCAGGGCGCTGCGCTGCGCCAGAATAACCTCGGGCAACTCGGCCAGTGTGACACCGGCGGCCAGCCAGACGGGGCGGGTGCCCAGTTCCTCGGCCAAATCGCCGCGTTCGGCGGCGTTGAACGGTAGCGCCACGGGCAGCGAATCCAGCAGGTCGTTCACCTCTACCCGCGCGGCGGGCAGGCCATCGCGGATCAGGCGCCGCGCGGTTGTGCCGTCATTGGCCAAGGCGCGGTCGAACAGCGCGGTGGGGGCCGGTTGCAGTCGCAGCGGCCAGTTCGTCCGTGGGTTGGGCAGCCGGTCGGCATTCGCATCGATCAACAGCGCAGGCATGGCGCGCGCCTTGGCCGCTTTCAGCAGGGGAACATGCAAGTCCCCTTCCATCCACAGAAGCAGATCGGGGCGCCAATGGTTCAAAAAAGCGGTGATGTCACCTGCGTCAGTGGGCATTCGTGCGACATACAGCCCCGCTGGCGCAGGAATATCGCCCTGCGGCAGCGTGACCAGCACGGCGGGCGGGTCGCCCTCGGCGCGCAGGCTGGTCGCCAATGTCTCGGCCACCGGCAGGCGTGCGGGGTCTGGGCAGTGAATCCACACGACCTGCCCGCTCGGGCGCGGCCCGTAGGCGGCCCGTTCTGCATCGGCGCGGCGCTTGGGCAGCGTGCCAAAAAACGCCATTATTCGCCTGCGATAGTCATGCCTTCGACCAGCAACGACGGGATCACGCGGCTCAGGTCCTCGCGGCCATCATTTGCAGGGGTCAGGTGCAGCAGCATGTCGCGTAGATTGCCCGCGACAGTGACCTCGTGAACGGGGTGGGTGACGACACCGTTTTCCACCCAAAACCCCGAGGCCCCGCGCGAATAATCGCCCGTATTGGGATTGATGGTCGCCCCGATGAACGATGTGACCAGCAGACCCGTGCCCATTTGGGCGATCAGGTCGGCGCGGCTGGCGGTGCCGGCTGTCAGACGCAAGTTCCCCGCCGACGGGCTGGGCGGCCCCGACGTGCCGCGGCTGGCGTTCGCCGTGCTTTGCAGCCCCAGCTGGCGGGCCGAGGCCAGATCCAGTGTCCAAGATTGCAGGACACCGTCTTCGATAATCGCGCGGGTGCGGGTTTGCAGCCCCTCGGCGTCGAACAGGCGCGAGCCGCCGATACGCTTGCGGTGCGGCTCCTCGGTCAGGGAAAGTCCGGTTGGCAGCACCTGCGTGCCCATCGCGTCGCGCAGGAACGAGCTGCCCCGTGCGATCGACAATCCATTCAATGCATTCATCAAATTGGCAATCAGGCTCGACGAGATCCGCTCGTCGAACAAGATCGGGTAGCTGCCCGAACGGATGCGCCGTGCGCCTTGCAAGGCAATTGCCCGCTCGCCCGCGATGCGGCCGATGTCGGCGGCGCCCCGCAGGTCGGCCTGAAAGACGCGGCCGTCTGCATCCCAGTCGCGCTGCATATTAGTGCCGGTGCCCGAAATTGCGATGCAGGAAATGTTGCGTCCGGTGCGCGCATAGCCGGCATCAAACCCGTTGGTGGCTGCCATATGGATGCGGTGGTGCGAATACGCCCCCGAGGCACTTTGCACCTGCGTCACGCCCGCAACGGCCAGTGCCGCAGCCTCGGCTTCGCGCGCGTCGTGTTCCAACTGGGCGGGGTCGGGCTCATTGCTGGGGTCGTACAGTTCCAGCGCGGTCATGTCGGTGTCGGTGGCCAGCTGGTCGGGGTGGGCTAGGCCGAGGAAGCGATCCTCGGGGGCCTCGCGGGCCATGGCGACGGCGCGTTCGGCCATGCGGGTGATGGTGATGTCGCGCACATCGGATGCAGCCACCGCAGCCTGACGCTGCCCGACCATGACGCGCAGCCCGATATCAACCCCTTCGGACCGTTCGGCTTGTTCCAGCTTGCCTGCGCGTACATCAATCGCAACCGAAGTGCCCGCGACCGCAAGGGCATCTGCATCAGTTGCACCGGCTTTGCGGGCCGCATCCAGCAGGGCCGCCGTGATCCGGGCAAGGTCGTGGCGGTCGGACATCCGATCCAAAGGCATTGCGGTCTTCCTCTTGTCAGCTTTGGGGCAATGTAATCACCCCAAAGCGCAAGAGCCAGCCCAGTGCCCGCAAATGCCGCCAATAAATACGGGCGGCGGGGCGAGTCACCGAATTCTAGAACGGCAGGGCCTGCCCGTTCAGCGTGATCGTTCCGTTGGCAATGCCCACAGTGGTGGTGCGGGTATTGGCATCAACCTGCGTGGTGTAGCCTTGCAGGCCGAACATCACCATCGCGCCGACGTCGGGCGGCATTAGGCCGATGTTCCCCAGCGCAGTCAGTAGGGTATCGATGTTCGTCATGGTCAGGTCAATGCTGCCCTCGGGCAGCGCCCCCAGCGCATCCAACGGTGGCAGCGTGAAGGCGCCGTTCCCGCTGAGGGCTGCGCCCATAGCTGTCAGGGACAGCGGGTCGATTTTCACCGACTTCACCGCGATACCGGCATCGCCCGACAACAGCGCGTCTTCGTCGGTCAGATCGCCGGTTACGACCATATCGCCCGACAGGCCCAGCGACAGGCTGGCCGGGTCACGCGGCAGCTCTCGATTCGGGTCCAGCATGGCCCAAAACTGATCGGCGGCGGTCAGGCCGGTGGCGCCCAATTCCAATTTATACGGCTGCGGTGCGGTGCCCGCCACGACAGGCATCAGCATTGCGAAACTCAATGTCTCGGCCGATCCCAGCGGCCCAACCTGGTCTTGGCTGACGTCGATCGCGCCCAGATTGCTGGCCACAGCCATCCCGTGCTGGTCGAAGTTGAGGTTGAACCCCGTCACACCGATGGTGCTGCGCACAGTGGTGGCGCCGCTGACGACATCCATCACCACGTCGCGCACCGTGCCGTCTGCGGTCACCGTCAGCAGGTTGCGGGCCAGTGCGTCTTGCACGTCGCCAATCGACAGCGGTGTTTGAAGCGTAGCGGTCGATTGCGCGGCTCCGGTGCCGCCGGTCACCGTGACGTTGACGGCGCTGTCGGGCCCGCCATCGGGATCGGGCGGAATCACCACTTTCAGCGACAGCGTGTTCGAGGCAAGGGTCGACGTTGCGTCGATGTGCAGCGTGTCGTTTGCGATATCGGCGTTGATTTTGTAAATCGCGTGATGGTCGATTGATGTCATCGCACCGCGCACTTCGGGCAAGTCGGGGCCGGTTTTACCGTTTTCGGTGATGGCCCCCGCCGGAATGCGGACACCCGACCGCGGGGCGGTCAGTTCCAGCGTGATGGCGGTGGGATCGCCCGAAACAATCAGCGTCTCGTTTTCGTAAAACAGCGTCTGCACAAAGCTAAGCTGCGAGGGCGCGCTACCATCGCCCATATCCACCATGGTCGTGTTCGTGGCATCCATGGTGTCGGGCAGGTCGACCAGCACCGACCCGCCTTCGTGCGGGGCAAAGCTGAGGGTGGGGATGAACAGCGTCGTCTCGCCGCCGTCGGAGGACGGGATAACCAGCGTGATGTCGTTGACGGTGGTGATGCCGTTGGACGTGCTTTCGGTGCCGGTGGTCAGGCTGCCGCTGGTCGATGACGCGACGCCCGACATCAGGCCGCGCATGAAACCCCAAACCTCGGCAGGTTGCAAATCGGCATGGGCGGGGGCCGCAATCGCCAGCGCCAGCACGGATGTGCACCCAAATTTCAGAAACCGCGACATCTTAATGCTCCTTGCGACGGCACCATGATGCCTGCGGATTGGCCACAAGATTGGCCCGCAGAGCGGATGGTGCGAAACTCGCGCGGATGCTAGACGGGCTTCAACCACATTGAAAGACTAAAACCGGGACAAGCACGATGGGTGGGCCAGTCAGCAGCGAAGCATTGCCGGTCGAGGCCGTCGAGGCGCTTGTCGTGGGGGCGGGCCCTGCTGGCTTGATGGCGGCCGAGGCGATGGCGCAGGCGGGCTTGCGGGTCACCATCGTCGACGCCATGCTGTCGCCCGCGCGCAAATTTCTGATGGCGGGAAAATCGGGCCTCAACCTGACCAAGGACGAGCCGCTGGACGCTTTCGTGTCGCACTACCACCCCTTGCCGCCCGTCTTGCGCCGCGCCATCGGGGCATTCGGGCCCGAAGCCGTGAAGGCCTTTGCCGAAGGGTTGGGGCAGGCGGTCTTCACCGGCTCGACCGGGCGGGTGTTTCCGGTGGTGATGAAGGGGTCGCCGTTCTTGCGGGCGTGGCTGGCGCGCTTGGGCGGCCTGGGGGTGGATTTGCGCAAGTCGTGGCGCTGGACGGGGTGGGACGGGGGCGCGTTGCGCTTTGACACGCCTAACGGTGCGCGCGGGCTGACGGCGCGGGTCACCGTGCTGGCGTGCGGCGGCGCAAGCTGGGCGCGGCTGGGCAGCGACGGTGCATGGGCAGGGTGGTTGGACGATGTCGCGCCCTTTGCCCCTGCGAACATGGGCCTGAACATGGGGTGGAGCAGCTTCATGGCCCCTCATTTCGGCCAGCCGGTGAAGGGCGTGGCGCTGCATTGCGGCGGGGCGGTCAGCCGTGGCGAATGGGTTGTCACGGCGCGCGGAATCGAGGGCGGCGGGATCTATCCCTTGGGGCGCCAGTTGCGCGCGGGTGCGCCGCTGCTGCTGGATTTCTTCCCTGATACCACCTTGCCCGCACTGCGGGAAAAACTGACAAAGCCGCGCGGAAAAGGCAGCCTGTCCAACTATTTGCGCAAAACGCTAGGGATGCCGCCAGTGCAGATCGCGCTGCTGAACGAATGCGCGCGCCCGCTGCCTGCCGACCTTGCGCCGCTGCTGAAGGCGCTACCGATCCGCCACAACGGCCTGCGCCCGCTGGACGAGGCGATCTCGGTCGCCGGTGGCGTGCGTTTTGAGGCGCTGGATGAGGGGCTGATGCTGAAAGCGCGCCCCGGCACCTTCGTTGCGGGCGAGATGCTGGACTGGGAGGCCCCGACCGGCGGATACCTGCTGACCGGCTGCTTTGCCACTGGCCTTTTGGCGGGGCGCGCCGCTGCCGGTTGGCTGCGCACCCACTAAAGCGCGCCTGTTGCTCCAAGTGGCAGTTGGCAAGTCGTGTAAACGCAGGCTATCTTGCGTATAATTCGGTCAGCAAAGGACGAACTCCCATGCGCCCATTGACGCCCTCGGTCACCGTTCTGGCTGTTGCGCTGGCCAGCGCGGCCACCGCGCAGGAACGCGGCATTACCTACGCTATGACGGGTGGCCCCGGCTTGGTTGAAATGCCCAGTGCGCTTGCCTCGCCCGATGCCACTTTGGGCACCACGCTGTCCTATGTCGGCGGTGAATATCGCCTGAACTTGGGCTTTCAGGCCGCGCCGTGGCTGTTCGCCTCGTACGGGTTGGGGTTCGTGCCCGACTTCTACCCAGATGACAGCTATTCGGTGCGCGATTTCAACCTGCGTTGGAACATCCGCGGCGAAGACGGCCCTTGGCCTGCATTCGCGCTGGGCATCAACGACCTGACAGGCGGTTACCATTCGGGCGAGTATTTGGTCGCGACCAAGACCATATCGGATACGCTGCGTGTGACGGCGGGCCTCGGATGGGGTCGTATGGCGGGCACGGGGTCGTTCGACAATATTCTGGGGCTGGATGACCGCGACCCGTTTGACCCGACGCCCAACAGCAATTTCAGCCTGTCGCACCTGTTCCATGGCCCGATGGCCGTCTTTGGCGGCGTCGAATGGGCCTTTGCCGATGATTACACCTTGAAGGTCGAATATTCGACCGACGACGGCTACCGTGACGCCACTGGTGCGCGCCTGTTCGACCATAACTCGCCGCTGAACTTGGGTCTGACATGGCGCCCGAACAGCACATTCCACCTGAGTGCGGCCTATATGTATGGCAGCACG
This sequence comes from Ketogulonicigenium robustum, assembly GCF_002117445.1. NCBI lineage: Bacteria > Pseudomonadati > Pseudomonadota > Alphaproteobacteria > Rhodobacterales > Roseobacteraceae > Ketogulonicigenium > Ketogulonicigenium robustum. Next base: position 2,395,597 of record NZ_CP019937.1, read on the forward strand.
TTCGGCCTGTCGGGCACGTTCTTCCTGAACCCCGCCCGCGCCAGTGCACCGGCTGTTGCCGGTGCCGTGCCGCCCCCGCAGCCCATCACGCCGCGCACCGCCGCGCCGACGGTTTTTTCGCCCGAAAACATTGCCAGTCTGAACGCCGCCCTCGCCAGCGAAGGGATTTTGCTGGAAGGGGTCGAGATTACCGGCGACACCGCCCGCATCCGCTATACCAACACGCAATATCGCGCCGATGCTCAGGCGATGGGGCGCAGCCTGCGCGTGCTGACGGGGCAGTTGCCCGCCAGCGTGTCGCGTTTCGTGCTGGAGCCGATGCGCGAGGGGATCCCCCTCAGCCGCGCCAGCTTTACCCGTGCCGATCTGGAGCGGTGGGAAAATCGCGTCGGCGGCACCGAAGCCATTGCCGCCAGCCGCGATCTGCGTGATGCGGCAGGGGGCAGCGCGGGCATCGTTCCCGTCGCGCAGCAGCGCTTCCAATGGGGCTATGGCCCGACCATAGGCCAGTATAGCCGCGGCGATGGGCACCCGACCGAACTGGCGTTGGGCGCGCAAATCAACGCCAGCTACGCCATCTTGCCCAACGTTATCCTATCGGGCGAGGTTCAGGCGCGTTTGCTGTCGAACGTGAAAGATACGCCTGTGGTGCCGAACCCCGACTACCCGACGGTGCGGCGCGACGGCGGATTTTATGGCGACGATGCCCCCGGCATCAGCCAGCTGACGCTGGCGTGGTACGACCGCCCCGCGACGAATGTTTACAGCCGCCTCAGCTTTGGCTTGCTCGAGGCTGCTTACGGCGGCCTGTCGGCCGAGCTGCTTTATAAACCCGTCGACAGCCGCTGGGCCTTCGGGGCCGAGGTGGATTACGTCGTCAAGCGCGACTACGACATGCTGTTCTCGTTCGAGGACTATGACACCGTGTCGGGGCATTTGTCCGGCTATTATGATTTCGAAAACGGCTACATGGCGCAGGTCGATGTCGGGCGGTATCTGGCTGGCGATTGGGGCGCGACGTTCAGCCTGCACCGCGAATTCGCCAACGGTTGGCGGATCGGCGGCTTCATGGCCGTCACCGATATGCCCGAGTCGGATTACGGCAGCGGGGCGTTTACCAAAGGCGTGACCCTGACGATTCCGCTGGATGGGCGCGGCGGCAAGCCGTCGCGGGCGGTGCGCGCGGTCAATCTGGATGGGCCGCTGCGCGATGGCGGTGCGCGTCTGAATGTTGCGGGCCGGTTGTATGACACGGTCCGCAGCGCGCATGGGCCGGATCTGGACGAAAGCTGGGGACGGTTCTGGCAATGAAGAAAATCGGATTCTGGGCGACTGCCGCACTTATGGCGCTGGCCGGGTGCGGGGGTGGCTCGCCGTTGGCGAGTGTCGCGCAGGTTGCGGGCAAGGTGTTACCGCTGGCCATGGGTGACAGCGACACGCCGCCGCCGCCGGTTGTCGTCGACCCTGCGGTATTCCAGCCCGAAGCCATCGCCGCCCGCCCCGACGATTATGTTGTCGTCACGGTTAATGCTATGGGCGTGAACGAAATGGCACATCGCCAACAGTTGTCGGGCGATCGGGCGACATTCATCACCCAGTCGGGACTGCAGTTCACCTTGCAAGACGGCGTTCTGCTGTCGACACGCGGCTTCGGCGCCGATCTGGTGACCACCGGTGCCATTGATCCGGCCGCCCTTCAGGCCGTGATTCGCGCAGGCGAAGGTAGCACGACGCGCATCGTCGAGCGTCTGACCCCGCAGGGCCAGATTGAATCGCAGCGCTTCCAGTGCGTTTTCACCGCCATCGGCCCCGAGGAGGTCGCCCTTGCCCTGTCGACGATCACCGCAAACCGCGTGAACGAGCGTTGTACAGGCCCGCAAATGATCTTCGACAACATCTATTGGCTGGAAGAATCGGGGAAAATCGCCGCCGCCCGACAATATGTCTCGCCAAGTGTTGCATATTTGCGCTTTAATCGTCTTTGATCGCTTGGCCTGTTGCATGCACGTTGGACATGAAAGCTGCTTGCGATAATTATAGGCCACAGCGGTTCACACGCTTTGAATTCAAACTGGAGCAAAAAAATGCGCCTCACCAAGACCCTGATCGCGGCCGCTCTGGCCACCACCGTTGCCGGTTCGGCTATCGCCGGCGGTTTCGCTGCTGAAGTTGTCGAGCCCCCGGTCGTCATCGTCGAGCCCGAAGCCCCCACCTCGTCCTGGGGCATCATCCTGCCGATCGCCGTTCTGGTCGGTCTGGTCGCTCTGGCATCGAGCTAATTATAAGCGATTTCTTGAAGCCGATGCTTCCGGAAATCGTAAGGCGGGGTCTTCGGGCCCCGCCTTTTCTTTTGCGCCTATCAGCGCCGATTGTTGTCTTGCCCGCGCGAACTTTGCGCCTTTGCGATTGACGCAAGCCGCAGCAACATCCGTTCGACCAGCGGCCCTTGCGGGGGCGGGTTTGCAGATCGCAAACGCAGGTCAGTTTCCAAAATGGTTTGCAACGCGCCCTCGACGCGGTCGGTTGTCCAGCCGCGCGACTGGGCGATGATGGCATCGCGGCGTGGGCCGAAAACGGGGGGCTGCGCGCTGGATAGCCCCTCGGCCACGCCGCCGGGGTGCGTCATGGCAGCGTGGAGCTGACGGAAATGGCGCAGGGTGGCGATGCACAGGCCCACAGGCTGCACGCCTTGGGCGTACAGCAGTCGCATCTGCCCCGCGATCTCGCCGCGCCGCCCCAGTGCAACGGTGGCGATCAAGCTGTCTGTATCTGCCTCGTGACTTTGGGGGGCGTTGGCGGCGATATCTGCAGCAGACACCGGCGCAGCATCACCCATCTTGAAAAGCGACAATTTTTCAATGGTTTGCCGCAAATCGCCCGGATCAAGCAGTTTGGATAGGGACAAGATGGCGACCCGCCCATCGTCGGCCACTTGCGTCAGGCCAGCCGTTGCCAGCATCTGCATCACCTCGTCGGGCGAGGGCGGATCATCGTAAAGGACGACAGCGGCGAAACGAGGCGCGCCTTCGGCCAATTTGCGCAGGCTGGATCGCGCCGTCAGCGCGCCTGCGGTGATGATCAGCTGCGCGTCGCCCGCCTGCCATTCTTTCATGGCTTTGCCGATCACCGCCGACAGCCCGTCTGTCGCATCTTCCAGCAGCACCGCCCGCGGCCCCGGAAAAAACCCGATGGCCTTGAGGGCGTCCAGCAGCATCGCGCCATCTTTGCGCAGGTCTGCAGCGGGGATGCGTGTCAGGCGCATCTCGGCCTCGGCGTTGGGGCCAAGCAGCGCGGATAGCACCTGCCGACGCCGTTCGGCCACCCGGACCTGATCCTCGCCGGCGATCAACGCACCCATCCCTGCAGGGTCGGGCCGCTGGAAAAAAGCCAGCGCGTCGCGGGCGTTCAGCTTCATTACGGTGCGGGCGTGGCCGCGGTAGCGACCAGCAATTGCGTGACGATCCGTTCCGCCAGCAGGCGGGCCAGGCGATCCTCGGCGTCGACCCTTGCGGCCGCAACCGCGCGGGTCGAGGCTGATGCCGAATAGCCCGTAAACGCATCGACTGTGCCGCTGGCGACCACGCGCCCGCCCGAATCAGTCAGCCTGTACTGGGCCGTTCCAGGGATAGTGTAGCGCAAAATCTCGCCCCCGCGCGTCTCGGCCGAGGTCACAACACTGGTCGAGACGCTGACGCTGAGGGCCATTTCGCTGCCTTCACCCAGCGAATCACGCAGGGCTTGGCGCAGCCGATAAGCCAGCGCGGTTTCGGGAATCGCGTAGCTGATCCGGTTTGTCAGATGGTTTGCAGGGCCTGACGGGCCGTAGACCGGCGAAAATCCGCAACCGGCTAGGGCACCGGCCAACAGGACGGCCACCCCCGCAAGGGCGGCGCGTCGGGCGAGGGGCGCGCTAGGCCACCACATTGACGATGCGCCCCGGAACGACGATCAGCTTCTTGGGGGCGTTCCCCTCTAGCACCTTTTGCACGGCGGGGTCGGCCAGAACCAGCGCCTCGATTTCGGCGGCAGGCATGTCTTTGGGCACTGTCACTTCCGACCGGCGCTTGCCGTTGATCTGGATCGGCAGCGTCACGCTGTCTTCCACCAGCATGCTTTCGTCGGCCTGCGGCCATGGGGCCAAGGCGCAAAGACCTTCGCCGCCCAGCATCGCCCAGATTTCTTCGGACAAGTGCGGGGTCATCGGTGCCATCAGCTGGGCCAATGCCAACGTGGCGCTGCGCCGCGCGCCGCGGCTGGCACCGGATTTCGACAGCGCATTCGCGAAGGTGTAGATCCGCGCGATGGCGGCGTTAAAGCCGAAGCTTTCCACCCCGCCCGTGACATCCGCAATGGTGCGGTGCATCTGGCGCAGCAGGTCTGAATCGGCGTTGGCATCGCCCGCGTCGTCGCCATGCGCAACGTCCCATCCCATGCGGAAGACGCGCGACAGGAACCGGTGGGCGGCTTCGGCGCCCGATGCCGTCCATTCCACGTCACGTTCGGGCGGGCTGTCGGACAGCACGAACCAGCGCGCAGTATCGGCGCCATAGGTCGAAACGATAGAAACGGGGTCGACCACGTTCTTCTTCGACTTCGACATTTTGGCTGACGGGATGATCTCGACTGCCTCGCCCGTTGCCTTCAGCGCGCCGTTTTCGACGTCTTCGGGGAAGTGGTAGACAGGGCGGCCATTGTTGTCGGTCGTCTTGTAAATTTCATGTGTGACCATGCCTTGCGTGAACAGCGCATCGAACGGTTCAGTCGCGGTGGCGGGCAGGTGCCCCGTGGCGTGCATCGCGCGTGCAAAGAAACGCGAATACAGCAGATGCAAAATGGCGTGCTCGATCCCGCCGATATATTGGTCGACGTTCATCCAGTAATCGACATCTTCCTTTACCGTCGGCGTCGTCGCGTGGGCATTGGTAAAGCGCGTGTAATACCAGCTGGAATCGACAAATGTGTCCATCGTGTCGGTTTCGCGCAGGGCCGCGCGGCCGCAAACGGGGCAGTTGGTGTTGCGCCATGTCGGGTGGCGGTCAAGCGGGTTGCCGGGCACGTCAAAGGTGACATCATCGGGCAGGCGGACGGGCAGGTTCTCTTTCTTCTCGGGAACGGTGCCGCAGCTTTCGCAGTGCACGACCGGAATGGGGCAGCCCCAATAACGCTGACGCGACAGGCCCCAGTCGCGCAGGCGGAACTTCGTCACGCCTTGGCCGACGCCGTTCGCCTCGCAAAACGCGATGGCGCTCTCGATCCCTTCGTTGCCGGTCTGCTGTTCTTCACCGGCAAAGCCGCCGACATAGGCGATCTTTTCGGTCTTTAGCGGGGCAAAGGCGGGGCCGCCGTCTTCGGGCGCGGTATAGGCGGCGTCGCCCAACGGGCGCAGCACCGATACCACGGGCAGGTCATATTTACGCGCGAAATCCAGATCGCGCTGGTCATGTGCGGGGCAGCCGAAGATCGCGCCGGTACCGTAATCCATCAGGATGAAGTTGGCGATATAGACCGGCAATTCCCACGAGGTATCGAACGGGTGGCGCACGCGCAGGCCGGTGTCAAAACCCTTCTTTTCAGCCTTTTCAAGGGCTTCTTCGGTCGTGCCGCCTTTGCGGGCATCGGCGCAGAAGGCGGCGATGTCGGCGTTTTCGGCTTCCAACTTTTTCGCGATGGGGTGGTCGGGCGAGATGCCGACAAAGCTTGCGCCCATCAGTGTGTCGGGGCGGGTAGTGTAAACCTCGATCCGGTCGGTGCCGGCGGCTTCTTCATCCGTGACGGAAAACGCGAATTGCAACCCGCGCGAGCGGCCGATCCAGTTGCCCTGCATCAGCTTGACCTTGGCCGGCCAGTTGTCCAAGCCGTCCAGCGCGCTCAGCAATTCAGGCGAGTATTCCGAGATTTTGAAGAACCATTGCGTCAGCTCGCGCCGTTCCACATCGGCGCCAGACCGCCAGCCTTTGCCGTCAATGACCTGTTCGTTGGCCAGAACAGTCATGTCGATCGGGTCCCAGTTCACAACCGCATTTTTGCGGTAAACCAAGCCCTTATCCAACATGTCGATGAACAGGGATTGTTGCTGGCCGTAGTATTCGGGGTCGCATGTCGCGAATTCGCGGCTCCAGTCGATCGAGAAACCCAGCGGCTTCATCTGGTCGCGCATGTCCGCGATGTTTTGGTATGTCCAATCCTTGGGGTGCCCGCCCGAGGCCATGGCCGCGTTTTCTGCGGGCATGCCGAACGCGTCCCACCCCATCGGGTGCAGTACGGCATGACCCGTTGCGCGTTTATAGCGGGCGATTACGTCGCCCATCGTGTAGTTGCGGACGTGGCCCATGTGGATGCGCCCCGACGGATAGGGGAACATTTCCAGCACATAGTATTTCGGCTTGTCGTCAGAGCGTACGGCCTTGGCGGCCTCGGCCTCATCCCAAGCGGCTTGCCATTTGGCTTCGATCTCGGTGGCAGAATAGCGGGACATAGAAGGGGGCAATCCTTTGGGGGTAATGGCGGTATTTGCCGTGGGTTTTACCCTGTCTTGGCGCGTGTTTCCATAGCCCGCAAAAGGAAAGGGCGGCCCGAAGGCCGCCCCCCTTTGGCGAAGTGCCAAGTTCTTGAATTAGAACTTGAACGAAACTTCGACGGTGGTGCCGTTTTGCCATTCCAGCTTGCCGACTTCGTCGTCGTCCAGGTAGCTGTTCGAGGTTTCGTCTGCATCAACATACGAGACCAGCAGTTTTGCGCCCGAACCCAGGTCATAGGTGCCGCCGACGTAGTAGGCTTCGCCGCTGCCGATGTTCCAGCTGTCACGCGACAGGTAACCGGCATTGAGCGCCAAACCGTTATCCAGTTTGTAGCCGCCTTCCAGTACGACACGAGCGTCACGGCCGCCGATACCAGCGTTGTTTGCCAGACGCTCACCGTAGTCTAGCGAGATGTCGAAGCCGTTCGAAGCGTAGGCAACTTTGACGCCGTAGAAGACGTTCTCGTCAACGAAGTCGCTGATGTCGCCGTCTTCATAAACCAGCCAGCCGCTGAGCGCGACGGGGCCGATCGGGTACGAGGCCGACAGACCCAGCGAGCTTTGCGAGTAGCCGTTGGCCGAAGTCGCGCCGCCGATTGTAAAATCGTCTGCATAGTTGGTGTAGGCATAGGACAGACGCATCGAAGCGCCAGCGTAGGTGGTGCCAACCGACAGCGCGTAGATTTCGTTCTCGTTGAGGTCGTCGCCTACTTTGTGGATGTAGACGTCGTTGGTCAGCGGGTTGTTGTCGTGGTCCCACATGGCGAAGTATTCGTCATCGCCTTTGCCTTGGTAGGCGAACACAACGTCGAACTGGCCGAAGGTGGTCGAAGCAGCCAGGTTCCATTGGCCCATGACGCTGTCATTGGTGCGGTTGGTCGGGCTTTCAACGTCGTTTGCGCTGACGGGGGTCGAGACCGACACAACGACGTCGCCGTAGTTGATGTCGCCGCGCAGGGTGTATTCGCCGTCTTGCTCCGAGAAGCCGTCTGCGAACATGGCGCCAGCGGCTTTCCATGCGTCAACTGCCGAGAACTCGTAGTCGCCGAAGTACAGGCCGCCCAGGTCGCCAGCGGTCAACCACAGTTGCAGGTTCGACGTGGTGACGCTGCTACCCAAGCTGTTGCTGGCAACGCCATTGATACGGAACTTACCGCCGAAGGTCAGGCCGTTGTCCAGCTCTTGCGACAGGCCTGCGTACAGGCGAGCGCGCCAGTAGAAGCCGTAGTTGTCGTCCAGGCGGGCGCCGGTGGTGGTGTGGTAGGCTTCTTTGTCGTTGTAGCCCAAACGTGCGTCACCGGTGAAGGTGACTTCTGCGGCTGCAGCGCCAGCGAAGGCGGTCAGTGCGGCCGAAGCCAGAAGGATGCGTTTCATTTTGTCCCTCGTGTTGCATTCCCGAGAATGCCAGTTTGCCTAGCATTGCCGGATTGTTTGCGCTGACGATGGTGGTCAGACAAGTAATTTGACCACCATCCTCCCGTGTTCGGCGCACCTGATGCAATGTCGCCACACAGGTGGCGTGCGCCATCCATTAGGGGTAATGTTTCAAAAGGCATCTGCCAGATGCACGATTCCTTAACGATGAGCCGATTTAAATGCCGCTTCCCGATATTATCGCCCGTGTCCGCCAGGCCGAGGCTGCCGCAGGCCGCCCCGCGGGCGATGTCACGTTGATCGCCGTGTCGAAAGTGCAGCCCAACGCGCGTGTCGAGGCTGTTTTAAACGAGGGGCAACGGGTATTTGGCGAGAACCGCGTGCAAGAGGCAGCGGGTAAATGGCCCGATTTTGCCGCGCGTTTCGCGGGGGTCAGCGTGCACCTCATCGGCCCGCTGCAGACCAACAAAGCCCGTCAGGCGATGGACCTGTTTGGCGCCATCCATACCCTAGACCGTTTACGTCTTGCTGAAACCTTTGCACGACTTGCGCAAGAAATGGGCAAATGTCCGGATATGTTCGTTCAGGTGAACACGGGGTCCGAGCCGCAAAAGGCGGGCTGCTTCCCTGACGAGGTCGATTCGCTGGTTAACGCGGCCCGCGCGCTGGATTTGCCAGTCGTTGGTCTGATGTGCATTCCGCCCGCCGATTTTGACCCAGCCCCGCATTTCGCGATGCTGGCCGGCATGGCCGCGCGCAATGGCTTGGCGGGCCTGTCCATGGGCATGAGCGGTGACTTTGAAACGGCCATCGCGCACGGGGCCACGCATGTGCGTGTCGGATCGGCGATCTTTGGCGACCGCACGGCTGCGCATTAACGGACGAGGCGCTGGCCTCTACAAATCGAAGGTCGCAAAGACAGGCACGTGATCGGATGGGCCGTCCCACGCGCGGACGGGGCGCAGAACGCGGCTGGAATGGCCCGCATTCGCAATATCGCGCGTGGCCCAGATGTGGTCCAGCCGGCGGCCCTTGTCGGCGGCATCCCAATCGGGCGAGCGGTACGACCACCAGCTATAAAGCCGCCCCTCGGGGATATTGGCGCGGGTGATGTCGACCCACTCACCAGCATCTTGGGCTGCACCCAAATGTTCGACTTCGATCGGCGTGTGGCTGACAATCTTCAGCAGCGCCTTGTGGTTCCAGACGTCGTCTTCGCGCGGGGCAATGTTCAGATCGCCGACCATGATCGACTTTTGCGGTTTTTCCGCGTGGAAGTGGTCGCGCATCTGCGTCAAGTAATCCAGCTTTTGGCCGAATTTCAGGTTCTTCTCGCGGTCGGGAATGTCGCCGCCTGCGGGAACATAAAAGTTGTGGATGGTCACGCCATTGTCCAGCTGGCCTGCGACATGGCGGGCATGGCCCAGTGCGGCAAAATCAAACGCGCTAACCTCGCGGATCGGTAGCCGCGACAGGATGGCGACGCCGTTATACCCCTTTTGCCCGCGCGCGATCATGTGGCTGTAGCCCAACGCCTTGAACACATCCACGGGGATCAGCTCGACCGGTGACTTGCATTCCTGCAAGCACAGCACATCGGGCATTTCCTCGCGCAGCAGACGCGCGACCAGTTCGGCCCGCAAACGGACCGAATTGATGTTCCAAGTGGCAAGGGTGAAGGTCATCGGGCATCCTCGGGGCTGTGCGCGGCGACCCTAACGGGGCTTGGACGGGAAATTAAGCCCCAAAGCAAAACGCCGGGGCAGTGCGGCCCCGGCGTTTGCAAATGTCAGATGACCAGACGATAGCCGCCCGATTCCGTCACCAGCAGCTGTGCGTTCGAGGGATCGGCCTCGATCTTTTGGCGCAGGCGATAGATGTGGGTTTCCAGCGTGTGGGTGGTGACGCCGGCGTTATAGCCCCAGACCTCGTGCAGCAGCACGTCGCGCGCCACCACGCCCTCGGGCGCACGATAGAGGAACTTCAGGATGTTGGTTTCTTTTTCCGTCAGACGGATCTTCTTGTCGTCCGTCGTGATCAGCATCTTGTGCGCGGGCTTGAAGATATACGGCCCCAGATTGAACACCGCGTCTTCCGATTGTTCGTGCGTGCGCAGTTGGGCGCGCAGGCGGGCCAAAAGTACGGGGAACTTGAACGGCTTTGTAATGTAGTCGTTCGCGCCCGAATCCAGCCCCAGAATGGTGTCGCTGTCGCTGTCATGGCCGGTCAGCATCAGAATGGGGCACTTCACGTTCTGCTTGCGCATCAGGCGGCAAAGCTCGCGCCCGTCGATGTCGGGCAGGCCCACGTCCAGAATGATCAGGTCGTAGTGGGGGTCTTTGACCCGCTCCAGCGCATCATGGCCGTTACCGGCTTCGAATACGTCGAATTCCTCAGTCATCACCAGCTGTTCGCTGAGGGCCTCGCGCAGGTCGTCGTCGTCGTCGACCAGCAGGATTTTTTTCAGTTGGGCCATGATCACGTCTCCATGAAATGCCGTGTTTCGCTTGTGTTGCAGGTGGTTCACGGCAGCAGGCGTTGCAAGCTATGCTACAACGGGTCACGCGCTCGTGTCATTTCGGGGCGATTGTTTCAGGATTATTGCAGGGAAAGGGGCCGGATGGGCCAAGATACACTGTGGCTGACGCCCATGGGCCTGCTGTGGCGGGGGCAACGAATCGCCTGCACCATCGGGCGCGGCGGGTTGGTCGCCGACAAGCGCGAGGGCGACGGCGCCACTCCCTTCCACACCCTGCGGCTGAATGGCCTGTGGTATCGCCCCGACCGGCTGGCCCGCCCTGCGCCATGGGCGCGCCCCATCGGTCCGCTTGATCTGTGGTCGGATGACAGCGCTGCGCCCGATTACAACCAACCCGTGCGCGCGCCCTACGCCCCCAGCCACGAACGCCTGCGCCGCGCCGATCCGATGTATGATCTGGTACTGACCACCGACTGGAACATGGACCCTGCCGTGCCCGGGCGCGGATCTGCGATTTTCCTGCACCAGTGGCGGCGGCGCGGTGCGCCGACGGCCGGTTGCATCGCGATGGCGCGGGGCGACCTGATCCGCCTCTGCCGTCAGGTGCAGCCCGGAACGCCCCTGCGCATCACGGGGATGCGCCTTGCCAATCGCACGCGCGGCACTATCTTCGATGCCTAGCCAATATAAAGGGGGCCGCCATGGCCGATGATGTGTTGAAGGTCGAGATCTGGTCCGATGTGATTTGCCCGTGGTGCTGGATCGGCAAGGCCCGCTTTGAGAAGGCGCTGGCCGGTTTTGCCCATGCCGACCGGGTCGAGGTCGTGCACCACGCCTTCCGCTTGGCCCCCGACGCCAATCCGCAGGACTTGTTCGAAAGCCTCGGGGCGAAGTTCGGCGGTGATGCGCAAACCGCGCGCCAAATGGTCGGCCGCGTCGTCGACGCCGCCGCGAACGAGGGGCTGACCTATAACCCCGAGGGGACCCAAAGCGGCGATACTATCGACGCGCACCGCGTGATCAAGTTTGCCGCAGCGCAGGGCTTGGGCGATGTCGCGCTCGACCGCCTATACAAAGCCTATTTCACGGATGGCATCCACGTGGTCGATCGCGTCGCCCTGCTGGATGTCGCAGCCGAGGTCGGCCTGAACCGTGACGACGTCAAGGCGATGCTGGACAGCAATGCCTATGCCGATGCGGTCGAGGCTGATCAGGCCCAAGCCGCGCGCTATGGTGCCGGGGGCGTTCCGTTTTTTGTCATCGACGGAAAATACGGTATTTCGGGCGCACAAGAACCCGCGCTATTCGCGCAGGCGTTGGATCAAGTCTGGGCTGAAAGCGGCCGCAGCGCGCTGAAAACCCTGCAAGGCGACGGCGCGGTTTGCGGCCCCGACGGCTGCGCGATCTGACGCGGCTTAGAAGTTGAAAGTCACACCAATGTTGACGGCATTGGTGACGACATTCGTCTCCAACGTGCCGCCGGTGTTCAGATCGGTGGTATTCATCGAATAGGTGCCTTTGTATTCGCCGAACAGCGACCAGTTATCCGCAATCGGATAGCTGAGGCCGGCCATCCACGTCGCGGCGGGGCCGGTGACCTGATAGTCCGCCGTATTGCTGCCCGCACCGGCGACTTCCACACGCGGCACTGCAATGCCCAAGCCCCCGCCGATATAGGGCGTGCCGAAGCTGAAGGCCTGCGGCCAACGCTTGTAGATGTTCAGCGTCAGGATATTCAGCCCGTCGTTGAAACCCAGCGTGTTCAGACCGGCGTCGGTCAGTGTCTGCCCGTCGGCGTGAATCTTGTTATGCGTGAAATCGACGCCGACGCCGATGTTGTCATCGCGCCACCATGTCGCGCGCACACCCCAATACAGCGGCATCGACAGCGACTTGCCATCCCAAGCGGCGGCAAATTCACGGTCGGCCAATGTGCTGTCGCGGTGGATGCTGACGGTACTGTCATTCGCGCCCTGAACGCCGCCGTAAAAGCCCAGCTCGACCTCGGCCATAGCCGAAGACGCGGCGCCCGCCAAAACGATGGCGGCTGCGGCGATAAAAGCGGGGCGGGGCAAAGCAAACATGATTCGAATTCGTCAAACTGAAAGTGGCATATCGCGGGGCACCAAACACCCCCATTTAAAGCAGACCTAGTGTGCCAAAGGTTAACATGCAATTGTTCCACCCGCGCTTTTTCGCGCCCCGACACAATTGTGAGGTGACCGTGCCACAAACGCGACGCTGGCAGGCCTACACATTGGGGGGCAAAGCGGGGTAAGGGTAGAAAACGCCCTTGCCTACACCCTTTTCGACGCCCTTTCGACGGCCCTTGCAGGACATGGCCCATGTCAGACACGCCCGAATTTCCCGATGTTCCCCCGCCCGCAGGCTCGCGCCGCGATGTGCTGAAAATCGCCGCCGTTGGGGGCGGCGCGGTGGCTTGCGGGGCTGCTGTCTGGCCGCTGATCGACCAAATGAACCCCTCGGCTGATGTCGAGGCCGAGGCAAAGATCCGTGTCGATGTCAGCGGGCTGCAGCGCGGCCAGCAGATGACAGTGCTGTGGCAGGGTCGCCCCGTCTTTATTCGCGCCCGCACCGATGCCGAAATTGCCCGCGCCCGCAGCGAAAGCGCCGACCAGCTACCCGACGCCCTGGCGCGCAACGCCAACTTGCCCGCCGATGCACCGGCAGATGACGCGAACCGCGCCTTGTCGCCCGATGGCGTCTGGTTGGTTCAGATGGGCGTGTGCACGCACCTTGGCTGCGTGCCCATCGGCGGCGAGGGGGACTTCGGCGGCTGGCTTTGCCCCTGCCACGGGTCGCACTACGACACCGCAGGGCGCATCCGCAAAGGGCCGGCCCCGCGCAACCTGCCCGTGCCCCGCGCCGTTTTCATTGACGACACAACGATCGAGCTAGGCTGATGCAAGACCCCGCCGATAACTGGCACCCCAAGGGTCGCATGGCCCGCTGGCTGGACAGTCGCCTGCCCGTGCTGCGCATGGGGCGCAGCTTTTTCACCATTCCCACGCCGCGCAACCTTAACTGGATGTGGATCTGGGGCATGGTGCTGGTTTTCGTTCTGCTGATGCAGATCGTCACCGGCATTGCGATGGCTATGCACTACGTGCCCCATGTCGATATGGCCTTTCGCAGTGTCGAGCACATTATGCGCGATGTGCGCGGCGGACATATGATCCGCTACATCCATATGAATGGCGCATCGCTGTTCTTTTTGGCGGTGTATTTCCACGTCTTCCGCAGCCTGTTCTACGGCAGCTACCGCGCCCCGCGCGAGGTCACGTGGATCATCGGCATCCTGCTCTACGGCTTGATGATGGCGACGGCGTTCATGGGGTATGTGCTGCCGTGGGGCCAGATGTCGCTGCACGGCACAGCCGTCATCACCAGCCTGTTCGGTGCGATCCCGCTGGTGGGCGAGGGGATCCAAAGCTGGTTGCTGGGGGGCAGTGCAGTGGGGCAGCCAGTGCTCAACCGCTTTTACGCGCTGCATTACCTGTTTCCCATCCTGATGGTCGCGCTGGTCGCGCTGCATGTGTGGTCGGTGCACAGCACGGGCAACAGCAACCCCGCAGGTGCCGCAGTGCGCGGCAGGCGCGATACGCTGCCGTTCTGGCCTTATTTCGTCATCAAAGACCTGTTCGCGCTGGCGGTGGTGCTGGTGGGGTTCTTTGCGCTGGTGGCCTATGCGCCGAATTTTCTGGGCAATCCGGTTAATTACGAGCCTGCAAACCCGCTGGTGACGCCCGAACACATCGTGCCGGAATGGTACTTCCTGCCGTTCTACGCCGTGCTGCGCAGCTTTACCGCCGACCTGTGGCTGGTGCGGCTGATCCACTGGGCCAGCTTCGGCACGATCGAGGCAACGCTGATTGGCGCGCTGGCAATGTTCGGGGCGGGCTTTGTGCTGCTGCTGGCACCGTGGCTGGATCGCAGCAAGGTCGCATCGGGGCGTTACCGCCCGATCCAGCGCGTCGCGTTCTGGGGGTTGGTGATCGATTTTCTGGTGCTGATCTGGGCGGGCGCGATGCCGCCGGTGGGGATCTACCCCACCATCGCCCTGTGGGCGACGGCCTATTGGTTCGCGTATTTCCTGATCGTCTTGCCCTTCGCGCCGCTGCTCGAGAAGGTGAAAACCCCGCCCGCCTCGGTCGCCGCAGATTTCGCGCAGCGCCATAAATTGCCGGTGGAGGATGCCGAATGAAGGCGCTGGCCCTTGCCCTGTGTTTGCTGCCGGCTGCCGCTGGCGCGCAGGTGACGGATTTCGCTTTTTCGTTCGACGGGCCGTTCGGCAGTTATGATCGTAACCAGTTGCAGCGCGGATTGCAGGTCTACACGCAGGTCTGCGCCAATTGCCACGGGCTGGATATGGTGGCCTTTCGCAATCTGGCCGATGCGGGCGGGCCTGCGCTGCCGCCTGACCAGATGCGGGCCTATGCCCAAGTGATCGAGGTGCCCGATGGCGCGGGCGGCTTTCGCGCGGGCCAACCGACCGACTATTTCCTGCCCAGTGCCGAGGAACACGCCCCCGACCTGTCGCTGATGGCCAAGGCTCGCACGGGGCATGGCGGCCTGTCACGGCTGTGGCTTGGCATGGGCGGGGCCGATTACATTGCGTCCTACATCGCAGGCTATGCGCCGCCGCCCGATTGCGCGCCCGCAGATTTCCCGGGCTTCTATAACACCGTGTTCAAAAGCGGCGGCTACCCTGCCGAATGCCGCGACGCCGCAGGCAACCCCACCGTCCCCGGCAGCTGGACGCAGATGGAACCGCCGCTGATCGGCGATGATGTGGGGTATGAGGACGGCACCGAAGCCACCCTCACCCAAGAGGCGCAGGACATTGCCGCCTTCCTGATGTGGGCGGCCGAGCCGAAACAGAACGACCGCAAGGCTGTCGGCATGACCGCCGTGGTCTTTCTGGCTGTGCTGGCGTGGGTGCTGTTTATGGTGAACCGCCAGCTATGGGCCCCCTATAAGCCGCGCCGCAGCACCGAAAAGGATGTGGACTGGTAATCAGTCCCCCAGATAGGCCGCCAGCGCAGGGTGGGGGTCTGCCAGCGCCTCGGCTACGGGGCGGGGGGCATGGGCTGTGCCATCGGCTACCAGCACCAGATGGTCGGCCACCCGCGCTGCATCTTGCGGGTCGTGGGTGACCATGAGCATTGTCTGCCTCTCGCTGCGCAGGGTGGCGGCGGCCAGATCCAGCATGTCGTGGCGCTGCGCGGGGCCCAGCGCGGCAAAGGGTTCATCCAGCAGAACGATCGGGCGGGCCTCCAGCAGCAAACGGGCAAGCGCCGCGCGACTTTGTTGCCCGCCAGAAAGCTGCGCAGGCTTGCGTGCGGACAGACCGGCTAGACCCACGCGGGTCAACGCGTCCTCGATCTGCGCGGCCTCGGCCGCGCTGGGCCGCAGGGCGGGGCGCAGCGCAAGGGTCAGGTTCTGGCGCAGGGTCAGGTGGGGGAACAGGTTGTTGTCTTGAAACAGGATGCTGACAGGGCGCTGTTCGGGCGGCAGGTCGGTCAGGTCGCTGCCCTGCCAGTATAGCTTGCCGCTGGTCACGGGCCAAAACCCCGCGATCACCGACAGCAGCGTCGACTTCCCCCCGCCCGATGGGCCGGTGATTGCGGTGAAACTGCCCGCAGGCAGGGCGAAGTCCGCGCCAAGGTGAAAGTCGCCCTGACGTATGTCGATATGATCAAGTCTCAGCACCACGGCGCCCCCAACTGTCGAAAATCCAGAACAGGCCAAAGCTGAGGGTCACCAGCACCAGCCCCACACCCGCAGCGGCCTCGACCCGATAGGCCCCCAGCAGGCGCTGCATTAGCAGGGGAAGGGTCGCTTGCCCCTCGCCCGCGAAGAAGACGATCGCCCCCAGATCGCCCATCGCCAGTGCCGCCGTCAATCCTGCCGCAAAGCCGATCTGTCGCCGCATGCGGGGCAGGTAGACGATACGCAGCCGTGCCCACCCGCGCAGGCGCAGCGCGCGGGCCAGCCGGTCGTAGTCGCGGCGCACGGCATCGGCAGCGGGGGTCAGGATGCGCAGGGCAAAGGGCAGCGCCATAAGCATGTTGACCGTCATGGTCACCGCCAGCGCGGCATCGCTGGGGCGCACGGCCCCGCGTAGCAGTAAAAACGCCCCCGCCCCCAGCACAAGGGACGAGCTGGCCAGCGGCACTGCCGTGGCCAGACCCCGCCCCAGCTTTCCGCCCGCCAGCGCCAGCGGCACGGCGACCAGCAGCACCATCGCCACCGCGCCCAAGGCAATCGTGACCGAGATGATGGCCGAGGCCCACACCGTTGCTGGCATAGCGGCCAGCCCCCAGACCCCGCCAGACAGTGCCGCGCCAAGGGGCACCAGCAAGAACACTGCCATCGCGGCAATGGCGGCGCCGTCGCCAATCGCGCTGCCCCCGGGCAGGGCGATGTGCCGATCCAGCCCGACGCCAAAGCCCGTCTGCCGCCCCAGCACCCCCGCCAGCCCCGCGGCCAGCGCACAGAGCGCGTATTGCACCAGTGCCAGCTGAGCCGCACGGCCCAAGTCAAAGTCGAACAGGACGGCTTGATAGATCGCCAGCTCCAGCGTGGTGGCACGCGGGCCGCCGCCCAGTGTGATCGCCACGGCAAAGCTGGTCAGGCAGACCAGAAAGATCAGGGCAAAGGCGCTGGGCAGCACCTCGCGCAGCATCGGTGCCTCAAGGACGCGAAAGAGTGGGGCGCGCAGGGTGCGGGCCAAGCGCACCCGCTCGGCTGGAATGGACTGCCAGCCTTGCAAGATCAGCCGCACCGCAAAGGGCAGGTTAAAGAACACATGCGCAATGACGACACCATGCAGCCCGTATATGGAAAAGGGCGGCAGCCCCAGCGCGGCCAGCGCGGAATTCAGCCACCCGCCCCGCCCGAACACTGCCAGCAGCCCCAGCACAGCAACCAGCACGGGCAGCAAAAATGGCGCGCCCAGCAGGCTGATGAACAGCCCGCGCCCCCAAAACTGCCGCCGCGCCAGCGCGCGGGCAATTGGCACCGCCAACCCCACCGAAAACACCGCCGACAGCAGCGCCTGCACCACGGTAAAGCGCACGGCCTGCCAGTCGGCCGCCGTCAAGCTACCGCTGAACCCCGCCGCGCGCGCCACCGCCCAAAGCGGCAGCAGGCAGAGGGCGGCCACCGCCGCCCCCAACCCTAGCGCGGCAACTGGGCCGCTTATTGCGCCAGTGCGTCGCGCCATTCATCCACCGCAGGGCCACGCAGGGCCTGCGCCTCGTCCTCGGGCAGCAGCAAGCTGGTGGCGGGGCGCAACAGATCGTCCCATCCCGCGCCAAGGCCCCCTTCGGGCATGACGGCTGGATACATCCAGTTCGTTTCGGGGATGACCGACTGGAAAGCGGGGGTTAGCATGAAGCGCAAGAAGGCATCGGCCAGTTCAGGCTGGCGTGCACCTGCCAGTTTGGCGGCGACTTCCACCTGCATGTAGTGCCCCTCGTCAAAGGGCAGAGCCTGCAGGGAATGGTCGTTTTCGACAACGATATTGTAGGCGGGCGAGGTAGCATAGGACAGTACCAGATCGGATTCGCCCTTTAGGAACAGGCCCCAGCCTTCCGACCAGCCGGGGGTGACGGTGACGATATTGTCGCGCAGATCGGCCCAGACTTGCGCAGCCTCATCCCCATAGGCGGCCTTCACCCACATCAGCAGCCCAAGGCCGGGCGTGGACGAGCGGGGGTCCATAATGATCACCGACGCATCCGATGCTGCCAATTCGCGAAACGACGCAGGCGTCGGGCCGCCGACGCGGCCGATCATGGCGAAGTGGCTCCAGTCATAGGGCAAGAAGACGGGGTCATCCCACGCGAGGGGCAGGTCGACATCGGGGGTGACGCCGTGCGGGGCAAACAGGCCGGTCGCCTTGGCGGCGGCGGTCAGGTTGGTGTCGAGTCCCAACAGGATGTCGGCGTCCGATGTTGAACCCTCCATCTGCAGGCGGGCCAGCAGGGCCGCGCCGTCGCCGGCGGCCACAAATTGCACCGTGCAGGCGCATTCGGCCTCGAACGCGGTTTTAACGGCGGGGCCGGGGCCCCATTCGCTGGTAAAGCTGTCATAGGTATAGATGGTCAGCACAGGGGTATCGGCATGGGCCATGCCCGCCGAAATGAATAGTCCTGCGCTGGCCAGTGCTGCGGCAAACCGCATGGCTGGTTCCTTTCAAAGGTGCGCCGGACGGAAAGATGACGTGGGCCGCCGCGGGGGCTGCCTTGACCATTCCCTCCGCCGGTATGAGCCGGTTCAGGTTCAACGGGTTCGCGCGGCTTTCGCCCGCATCTCAGCCCCAAAACAGGGACACCCCGAGGTGCGCGCCACACTAGTCGAAGCCTGTCATCTTGCAAGCTCTTTCATCGAGGCGCTGTTTCCCCTAAGTCTGAAGAAACGTCGTTTCAGGAAGGACCGGTCATGAGCATCAACACATTTGGCCACCTGTTCCGCTTTACCACTTGGGGTGAAAGCCACGGGCCCGCGCTGGGCGCAGTCGTCGATGGCTGCCCCCCCGGTATCGCGGTCGATGCCGCTATGCTGCAGCACTGGCTGGACAAGCGCAAACCGGGCCAGAACCGTAACACCACCCAGCGGCAGGAACCCGACGCGGTCGAAATTCTGTCCGGCGTGTTCGAGGGGAAAACCACCGGCACCCCGATCCAGCTGTTGATCCGCAACACCGACCAGCGATCCAAGGATTACGGCGACATCGCCACCAGCTTTCGCCCGGGTCATGCCGATATCACCTACTACCAGAAATACGGCATCCGTGATTATCGCGGTGGCGGGCGCTCGTCCGCGCGTGAAACGGCGGCGCGTGTGGCCGCAGGCGGCATTGCGCGCGAGGTGCTGAAGGCGCTGGCTCCGCAGGTCAAAATCACCGCCTACATGGTGCAGATGGGCAGCCGCGCCATCGACCGCACCCGCTTTGACTGGGACGAGATTGCCCGCAACGATTTCTGGTGCCCTGATGCCGAAACCGCCGTGCTGTGGAACGACACGTTGGATCACCTGCGCCGCAAAGACCACGATTCCGTTGGTGCCATGATTGAGGTCGTGGCCAGCGGCGTGCCGGTCGGCCTTGGCGCGCCGATTTACGGCAAGCTCGACAGCGATCTGGCCAGCGCGATGATGTCGATCAACGCCGTGAAGGGCGTCGAGATCGGCGAGGGCATGGCCGCCGCCGCCCTGCGCGGCAGCGAAAACGCGGACGGGATCTATTACGAAGACGGCGAGATCCGCTACGGCTCGAACCACGCGGGCGGGATTTTGGGCGGGATTTCGACGGGCCAGGATATTGTTGTGCGCTTTGCGGTCAAGCCGACTTCCTCGATTCTGACGCCGCGCCAGTCGATCCAGATCGACGGCACCCCGCTGGAGGTCATTACCAAAGGCCGTCACGACCCCTGCGTCGGTATCCGCGCCGTCCCCGTTGCCGAGGCGATGATGGCGCTGGTGTTGGCCGATCATCTGCTGCTGGATCGCGGGCAAACCGGCGGCGTGCGCGGGCATATTGGCGCGGACTGAAATATTTCAATAATGTGATCTCATTTCGGGTCGCCGCATAAAAATAAGATTTGATTTAAATTGAACGCGCTCCTAGAAGCGCGCGTTCTTTCGTATCATCTTTTTTGTGAGGCTCTTGTGGCAACAGTCACTGTGCATCTGCCTGCCGATTTTACTATCACCCGAAATGATGGATCAAATGGTGGTCGCGGATCTTCCACCTGGAATTCCGGCCTGATTCAGGCTGGCCGCGATTACGACGCTTTTGACGGCGAACAGATCGATCTGCGTTTTGTATTCAATAGTTCTGCCGAGCAAACCATCAGCTTTGACGACGAAGACGGCCTTTTAAAGGACGCCACGCAGTCGGTTTCGGGTGACAGCATCCCAACGGATCGCCTGAACAGCGCGATTACGATTGGCGGCACCACCTATACCCCGACGGATATCGGCACGACGATGGGCCAAGGTGCCGTTTATGTCGAAAGCGAATACGCGCTGAAATTGCAAGATGTGGCGGGCAATCTATTTAAGGTTGCAGTCATCTCTATTTCCACGGGATATCAAATTAATATCGTCG
The DNA here is from genome assembly GCF_002117445.1 of Ketogulonicigenium robustum. NCBI lineage: Bacteria > Pseudomonadati > Pseudomonadota > Alphaproteobacteria > Rhodobacterales > Roseobacteraceae > Ketogulonicigenium > Ketogulonicigenium robustum. Next base: position 2,416,105 of record NZ_CP019937.1, read on the forward strand.
GGTTTGTTTTCGAAGGTTCTATTCCTGCCGACGGGACAATTCTCTATTTCCTGACAAACACCGGAAGCTATCTGAACGGGAATGATGCGACGATTTCGCTTGCCCCCGCGCGGCCAGTGACCTGTTTTGCGGGTGGTACCCAAATATTGACGGATAGAGGCTTGCTAGCTGTCGATGATTTGGCCGTTGGTGATATGGTCGTGACTTTGGATGGCGGTGCTATGCCCGTGCGCTGGGTCGGTTCGCGCCATTTGTCGGCGCTGGATCTGGCTGCACAGCCGAAACTGCGTCCCATCCGCATTCGCGCCGGTGCGTTTGGCCCCGGCGTGCCTGCTGCCGACCTGCTAGTCTCGCCACAGCACCGCGTTTTGGTCAATTCGGTGGTGGCGCAGCGCATGTTTAATGCCGCGCAGATCCTGATTGCCGCGAAAGAGCTGGTCGGCTTGCCGGGCGTGGAAGTCGCGGTCGATTTGCAGGACGTGAGCTATTGGCACTTCATGTTCGACAGCCATCAGGTGGTCTTCTCGAACAAGCTGCCGACCGAAAGCCTGTTCACCGGCAAAGAGGCACTGAAGTCTTTGGGTGCGTCGGCGCGTATGGAAATCCTCGCCCTCTTCCCAGAACTGAGCGAGGAGCAGCTGACTACCCGCGCCCCCGCGCGGCAGATCGTCAAGGGCGCGCAGGGCCGCAAGTTCGTTGAACGCATCTTGCGCAACGGCAAACGCCTCGCAGCCTGAGGAACGATAAAAAGGCCGCCCGATGGGGCGGCCTTTCGCGTAAGTCCTGTGTCAATTACAGGCTTGGTCCAATCGCTCTCGCGCCGATTAGGCGTTGACCGAATCCTTCAGCGCCTTGGCGACGGTGACCTTGACGGCCTTGTCGGCGGGCTTCTCGTGGCTCTCGTTGGTGCGGGGGTTGCGCACCATGCGGGCCGGGCGCTCGCGGCAATAGAACTTGCCGACGCCGGGCAGCGTCACGGCGCCGCCTTCGGCGACTTCCTTGGTGATGATCGCGCCGAGGGCGTCGATTGCTGCGGCCGCTGCCTTCTTGTCGGTGCCGGTTGCTTCGGCAAGGGCGGCGACAAGCTGCGTCTTGGTCATCTGGTTTGCCATGTCGTTCTCCTGTGACTTCGCCACTTCTGATGCGGGGCATTGCCGCGCTTTGGCCCGCATCAGAAGCACTTTGCCCCGTAGCTGCACTATGAAATGCGGGGCTTTGCAAGCCTTTTTGCGGTTGGTTGACGCAAATTCACAGGAATGCGGTCTCGTCGAAACTACGTAACTTGCGGCTATGCATCCGTTCCAGCGGCATGTCGCGCAGCAATTCCATCGCGCGGATACCGATCTGCAAGTGTCTGGAAACCTGCGTTTTATAGAAATCCGACGCCATTCCGGGCAGTTTCAATTCGCCATGCAAGGGTTTGTCGGACACGCACAGTAAGGTGCCGTAAGGGACGCGGAAGCGGAAGCCGTTTGCTGCAATTGTAGCACTTTCCATATCCAGCGCGACGGCGCGCGATTGCGACAGGCGTTGCACCGGCCCGCGGGGATCCGACAGTTCCCAGTTGCGGTTGTCGATCGAGGCGATGGTGCCGGTGCGCATGATGCGTTTCAGCTCGTATCCACTCAGGGCGGTGACTTCCTCGACGGCGTGTTCCAGCGCGACCTGAATCTCGGCCAGCGCGGGGATCGGCACCCATGGCGGCAGGTCATCGTCCAGCACGTGATCTTCGCGCAGATAGGCGTGGCCCAGCACGAAATCACCCAAGGCTTGCGAATTGCGCAGGCCCGCGCAGTGGCCGACCATCACCCACGCATGGGGGCGCAGCACGGCGATGTGGTCAGTCGCTGTCTTGGCGTTCGACGGACCAACCCCGATGTTCACCAGCGTGATACCCTGCCCGTTGGCGCGCTTGAGGTGGTAGGTCGGCATCTGCGGCATCTTGGCCAGCGTCGGCAGGGGGGCGTCGGGGGCCGTAATCTTGATATTACCGGGCCCGACAAAGGATGTATAGCCGCTGGCGGGGTCGGCCAGCATGTGGCGGGCGTGGGCCTCGAATTCCTCGACATAGAACTGGTAGTTCGTGAACAGCACGAAGTTCTGGAAATGCGCAGGGTTGGTCGCGGTATAATGCGACAGGCGGGCCAGCGAATAGTCGATCCGCTGCGCGGTGAATGTCGCCAGCGGCGCCGCCCCGTCAGGGTAGCGGAAGGGCAGCCCGTTGGCGATGTCGTCATTCGTGGTGGCCAGATCGGGCACATCAAAGACGTCGCGCAGGATGAAATCCAGCGCCCCATCTTGCGGGATTGTGACCCCATCATCACCCGCCACCGCAAAGTGCACCGGCATTGGCGTAGACGACACGCCAATCGTCACGGGCACCTGATGATTGCGCATCAGAATGTCCAGCTGCTGGGTCAGGTAGTTGCGGTACAGGTCGGGCCGCGTGACGGTGGTGGCATAGGTGCCGGGTTCGGCCACGTGGCCGAACGATAGCCGTGAGTCTGTGCGGGCATAGCTGGTCGTGGTTACGCGGATTTCGGGGTAATAGGCCCGCACGCGCCCCGCAGGGCGGCCCTGCGTCAGCGCGTTCAGGAATTCCGTGCGCAAAAAGCCCGTCGCTTCACGGTACAGGTCTTGCAGCCGTTGAACGGCCGCCGCCGCATCGGTAAACGACTGCGGATCGGTTTCGGGTGGGGACAGAAAGGTCATGTGTTCACCAACAAATCGGTCACTTCAAAGCGGGTCACGTCGACGATGCCAAGGTCGGAAATCCGGATCTCGGGGATCACGACCAAGGCCAGCAGCGAGTGCTGCATATAGGCGTTGTTCAGCGTGCAGCCGGTGTCTTGCATGGCCTGCATCAACTTTTCGGCCTTGGCGGCGACCTCGGCGGCGGGGCGATCGGACATCAGGCCGGCGATGGGCAGTTCCACGAGGGCGCGCTCTTCGCCCTCGGCCCACAACGTGATGCCGCCGCCAACCTCTTGCAGGCGGTTCGCGGCGGCGGCCATCATCTTACGGCAGGTGCCGACCACAATCATGTGGTGGCTGTCATGCGCCACTGTCGACGCCAGCGCCATCTTGCCCTGATATCCGAACCCCGAGACAAAGCCGTTCACCACCGTGCCTGTCGCGCGGTGACGTTCGACCAGCGCGATCTGGGCAACGTCTTGCGCCGCATCGGGCATGACGCGGCCATCGCTCACCTGCAAATCGGCGGTCAGCGCGCGGGTGGGGGCCTGGTTTTCCACCACGCCGATGACGCGGGCGGTCGCGGTATTGGCACCCTCGGGGGCGCTGACGGTGAAATCGGTGTAGGTGACGGGGGCCATGTTGACGGTCTGGCGGGCCCGCTGGGGCCAGTCGTAATGGGGGCAATCGACCAGCAACTTGCCACCCTCGGCCACTTTCACGCCGCGCGCAAAGACCACCTCGATCGGTAGAGTGCGCAGATCTGACGTCAGGATCATATCGGCGCGCCGGCCGGGCGTGATCGAGCCGACCTCGCGCTCTAGCCCAAAATGGGTGGCGGTGTTGATGGTCGCCATCTGCAGCGCGACCAGCGGGTCTGCACCGCAGTCAATCGCGTGGCGCACGGCGCGGTTCATATGCCCGTCATTGACCAGCGTGCCCGAGTGGCAATCGTCGGTGCACAGAATAAAGCTGCGGGGGTCTAGACCCTTTTCAGTGATCGCGGTGATCTGGCTTTCCACATCATACCACGCGCTGCCGAGGCGCAGCATAGCGCGCATGCCCTGACGCACACGGGCGATGGCATCGGATTCGCGCGTGCCTTCGTGGTCGTCGGCAGGGCCGCCCGCGACATAGGCATGGAAGGCGTTGTCCAGCACGGGGCTGGCAAAGTGGCCGCCGACGGTCTTGCCTGCGTCCATTGTCGCGGCAATCTCGGCCAGCATTTTGGGGTCGGCGTGGGCAACGCCGGGGTAGTTCATCATCTCGCCCAAGCCTACGATCCCCGGCCAGTTCATCGCCTCGGCGACATCTTCGGGGGTGATCTCGTAGCCGGTGGTCTCTAGCCCCGGGGCCGAGGGGGCACAGCTGGGCATCTGGGTAAAGATGTTGATCGGCTGCAGCAGCGCCTCGTCATGCATCATCCGCACGCCGTCCAGCCCCAGCACATTCGCGATCTCGTGCGGGTCGGTGAACATGGTGGTGGTGCCGTGGGGGATAACGGCGGCGGCAAATTCGGCCGGAATCAGCATGCCCGATTCAATGTGCATGTGGCCGTCCAGCAGGCCGGGGATCAGATAGCGGCCCTGCGCTTCGACCACGGTGGTCGTATCGCCAATGCAGTGGCTGGCATCGGGGCCTACATAGGCAAAGCGGCCGGCCACAACGGCGACATCCCAGCCTTCCATCACCTCGCGGCTGTGGACGCTGACCACCTTTGCCCCGCGAATGACCACATCGGCATGTGCGCGCCCTGATGCAACATGCACCAGTTGTGGCAAAACTTCGGACCAAGGCTTGGGGATCGACATCATATGCTCCGCTTCGAATCTTTGCCGCAGTTGACCCCTGATTGCCCGCTTTGACTAGCCCCCGCAGCCTTGCATGCGGGGGCTTTGGCGCATAATTCGGGGCATCCCTTGCGACACGAGGCCACCTTGGACGATATTCCCGCCCCACCGGCGTATGATCCCCCGCAAGACCCGCTGGTGATCCTGCATCAGGACCACGAAATCGTTGTGCTCGATAAACCGTCGGGGCTGCTGTCGGTGCCGGGCAAGGGCGAGCATTTGGCCGACTGCCTTTTGGCGCGCGTGCAGCGCGTGTTTCCGACGGCGCTGCTGGTGCACCGGCTGGATCGCGATACGTCCGGCGTGATGGTCTTTGCCCTGACCCCCCATGCGCAACGCCATATCGGGCTGCAATTCGAGCACCGCCAGACCAAGAAAATCTACGTCGCGCGCGTTTGGGGCGAGATGACCGAGACCGAGGGTCACATCGACCTGCCGCTGATCGTCGACTGGCCGAACCGTCCGCTGCAAATGGTCGACCACGAAAACGGCCGCGCGGCGCAAACCGATTGGAAGCTGGTCAAAAAGGGCGGCGGCGAAAGTCGCGTGCGCCTGATGCCGAAAACCGGCCGGTCGCACCAGCTGCGTGTTCATATGCGCGAGATCGGCCATGTCATCTTGGGCGATCCGTTCTATGCGACCGGCCCCGCGCGTGACTACCCGCGCCTGATGTTACATTCGGAAACGCTGCAACTGCGCCACCCCGATGGTGGGCGAACCATGCGGTTCACCGCAAAAGCGCCGTTCTGAAGCAAAAGAAAAGGCGCCCGAGGGCGCCTTTTTAGCCTTTCATGCTGTCCCAGAAATTCTTCACCGCCTTGAAGAAATTGGAACTTTCCGGGTTGTTGCGCGCTTCGCCCAGTTTTTCGAATTCGCGCAGCAGATCTTTTTGCTTGGCCGACAGGTTGACTGGCGTTTCTACAGCCAGTTCGATGAACATATCGCCCATCTCTTTGCTGCGCAGGGCTGGCATGCCCTTGCCGCGCAGGCGCATCTGGCGCCCGTTCTGGCTGCCCTCGGGGATCTTCACCCGCGACTTGCCGCCATCAATGGTCGGCACCTCGATATCGCCGCCCAAAGCTGCCGTCGCCATCGATACCGGCACGTGGCAGTGCAGGTGCACCCCGTCGCGCAGGAACAGCTCGTGCTCGCGCACCTCGATGAAGATGAACAGATCACCCGCAGGGCCGCCGCGCAGGCCAGCCTCGCCCTCGCCGGACAGGCGAATGCGGGTGCCTGTTTCGACGCCGGCGGGGATGTTCACCGACAGCTGTTTTTCTTTCTCGACGCGGCCCGCGCCGTGGCAGATCGTGCAGGGGTTTTTGATGATCTGACCCAAGCCGTTACAGGTCGGGCAGGCGCGCTCGACCGTGAAGAAGCCTTGCTGTGCGCGCACCTTGCCCATGCCGCCACAGGTGGGGCAGGTGACAGGCTCGGACCCGTCCTCGGACCCGGTGCCGTGGCAGTGGTTGCACGACACCGATGTGGGCACGGTGATCGTCTTTTGCGCGCCCAGATAGGCCTCGCCCAGCGTGATGCGCATGTTATAGCGCAGGTCGGCCCCGCGCTGCGCGCGCTGACGCCCGCCGCCGCCGCCCGAACGTCCGCCAAAGTCGCCGAACAGGTCTTCAAAAATATCGGAAAAGGCCCCAAAGCCGCCACCGCCGCCGCCATTGCCGCGGAAGCCGCCCCCACCGCCGCCGCCCATGCCGCCTTCAAAGGCTGCGTGGCCATAACGATCGTAGGCCGCTTTCTTGTCTTCGTCCTTCAGGACTTCATAGGCTTCGTTGGCTTCCTTGAACTGCTCCTCGGCGGCCGGATTGTCTTTGTTCCGGTCGGGGTGCAATTCCTTGGCCTTCGCGCGGTAGGCCTTTTTGATCTCATCGGCGCTGGCCCCGCGGGAAATGCCCAGCACCTCGTAATAATCACGTTTTGCCATCGGCTCTCACTCTTCAAGGCAAAAGGAGGGCCGGCACTGAGGCCGGCCCCTTGATCGCGGTCGCTGATCAGCGGCGCGGGTTTTCGCCCAGATCCTCGAAATCGGCATCGAGGATGTCGTCGTCACCCTTCTCGCTGCCGCCCTTGCTGGGGGCCTCGCCATCGGCCTCGGCTTGCTGCGACTTGTAGATCGCCTCGCCCAAGCGCATCGAGGCGTCGGTCACGTTCTGGATGCCAGCGCGGATCTTGTCGACGTTCTCGTTTTCCAGCTCGTCGCGCAGGGCGGCGATGGCCAGTTCGATCGCTTCGATGGTCGAGGGATCGACCTTGCTGCCGTGGTCGGCAATCGACTTCTCGGTCGCGTGGACAAGGCTTTCACCTTGGTTTTTCACTTCCACCAATTCGCGGCGGGCCTTATCGGCATCCGCGTTGGCTTCGGCGTCCTTGATCATCTGTTCGATGTCAGCATCCGACAACCCGCCCGAAGCTTGGATCGTGATGCGGTGCTCTTTGCCGGTGCCCTTGTCCTTGGCCGAAACCGACACGATGCCGTTAGCGTCGATGTCGAAGGTCACCTCGATCTGGGGCATACCGCGCGGGGCCGGCGGAATGTTTTCCAGGTTGAACTGGCCTAGCATCTTGTTGTCGGCCGCCATTTCACGCTCGCCTTGGAAGACGCGGATGGTCACGGCATTCTGGTTGTCTTCTGCGGTCGAGAAGACTTGGCTCTTCTTGGTCGGGATCGTCGTGTTACGGTCGATCAGACGGGTGAAGACGCCGCCCAGCGTTTCGATACCCAGCGACAGCGGGGTCACGTCCAGCAGAACCACGTCTTTGACGTCGCCTTGCAGAACGCCGGCTTGAATAGCAGCACCCAGCGCCACGACTTCGTCGGGGTTCACACCCTTGTGGGGCTCTTTACCGAAGAAGGCGGTGACGGCTTCGACGACTTTGGGCATGCGGGTCATGCCGCCGACCAGAACGATCTCGTCGATGTCACCCTTGGATACGCCAGCGTCTTTCAGGGCGTCGGCACAGGGCTTCAGCGACTTCTTGATCAGGTCTTCCACAAGGCTTTCCAGCTTCGAGCGGGTCAGCTTGACAACCAAGTGCAGCGGCTGGCCGTTCGAACCCATCGAGATGAACGGCTGGTTGATTTCGGTTTGTTGGGCCGAGGACAGCTCGATCTTGGCCTTTTCAGCGGCCTCCTTCAGGCGCTGCAGGGCCATCTTGTCCTTGGTCAGGTCGACGCCGTTCTCTTTCTTGAACTCTTCCGCCAAGAACTGAACGATGCGCATGTCAAAGTCTTCGCCGCCGAGGAATGTGTCCCCGTTGGTCGATTTTACTTCGAACAGGCCGTCGTCGATTTCCAGAATGGTGACGTCGAACGTACCGCCGCCCAAGTCGTATACGGCGATGGTCTTGGTGCCCGATTTATCAAGGCCGTAGGCCAGCGCAGCGGCGGTCGGCTCGTTGATGATGCGCAGCACTTCCAGACCGGCGATCTTGCCGGCGTCTTTGGTCGCTTGGCGTTGGGCGTCGTTGAAATAGGCGGGCACGGTGATGACAGCCTGCGTGACGCTTTCGCCCAAGTAATTCTCGGCGGTTTCTTTCATCTTTTGCAGGATGATGGCCGAAACCTGCGCGGGCGAGAATTTCTCGCCGCGAACTTCAACCCACGCATCGCCGTTGCCGCCGTTCACGATGGCATAGGGCACGAGGTTCTTGTCTTTGGTCACTTCCGCATCGTCAACGCGGCGGCCGATCAGGCGCTTGACGGCAAAGACGGTATTTTCGGGGTTGGTGACGGCTTGGCGCTTGGCTGCTTGCCCTACCAGTCGTTCACTCTCGGTGAAGCCGACGATCGAGGGCGTGGTGCGCGCGCCTTCGGCATTTTCGATCACACGGGGTTGCGAACCATCCATGATGGCGACGCAGCTGTTCGTGGTGCCAAGGTCGATGCCAATAACTTTCGACATGTTTCAAATCCCTTTCCAACAGGCGGTTTGAGCGGCCCGGGCCCCAAAGGCACCCCGGCCGGACGTATCATTTACGGCTTTCGGGGCGATGCGCCCCATGCCGGATCACGGGCTATATAGGCAGGGGCAACGCGCCCTGCAACATGCCGCCCCCGTGACTTGATGCTGTTTTTTGCCGAACCCAAAGCATTTGCCTAAAGGCCCAGCACATCCATCATGTCATAGGCGCCCGGCGCCTTGTCCTGCCCCCACAACACGGCCTTCAGCGCGCCGCGCGCGAAAATGGCGCGGTCGGTTGCCATATGGCGCAGCACGATCCGCTCGCCATTGGCGGCAAAGATCACGTCATGTTCGCCCACGATGTCGCCGCCGCGCACGGACGAAAAGCCGATATGGCCGCGCTCGCGCGCGCCGGTAATGCCGTCGCGGCCACGGTCGGATACGGTGTCCAGATCCACACCGCGCCCTGTGGCGGCGGCCTCGCCCAGCATCAGGGCCGTGCCCGAGGGGGCGTCGACCTTGTTGCGGTGGTGGGCCTCGACGATCTCGATGTCGAAATCGGCGTCCAGCACTTCGGCCACCTTTTGCGTCAGGCGCACCAGCAGGTTCACGCCCAAGCTGGTGTTGCCCGCACGGATGGCGACGCAGTGGCGCGTGGCGGCCTGCAGCTTGGCGATGTCCTCGGCCTCGAACCCGGTCGTGCCGATCATGTGGACGGCGCGGGCCTGCGCGGCCAGTTCGGCATAGCCCACGCTGGCGGCGGGGGTGGTGAAATCCAACACGCCCTGCGCGGCGGCAAATGCGCCGACCGCATCATCGGTGACCAGCGTGCCGATGGGTTGCCCGCCCAGCATCACGCCGACATCCTGCCCGGCCCAAGCGTTCCCCGGGCGCACCAAAGCCGCCGCCAGACGGCACTTGTCCGAGGCCAGAACCTCGCGCAGCAGCATCTGCCCCATGCGGCCCGACGCCCCCGTGACCACGATCCCCGGCAATTCCATCTTTGCGCCCCTTGTTTGGCAAAATCGCGCAACTTTAGGCGAGGGCGGGCGGGAAGGTAAAGGTGCGCTTGGCAATCGCGCGCCAAGGCCTTATTTGAAAGGTATGAGCAAGAACCGTTCCTCCTCCGCCGATCACGGGTTTTCGGGCCCCTCGCAACGCCAGCTGCGCGTGGGCGAGCTGATCCGTCGCACCCTTTCCAGCATTTTGCAGCGCGGCGACGTGCACGACCCCGACCTGCAACGCGCCTCGATCACCGTGGGCGAGGTGCGCACATCGCCCGACCTCAAGGTCGCGACGGCCTATGTGCTGCCGCTGGGCGGCGGCAATGCCGAGGCGGTGCTGGCCGCCCTGCGCCGCAACAAAGGCGAGATCCGCCATATGATCGGCCATGGCATGACGCTGAAATTCGTGCCCGACCTGCGCTTTGAAATCGACCGCACGTTCGACCGCATGGACGAGACGCGCCGCCTGTTCGACGACGAACACGTCCGCCGCGATCTGGACGCAGCCGAGCCGCAGGACGACTGATGCTGCGCTGGCTGGCCTTCCTGTTTGGCCTGTGGGCCGCGCCGGTGGCCGCCGCCAACTGCCGTGAAATGGCGTTCGACGGGGCGGATTACACGATCTGCACCGTCGATTTGCAGGCGGATGATCTGCGTCTGTTCCTGAATGACGACAGCGGCAAGCCGATCGGACAGTTTACGACGTTGGAACGCGCCGTCGGGCCGCTGGCCTTTGCGATGAACGCGGGGATGTATCATCCTGATCGTCGCCCTGTGGGTCTTTTTATCGAAAATGGTGTTGAGAAAGCGCGTCTGGTGACCGCCGCGGGCCCCGGTAATTTCGGCATGCTGCCCAACGGCGTGTTCTGTATTGAGGATGGCCGCGCGCAGGTGCTGGAAACCCTGCGCTATGCGGCCAACCCGCCTGCCTGCCGTTTTGCCACGCAATCAGGCCCGATGCTGGTGATTGATGGCGCACTGCATCCGCGCTTTCTGCCTGACAGCACGTCGCGCAACATTCGCAACGGGGTTGGGACGACCGACGACGGGCGCACAGCTTATTTTGCCATTTCCCGTCAGCCTGTGACATTCCACGCCTTTGGCCGCCTGTTCCGCGATGGGTTGGGCGTCAAACAGGCACTGTATCTGGACGGGCGGATCTCGCGCCTGTGGGCGCCCGAGATCGGTCGCCGTGATGGTGGGCTGCAATTGGGGCCGATTGTGGCGGTTGTGGGCGATCAACCCGCAGCTCAGGTTGACCAACCCGTCAGTGGGCGCTAAGCGCGGGCCTTAATTTCAAAGCAGGGGCGTTTCATGGCGCGCGGACGCAAGGGTCGCAATATTTCGGGCTGGGTGATCGTCGACAAACCGGCGGGCATCACCTCGACATCGGTCGTCAACAAGATCCGCTGGGCGTTCGACGCGCAAAAGGCGGGGCATGCGGGCACGCTCGACCCAGATGCGACGGGCCTGCTGGCCGTCGCCTTGGGCGAGGCGACGAAAACCATCCCCTACGTGACCGACGCGCTGAAGGCGTATGAATTCACCGTCACCTTCGGTGCGGCCACAACCACCGACGATGCCGCAGGTACAGTGACTGCCACCAGCGCGCTGCGCCCCAGCGACGATCAAATCAAAGACGCCCTCGGCGCGTTTCTGGGCGAGATCATGCAGGTGCCGCCCGCCTTTTCCGCCGTGAAAATCGACGGCGAGCGGGCCTACGACTTGGCCCGCGAGGGGCAAGAGTTCGAAATCGCGGCTCGTCCCCTCTGGGTCGAAGAGCTGATCCTGACCGGCCGCCCCGATGCCGACCACGCCACGCTGGAAATGGTCTGCGGCAAAGGCGGCTATGTGCGCGCCATTGCGCGCGATCTGGGTGCGGCGCTGGGGTGCTATGGCCATGTGCGCGAACTGCGCCGCATCTGGTCGGGGGTCTTTGATCTGGACGGTGCCGTCACACTAGAACAGGTCGAGGCGCTGGCCCGCACGGACGCCATTGACGCCCTGCTGAAACCGCTCGAGGTGGCATTGGCCGACATTCCCGCCGTCACCGCCCCCGAAGCCAGCATCACCCGCCTACGCAACGGCAATGCCGCCATGGTCTTCCCCCCCGCTGGGCTGGAATACGGCGACGAGGCATGGGTTAACCACAATGGCCGCGCCTTGGCGATCGGCCAGTATCGCAGCGGCGAATTGCACCCCGCGCGGGTGATCGTCGGCGTCTGACCGCATTAACCCTTTTTGCGGATCGCGCGTTAGTTTGCGGGCGATCCGTGCTATCCGGCCCATGGTATCCTTTATGTTCGGGGGCATGGGGCAGATGTTTGCGGTGTTTGGTTTGATCGGTTTGATGTTCGCAGGCTATGCCCTGTCGCCTATATTGGATATCGCCCGCAGCGCCCCCCCCGATGACGACGACCCCCAAACCGGCGATGACGACGACACGATGCCCGCCACCGGCGGCAACCTGCTGTTCGATGACGAACCCCCCATCGAGACGACCGATCCCGCCCCGCTTGACCCCTTGCAAGGCATTCTGGCTTGGGCCGCCCCCGCCGGCGAGCGGATGGAAGGTGGCGATTTGAACGACTACTTGATGGGCAGCGACGCCGACGATGCTCTGCTGGGCGGCGATGGCGACGACACGCTGCAGGGCAATGGCGGCGACGACATTCTGGCGGGCGGCGCGGGGAATGACAGCCTTTATGGCGGGATGGGCGACGATGTTCTGCTGGGCGAGGATGGCGACGATCTGCTGCACGGCGGCGAGGGGGACGACTACCTGCACGGCGGCGCGGGCGATGATGTGCTGCACGGCGGGCCGGGCGACGACATTATCGTCGGCGGCCTCGGCAGCGATACCCTGTTCGGCGGCGCGGGCGATGACGTGCTGGACGGGCGCGAGCCGACCGGCTTTGCGGCGCGCGATTTCCTCAACGGCGGGGCGGGCGACGACCGTATCTATCTGGGCGCGCTGGACACGGCCCATGGGGGCACGGGCCGCGACACCTTTGTGCTGGACGGTGCAGATGCTGCCGAGGGCACAGCCGAAGTACAAGATTACTTGGCCGATGACGACATGATCGAGGTGCTTTATTATACCGACACCCCCCCTGTACTAAGCACCGAGGCGGGCGAGGGGGGCGTGACCCTGTTCGCCGATGGTACAGCGCTGGCGTTCTTTCGCGATAACGCCGACCTGCCGCTGGATCGCATCGTGCTGACCCCCGCCTTGAACGACGTGACCGACCGCACCGGTGCCGACTGGCTGCGGCAATGGCAAAGCCGCAAGGGCTGATCCATCCGGCGGGATGACGTGGGGTCTCTTGACGCTTTCCTTTTGTGCGGAACTGGGCTATTGGCAGCCATCCGTTTGGCCTTGCGCCACGCGGATTTCGCGGACCTTGCTGGACGACATCCCGGCCTGGCCCATCCTGTTTTCTGACCTAAGGAGAGACCGATGTCGATTACGCCCGAAGAAAAGACCCGCCTGCTGAAGGAATTTGCGACCAAAGAAGGCGACACCGGTTCGCCCGAAGTGCAAGTCGCAATCCTGTCGTCGCGCATCGCGACGCTGACGGAACACTTCAAGTTCCACAAAAAGGACAACCACGGTCGCCGTGGCCTGCTGAAGATGGTTGCTCAGCGCCGTAAGCTGCTGGACTACGTCAAAGGCAAGGACGAGTCGCGCTACCAGAGCCTGATCGAGCGTCTGGGTCTGCGTCGCTAAGGACGAAAGCAAGGCCGTGCCAGCGATGGCACGGCCTTCATTGATGAATTGCTGGTACGAGGCAAACGGGCCGGGCCCGACCCGCCTGCCAAGCAAAAACAAGGGCCAGGGGCATACGGCCCCTACGCAAACGGCCTCGTTCGGGGGCCCGGATAGGAAAACCGATGTTTAATGAAGTAAAGAAATCCATCCAATGGGGTAACGAAACCCTGACGCTGGAAACGGGCAAAGTCGCTCGCCAAGCGGATGGTTCCGTCATCGCCACACTGGGTGAAACCAGCGTCATGGCGAACGTGACATTTGCAAAATCGCCCAAGCCCGGTCAGGATTTCTTCCCGCTGACCGTGCACTACCAGGAAAAATACTACGCAGCCGGTAAGATTCCGGGGGGCTACTTCAAGCGCGAAGCCCGCCCGACCGAGCGTGAAACGCTGATTTCGCGTCTGATCGACCGCCCCTGCCGCCCGCTGTTCGTCGAAGGCTTCAAGAACGAAGTTCTAGTCATGGCAACCGTGCTGTCGCACGATCTGGTCAACGACCCCGACATCGTCGCCATGATCGCCGCTTCGGCTGCGCTGACCATTTCGGGCGTGCCTTTCATGGGCCCGATCGGCGCTGCGCGCGTTGGTTATTCGAACGGCGCCTACACGCTGAACCCCGCCATTGACGACCTGCAGGACATCCGCGCGAAGTCCGAGCAACGTCTGGATCTGGTCGTCGCCGGCACCAAAGACGCCGTGATGATGGTCGAATCCGAAGCCTACGAGCTGTCGGAAGACGAAATGCTGGGCGCCGTCGTGTTCGCACATGAACAGATGCAGCCGGTTATCGACCTGATCGTCGATCTGGCCGAAGCCGCCGCGAAAGAGCCTTTCGCCTTCCAACCCGCCGACACCTCGGCCCTGTTCGAGGCTGTCAAAGCCATCGGCGGCGACGATATGCGCGCAGCCTTCGCCATCCGTGGCAAGCAAGAGCGTGTCGCCGCAATCGACGCAGCCGTCGCCAAGATCAAGGCTGGCCTCAGCGAAGAGCAACTGGCAGACGCCGGCCTCGGCGCGGTGATCAAACAGCTGGAATCCGACGTGCTGCGCAGCGACATCGTGAAAAACGGCCGCCGCATCGACGGTCGTCGTCTGGACGAAGTGCGCGACATCACCTGCGAAACCGGCCTGCTGCCGCGTGCGCACGGCTCGGCGCTGTTCACCCGTGGCGAGACCCAAGGTCTGGTCGTCACCACGCTGGGCACCGGCGATGACGAACAGTTCATCGACGCGCTGCATGGCAACTATAAGCAGAACTTCCTGCTGCACTACAACTTCCCGCCCTATTCGGTCGGCGAAGTGGGCCGCGTCGGCTCGCCCGGTCGCCGTGAAATCGGCCACGGCAAGCTGGCATGGCGTGCGCTGCAAGCTGTGCTGCCCGCCAACACCGACTTCCCCTACACCATCCGCGTCGTGTCCGAGATCACCGAATCGAACGGCTCGTCCTCGATGGCGTCGGTCTGCGGCGGCTCGCTCTCGATGCTGGACGCAGGTGTTCCGCTGAAGGCGCCGGTTGCCGGTGTGGCCATGGGCCTCGTGCTGGAAAAAGACGGCTCGTGGGCTGTTCTGACCGACATCCTGGGTGACGAAGACCACCTCGGCGACATGGACTTCAAAGTGGCCGGTACCGAAGCAGGTATCACCTCGCTGCAGATGGACATCAAAGTCGCCGGCATCACGCCCGAAATCATGCGCAAGGCGCTGGCACAAGCCCGCACGGGCCGCCTGCACATCCTGGGCGAAATGGCCAAGTCGCTGACGACCGCGAATGCCTTCTCGGCCCACGCCCCGCGCATCGAAACCATGCAGATCCCGACGGACAAAATCCGCGAAGTGATCGGCTCGGGCGGCAAGGTCATCCGCGAAATCGTCGAAGTGTCGGGCGCCAAGGTCGACATCAACGACGACGGCACCATCAAGATCGCATCGTCGAACGGCGAAGCCATCAAGAAGGCCTACGACATGATCTGGTCGATCGTGGCCGAGCCGGAAATCAACGGCATCTACAAAGGCACCGTCGTCAAGCTGGTGGACTTTGGGGCGTTCGTGAACTTCTTCGGCAAGCGCGATGGTCTGGTGCACGTCAGCCAAATCGAAAACCGCCGCCTGAACCACCCCTCGGATGTCCTGAAAGAAGGCCAAGAGGTTTGGGTCAAGCTGCTGGGCTTTGACGATCGCGGCAAGGTTCGCCTGTCGATGAAGATCGTTGACCAAGAGACCGGCCAAGAGATCGTTAAAGAAGAAGGCGCTGAAGCCAGCGAATAAGGCTTCAAAGCTTTTATCAAAACCGTGGGCCCCGAGCATCGCTCGGGGCCTTTTTTACTGTTTTGACTTGCCAAAGATTGAAAGCAGGTGGATGGCTGCCTAGTCTTTTGACAAGCGTTAAGGTTTTTGTTCAATGTTTTGCGCTGCAACTGAACGCTTCGGTTTGTCGTGGCCAATAGGTCGGAGGAAAGTAATGACGACGCGTCGAAAGTTAATTTTTGGGGCCGCTGCCGGTCTGCTGGCGACGCCGACGTTGGCCTTGGCGCAGGCTGCGCCGCTGCGCCTGTCGATTACGCCCGAACAGATCAGTGACGATCTGCATTTGCCCCCAAACGTCGAGGGGAACTACCAGATCCCCGAGCGGTATCAGGCGCGGGTTGTTCCCGTGCAGCCTGGGCTGCAACCGGGCAGCTTGCACATCGTGCCGAACAGTTTCCACCTCTACTACGTTCTGCCCGAAAATCGCGCGATCCGTTATGGCGTCGCCATCGGCTCCGAAGGGCTGGGCTGGCATGGCACCGCAACCATCCAGCGCAAGGTCGAGTGGCCGTCGTGGCGCCCGACGAACGAGATGATCGAGCGTAATCCAGCGGCCTATGAAAAATACCGCGATGGCATGCCGGGTGGTCCGACAAACCCCTTGGGCGCACGCGCGCTATACTTTTACCAAAACGGGCGTGACACCGCGATCCGCGTGCATGGAACGGTTCAGCCCTCGTCCATCGGGCGGTCGGTTTCGAACGGGTGTTTCCGTATGTACAACAGCCACGTGATTGATCTGTATTCGCGCGTACCGGTCGGTACGACCGTTTACGTCTATTAAGGGCGGAAAACGGGGCGAAAGGGCGGGCCGGACGTGACATTGCCGGCCTGTTCGTCTATTGTGGGTGGGTAGACTATACGGGATAAACCGAATGAGCGAGCCCAAGCCGCAGCCGGGTGAATACGGCGCCGATTCCATCAAGGTTCTGAGGGGCTTGGACGCTGTTCGCAAGCGTCCGGGCATGTATATCGGCGATACCGATGATGGCTCGGGCCTGCACCACATGATCTATGAGGTCGTCGATAACGGGATCGACGAAGCGCTGGCGGGACACGCGACCAGCGTGACCGTGAAAATCCACGCAGACAGCTCGGTTTCGGTGCGCGACAACGGCCGCGGCATCCCTGTGGGGATCCACCCCGAGGAAGGCGTTTCGGCGGCCGAGGTCATTATGACCCAGCTGCACGCGGGCGGTAAATTCAACAATACCGACGACAGCGGCAACGCCTACAAGGTCTCGGGCGGTTTGCACGGCGTGGGTGTTTCGGTTGTGAACGCGCTGTCCGACTGGCTGGAACTGCGCATCTGGCGCGACGGCCACGAATATCACGCGCGCTTTGAACATGGCGATGTGGTCAAGCACGTCGAAGACCTCGGCCCGTCGGATGGCGAACGCGGCACCGAAGTGCGCTTCCTTGCCTCGGTCCGCACCGGTCCGAACGAGGGGACGTTCTCGAACCTCGAATATTCCTACGACGTGCTGGAACGCCGCCTGCGCGAGTTGGCCTTCCTGAACTCGGGCGTGCGCATCGTGCTGGAGGATGAACGCCCCGCCCAGCCGCTGAAGACCGAGCTGTACTACGAGGGCGGCGTGCGCGAGTTCGTGAAGTATCTCGACCGCTCGAAAACCTCGATCATGCCCGACCCGATCTTCATGACCGGCGAACGCGGTGGCATCGGGGTGGAAGTCGCGATGTGGTGGAACGACAGCTACCATGAAAACGTGCTGCCGTTTACCAACAACATTCCCCAGCGCGATGGCGGCACCCATATTGCGGGCTTCCGCGCCGCGCTGACGCGCACCATCACCAAGTACGCGCAAGACACCGGCATCGCCAAAAAGGAAAAGATCGACCTGACCGGCGATGACGCGCGCGAGGGGATGACCTGCGTGCTGTCGGTCAAGGTGCCCGACCCGAAATTCTCCAGCCAAACCAAAGACAAGCTGGTTTCATCCGAGGTGCGCCCCGCGGTCGAGAACTTGGTCGGCGAAAAGCTGTCCGAGTGGTTCGAGGAAAACCCGCAGATGGCCCGCATGATCGTCGGCAAGATTATCGAGGCCGCCCAAGCCCGCGAAGCCGCCCGCAAAGCGCGCGAGCTGACCCGCCGCAAGACGGCGCTGGATGTGAATTTCATGGCCGGAAAGTTGAAAGACTGCGCCGAAAAAGACGCCAGCAAGACCGAACTGTTCATCGTCGAGGGGGACTCGGCAGGTGGTTCGGCCCAGATGGGTCGCGACCGCCGCACGCAAGCCATCCTGCCCTTGCGCGGTAAAATTCTGAACGTCGAACGCGCGCGTTTCGACCGGATGCTGTCCAGCGCCGAAATCGGCAATCTGGTGATGGCGCTGGGAACGGGCATCGGCCGTGACGAATTCAACCTCGACAAGCTGCGCTACCACAAAATCGTCATCATGACCGATGCTGACGTCGACGGCGCGCACATTCGCACGCTGCTGCTGACCTTCTTCTTCCGGCAGATGCCGCAGTTGATCGAGGCTGGCCACGTCTACATCGCGCAGCCGCCGCTGTATAAGGTTTCACGTGGAAAGTCCGAGGTCTACCTGAAGGACCAAGCCGCGTTTGACGAATACCTGATCCAGCAAGGGGCCGAGGGCACCGTGCTGCGTCTGGGCAGCGGTATGGAACTGGCCGGCCCCGATCTGGTCCGCGTGATCGAGGAAGCGCGCCAGATGCGCCGCGTCCTTGATGCCTTCCCGACCAGCTACCAGCGCCACATTCTGGAACAGGCGGCTATCGCGGGTGCCTTTGTCCCGGGTGCCGTCGATGGTGATCTGCAAGGCGTCGCCGACCGCGTTGCCAAGCGGCTGGATCTGATCGCCGCCGAATACGAACGCGGCTGGGTCGGCCGTATCACGCAAGATCGCGGCATCCGTCTGGCCCGCATTCTGCGCGGGGTAGAGGAAGTGCGGACGCTGGATGGCCAAATGCTGCGGTCGGGCGAAAGCCGCCGCGCGGGCACCTTCACCCAGTCGCTGCAAGAGGTTTACGGCACCCCCGCGACCTTGGTGCGCAAAGATCGCGCCCAAGCCATCAACGGCCCGCTGGATCTGATGAAAGCCATCCTGTCCGAGGGTGAGCGCGGCCTGCAACTGCAGCGCTACAAGGGCTTGGGCGAGATGAATCCCGAACAGCTGTGGGAAACCACGCTGGACCCCGATGCCCGCACCTTGCTGCAAGTCCGCGTCGATGACGTGACCGAGGCTGACGACATCTTCACCAAACTGATGGGCGATGTCGTTGAACCGCGGCGCGAGTTCATTCAGACTAACGCCCTCAGCGTGGCGAACCTGGATTTCTAAGGAATAGGGGCCCTGCGGGGCCCCTTATCGCAGGCGGTTGCGAAGTAGCGTGAAAATGGGCTGCGCGACCGCAATAATCAGGATGATGCGCAAGATGTGCATGGTCGAGACATAGGCAACCTCTTCGTTCATCGCCAAGGCCAGCAGGCTCATCTCGGTCACGCCGCCTGCGGCATAGCCAAGGAAAGCCTGCGGTGAGGGGATGCCTGTCAGCGCGGTCAACGCCAGCGCGAACAAATAGGTGATGCCGATCATCAGTACCGTCACGAAGATGGATGGCACCATCGCGCGCAGCACGGCCCGCGCCTGCATCCCCAAAAAGCGCGCCCCGATGGTCGCCCCCATGACAATCTGCGCCATGTTGACCAGTACCGAGGGCGGGGGAACCTGAACCCATCCGGCCAAATGCGCCACCGCGCTGATTACCATCGGCCCCATCAGGTCGGCGGCGGGCAGGTGCAGTTTATGGGCGGCAACCTTGCCCAGTACCGCGCATATCGCCAGAATGATGTAATCGCGCAGGCCGGGGTCGGATAGCGTCACCCAATTCCCGCGCCCGCCGCCCGTGCTGACGCCATACATCAGGCCAAACACCACCGCGATCAGCGACACCGTCAGCATGATACGCGTGGCATGGGCCAGCGCGATCTGCCGCTCGTCCCCGCCTGCGGCGGCGCCCAGCATATACATCTCGTTCAAGCCGCCGGGCATTGCGCTGAAAAACGCGGTCACCGGGTCCATCCGCAGCACTTTGCGGTAGATCACATACCCCGCCAGCGCCGAGACGCCCAAAACCGGCACCAGCCCCACCATCGCCAGCACCCAGTCGCCCAGCTGCGAGAACATGTCGCTGTTGACCCGCGACCCCATCATCACGCCGATGATCGGCACCACGAACGGACGAATTTTTCCCGGCCCCGCCACGGGCGCACCCGCCAGCGACAGCACGGCCAACGCAAACATCGGCCCCATCATCCACGGCAGGGGCATCCGCACACTATAGGCCGCAAAACCCGCCGCTATGGCCACACTCAGGCCAAGGCCAAGGCGGGCCGCGACGTTCATTCATCCGCCTCGGCGGTGAGGGGGGTGATGTCCTGGCCCAGATGGTGTTCACCGCGCTTTTTGGCCAGCGCGATCTGCTTTTGCCGTTCGCGGAAGCGGGCCTTGTCGGCATCGCTGCTGGTGGTGATGCAGTGGCGGCAGCTGACGCCTTCTTCGTAACTGTTCAGGGCGCGATCGGCGGCTGACAGGGGCATGCGGCAGGCATGGCACAGGGTGTGCTCGCCTTCCTCCAGCCCGTGCTTCAGGGCCACGCGGCCATCGAAGACGAAACATTCGCCCTGCCACATGCTGTCGTCGGCGGGGACATCTTCCAGATATTTCAGAATGCCGCCCTGCAGGTGGTAGACGTCGCTGACGCCTTCGTTCAGCAGGAAGTTGGTCGACTTCTCGCAGCGGATCCCGCCGGTGCAGAACATGGCGATGCGCTTGCCCGCAAATTCGTGTTTGTGTTCGGCCCACCATGCGGGGAAATCGCTGAACGCTTTGGTTTGCGGGTCAACGGCCCCTTCGAACGTGCCGATGGCGACCTCGTAATCGTTGCGGGTGTCGATGACGGCGACATCGGGGGCCGAAATCAGCGCGTTCCAATCGGCAGGGGCAACGTAGTGGCCGGTGCGTGCCAGCGGGTTCACATCGGGCTGGCCCATCGTCACGATTTCCTGCTTCAGCCGCACTTTCATGCGCAGGAAGGGCTGTTCGCTGGCGGTGCTTTCTTTCCAGACCAAATCATCGCAGCCGGGCAGCGCGCGAATATGCGCAATCAGCGCATCAATCCCCGCACGCGGGCCTGCGACGGTGCCGTTGATCCCCTCGGCGGCCAGCAGCAGCGTGCCGCAGATGCCGTTTTGGCGGCATACCTCCAGCAGCGGCGCGCGCAGCGCGACGTGGTCTTCGAAACGGGTGAAATGGTAGAGGGCTGCAACAGTGAACATGGCTTGTCATTATGACGGACGCCCTGCGGTGACAAGCGCCTGACCATTGACCATGCGGGAATTCGTCCTTACCGATAGGGCGAAATCTGCCCAAACCGCACGAGGGGCCCATGCAGGCGCAAGATACTTTCCCCGCAAACGAGGCGCTGATCGTCATCGACGTCCAGAACGATTTCTGCCCCGGTGGTGCGCTGGCGGTGGTCGGCGGCGACCAGATCATTCCCGAAATCAACGCGTTGATGCAGCGCTATCAAACCGTCGTGCTGACGCAGGACTGGCATCCGGCGGGGCATTCGTCGTTCGCGTCCAGTCACGCGGGTCAGGACGCCTATGACGTGATCGACATGCCCTACGGCCCACAGGTGCTGTGGCCCGATCACTGTGTGCAGGGCACCGACGGCGCTGATTTTCACCCCGACCTGAACGTCGATGGTGCGCATCTGATCGTGCGCAAGGGCTTTCGCCCCACCATCGACAGCTATTCGGCGTTCTTTGAAAACGACCACACCACCGTCACCGGCCTTGATGGCTACCTGCGCGCGCGCGGCATCGACCGTGTGACGATTGTGGGCATCGCGACCGATTACTGCGTCAATTATTCTGCCGTCGACGCGGCAAAGCTGGGGCTGGTGGTCACGGTCGACACCAACCTGTGCCGCGGCATCGATCTGCACGGCTCGCTGGCCGAGGCGCTGGCCGCGATGACCGCCGCCGGCGTTGTCGTGCGCTAAGGGGGTTTCATGGTGGATATTGCAACCCGCGTCTGGAACCATAAATGGCGGATCGACCCCATCGTCCGTTCGCTGATCGACGATGATTTTTACAAGCTGCTGATGTGCCAATCGGTGCGCCGTAACCGGCCCGATGCACAGGTGACGTTCAGCTTGATCAACCGCACCAAGTCCATCCGCCTTGCCGACATCATCGACGAGGGCGAGCTGCGCGAGCAGTTGGACAACGTCCGCACCCTGTCGCTGACGCGCGGCGAAAGCACGTGGCTGCGCGGCAACACGTTCTACGGCAAGCGCCAGATGTTCAGCCCCGACTTTATGGAGTGGTTCGAGAAGCTGCGCCTGCCCGCCTACCATCTGGAAAAGCGCGACGGCCAATACGAGCTGACCTTTGAAGGTAGCTGGCCCGAAGTGATGCTGTGGGAAATCCACGCCCTTACCATCTTGATGGAGCTGCGCTCGCGCGCGGTGCTGCGCGATATGGGCCGGTTCGAACTGCAAGTGCTTTATGCCCGCGCGATGACCAAGGTCTGGGAAAAGGTCGAACGGCTGCGCAAAGTGCCCGAGATCCGCATCGCCGATTTCGGCACCCGCCGCCGTCATTCGTTCCTGTGGCAAGACTGGTGCGTGCAGGCCCTGCAAGAGGGGCTGGGCGCCAGCTTTACCGGCACGTCAAACTGCCTGATCGCCAAGAACCGCGACCTCGAGGCGATTGGCACCAACGCGCACGAATTGCCGATGATCTATTCGGCGCTAGCCAACAGCGACGACGAACTGGCCGCCGCCCCCTACAAAGTGCAGGCCGACTGGCAAGAGGAGCACGACGGCAACCTGCGCATCATCCTGCCCGACACCTATGGCACCGAAGGGTTCCTGGCCCGCGCCCCCGAATGGCTGGCCGCGTGGACGGGCATCCGCATCGATTCGGGCGACCCCGCCGAAAAGGCCGAAATGGCCATCCGCTGGTGGCGCGACCGCGGCGAGGACCCGACAACCAAGCTGGTGATTTTCTCGGACGGGCTCGACGTTGACCAGATGTTGACGCTGCAGCAGCAGTTCTATGGCCGCATCAAAGTCAGCTTTGGCTGGGGCACGATGCTGACCAACGACTTCATCGGGCTTGTGCCCGGCGACCGTCTGGCACCCTTCAGTCTGGTGGTTAAGGCCGCATCCGTGAACGGTCGCCCCACCGTGAAACTGTCGGACAATCCCGAAAAAGCCATGGGCCCCGCTGATGAGGTCGCGCGGTACAAACGCGTTTTCGGCGTGGGTGACCAACAGCGCTTTGCGGTGAAAGTCTAAGCTTCACCCTCGTCAGGGCGCGCGCGCAGCGATTTCACGCTGCCCGCGCGCTTTTTGGCGTCCAGCCGCCGCCGGACCGACCCTGCCGTGGGTTTGGTCGCAATGCGGCGTTTGGGGACGACCAGCGCGGCTTGGATCAGTTCGGTCAACCGCTCGCGCGCGATGTCGCGGTTGCGGGCTTGGCTGCGGGTGTCCTGCACGGCGATGATAATCGCGCCATCGCCCGTCCAGCGCCAGCCAGCCAGCCGCTTTAGCCGCTTTTTCACAGGGTCGGGCAGGGAAGGCGAGCGTTCCGCCTCGAACCGCAGTTCGACTGCGGTCGAGACCTTGTTCACGTTCTGCCCGCCCGGGCCCGAGGCCCGGACGAACTGTTCGGTCAGTTCCCAATCTTGAATCGTGATCTGATCCGAAATTTTCAACATGGGGGTCCTCAGGCAGTCCGTGCGCTTAGGTATCGCACAAGACTGCGGAAAGGCACCAGCGCCAGCAGCGCGATCAAGATTTTCACGCTCCAATCCGCAATCGCCAGCGAAACCCACAGCGGCATATCAGGCCCGATGTGCAGCAGCGGCACGGCCTCGGACGCCCAGGCGATTTGCGCATCTGCCGCAGGGCCGAACAATGTGATGAACAGCGCAAAGGAGATGGTGAAAAACAAGATCGTGTCCAGCACCGACCCGCAGACCGAGGAGACCAGCGGCGCCTTCCACCACACTTGCGTGCGCAGGCGGTTGAAAACGGCAATGTCCAGCAACTGCGCGGCCCCAAAGGCGATGGCCGATGCCCATGCCGTCCGCGTCGCGACAGCAGGGCCGAATTCCAGCATGATTTGCGTGCCGATCAGCGAACAGATGATCCCCGTGACAAAGCCCGCGAACACGACCTGCCGCGCGGCTTTCGGGCCGTAGACGCGGTTCGTGACTTCGTTGATGAGGAACGCAATCGGATAGGTAAAAGCACCCCAAGTCAGGATCCCATCAAGGATCAGGAACTGAACAAGGATGTTGGATGCGACCACAGTGGCCGCCATGGCGAGAACGCCCGGAAGGAATTTCATGACTCTGTCCGTTTTGACAAGGTGACCGGATGACTTGGCCCGACCTATGTCGGACAGGCGGCGGGTAAACCTGCTGCGCCCATCCGTCAAGGGCCAGTTAATCCAGCGTCAGCGTCACAATCTGGCTGGGGAACAACTGGCTGAAGTTGTCGTCCGCCACCATGGTTGCCATCCGGTGCGGCCCGTCCTGCCAGATCGACAACCCCTCGAGGTTGCCGAATTGCCCGAGCGCGGTCGTCACCTCGACCCGCAGGTCAGTGCCGTCGGAGGCCATGCTGCGGATGCGGCTGCGAAAGCCGATGCCCATCAACGCCCGTTCCAGCACATAAAGCCGCCCGTCCTGCCCGAAGTCGGCGGATGTGACCATCCACAGCCGCCCATCACGGGGCAAGGTAAAGGCGATTTGCCAGGCATCCGCGCCAGCTGGCAGCCGATAGACGGGAAATCCATCGCTATTGCCGCCCTCGGGCAGAGCAAACAATGCACCATTCGTGTCAATCGCCAGCGCTTCCAGCGCGCGATTGGACGGCAGGGTGGCAAAATCGGAGTGGTTGGGCAGCGCAAAAGGCTGGCCATGCAGCCCCCGTTGCCCCTGAACGCGGGGCTCCCCCTCAAAGCTGATATAGATCGTGCCATCTGCGGCGATGGCCAGATCCTCGCTATCGCTGCGCGGGCCGGACAGGAGGCCGCCGTCGGTGTCGCGCAAAGGGGCGTTATCCGTGATCGTGATGCGCTGGCCCGCTGCATCAAAACGCAATGTTCCCGTCACCAAATGGCCACGGTCGGAAACGGCGGTAAATGGGCGCCCCTCGGCTGTCACCTCGTCCGAGACGTCGATCCCCGACCACCCGCCGAACCATGGCGCATCATGCTGCCATGGGGTGCTGATCGGGTCCGCCTGCGCCGTCGTTGCAAGGGACAGCGCGATTAGCGCGCTGCCAAAACCGCTGTGCATTGGACAGGCAACTCGTTCACTTGCAGGGGGCCGCGCGGCGGGGCCGGGGGCGGCGCATTCGGATCGCGCGGGCGCGCGGGCGGCGGGTTCAGGATGTTGGCGACGAAGGCCTCGGCCTCGGCGCAGCCGTCACCGGCGGGCGGCGGGGCCTGATCGGCGCAGTAGGTCGCGCCCGCAGGGCAGTTCAGGCGGACGTGAAAATGGGTATTGTGACCCGCCCAAGGGCGGATTTTGCTAAGCCAGCTACGATCGCCCGTCGCGTTTCGGCACATCTCTACCTTTGCCCCACCAAAGACGAAAATGCGCGCGACGCGGGGGTCTTCTGCGGCGCGGCGCAGCAGGGCTTCGTGCTGTGGCGTCCAACTGCTGTTGACAGCCGCCCCCCGCGCGCGCTGCATATCGCGCGAGGAAATTGCTTCGCGCTCGGCGCGGGTCAGGTTCAGGCGGTCGGGCGGCAGCATCCAAATATCCATATCCAGCCCCGATTGGTGGCTGGCGTGCCCCGAGGACATGGGGCCGCCGCGGGGTTGGCTCATGTCGCCGACATACAGCCCGTCCCACCCCGGCAGCGTGGCGGCAAACCGGCTAAGGTCCTGCACGAAGCCCACAGTTTGCGGCTGCGCCCAGTTGCGGTTGCGCGACAGGCGCATGGCCTGCCATGTGGGGCCGGTTTCGGGCAGTTGCACCGCGCCAGCCTGACAGCCTAACGCATAGCCGCCAATCGGCCCCAGCGCGATATTCGCGGGGCTGCTTTGCGGGCCGAACACATCACGGGCGATGCGCCGGTCGGACAGGTGGGCCTGCAAGTTGGGGTCGGCCTGTTCCCCACGACACGCGGCAAGGGCCGCCAATAAAACCAATGCCGCCCCGATTTTCCGCATCATCTTGCCTGCCCCCCGTTTTTTACCACATTAGCAGCCCTTGGGCGCGCGCGAAACGGTTTTGCGCCTTCGGCGGGGATTGTTCTTCGCGCGTCATCGCCTTAGGTGCTTGGGGGATGAATGACGGGTAGGGCTGATGACAACGCTGATTGAATTTCTGCTGATGATCCTGGGGATCGCGCGCTACGTGATCTTGATTTATTTCGCGCTCAGCTGGCTGATCACCTTCCAGGTGCTGAACCTGCGCCAACCCATCGTGGCGCGTATCTGGTACACGATGGTGCGCCTGACCGAGCCTGTCTTTGCCCCCGTGCGCCGCGTCATCCCCCCGATGGGCGGGATCGATTGGGCACCGCTGGTTGTCATCCTCGGCATCAGCGTGATCGAGATGCTGCTGCGCCAGAACCTCTACACATTCTGACGTGATGCAAAAACAAGACGCCCTGCGGACGGTGTTCGGCTTTGACGCCTTCCGCCCCGGGCAGGAAGAAATCGTCGATGCGGTGACGGCGGGGCGCAATACGCTGGCCATCATGCCGACGGGCGGCGGCAAGTCGCTGTGCTACCAACTGCCCGCGCTGTGCCGTGGGGGCGTGACGGTGGTCGTCTCGCCGCTGATCGCGCTGATGCGCGACCAAGTGCGCGGCCTGACGCAGCAAGGCGTGGTCGCGGGCGCGCTGACATCGGCCAACACTCCCGATGAAAACGATGCCATCTGGCGCGCGCTGTCCGACGGGCAGATGAAGCTGCTGTATCTGGCCCCCGAACGGCTGGCGGCTGGCGCGACGGTGCAGATGCTGGAACAGGTTGGCGTCGGCCTGATCGCGGTGGACGAGGCCCACTGCGTCAGCCAATGGGGCCACGATTTCCGCCCCGACTACCTGCGCATCGGCGCATTGCGCCGCGCGCTGGATGTGCCGCTGGCCGCCTTTACCGCAACCGCCGACCCCGAAACGCAGGCCGAAATCGTCCAGAAACTGTTCGACGGCCACAGCCCCGCCACCTTCCTGCGCGGGTTCGATCGGCCGAACATCCACCTTGCCTTTGCCGCCAAAGACGGCCCGCGCCAGCAGATTTTGCGCTTTGCTAGCGCGCGTAAGGGGCAGTCGGGCATCGTCTATTGCGGTACCCGCGCCAAGACCGAGGTGCTGTCCCAAGCTCTGCGCGAAGCGGGGCTGCCCGCCTGCCACTACCACGGCGGCATGGACCCGACCCTCCGCCGCGAGACCGAGGAACGCTTTCAGCAAGAAGACGGGCTGATCGTGGTGGCGACGGTGGCCTTTGGCATGGGCATCGACAAACCCGACATCCGCTGGGTCGCCCACGCCGACCTGCCCAAATCGATCGAGGGCTATTATCAGGAAATCGGCCGCGCGGGCCGCGACGGCGCCCCTGCCGAAACGCTGACCCTGTTCGGTGCCGACGACATCCGCTACCGCCGCGCCCAGATCGACGAGGGCGCCGCCCCCGATGACCGTAAGGCTGCCGACCATGCCCGCCTGAACGCCCTGCTGGGGCTGGCCGAGGCGCAGACCTGCCGCCGCCACGGCCTGCTGACCTATTTTGGCGAAGCGCCGCCGCCCCCTTGCCATAACTGCGACCTGTGCGACGCGCCCCCCGCGCTGTTCGACGCGACAACGCCGGTGCGCATGGCGCTGTCGGCCATTTTGCGCACCGACCAAACCTTCGGCTCGGGGCATATCATCGACATCCTGACCGGCAATGCGACCGACAAGCTGTGCGAGCGGGGCCACGATGCGCTGCCGACCTTTGGTGTTGGCCGCCAATGGTCGCGCCCGCAGTGGCAGGGCATGTTCCGCCAGATGATGGGGCTTGATCTGCTGCGCCCCGACAGCGCTCGCCACGGCGCGCTGTATCTGACCGAGGCCGCCCGCCCCGTGCTGAAGGGCGAGCAGCCTGTCACCCTGCGGTCCGACGCGCTGAAGGTGGCAAAATCTGCCCCCGCCGCCCGCGCCATCGTGGCCGAGGAAGACGCGCCGCTGTTTTCCGCCCTACGCGCCAAACGCGCCGCGCTGGCCAAGGCCCAGAACGTGCCCGCTTATGTCATCTTTCCAGACAAGACGCTTGCCGAAATGGTCGCCCACCACCCCGCAACCTTGGACGAGATGGCCAAGATCAGCGGTGTCGGCGCCAAGAAGCTGGAACAATATGGCGAGGCCTTTCTGGCCGTTCTGACGGGCGACGCCGCCCCCTTGCACCCCGCGCGGCGCAAACTGGCGGGGCAGGGCGGGGGCGAACTCTACGACCGCCTTCTGGCTGTTCAGGCCGACCTGCAACGCGGCGAGACCGGCTTCGACAAACCCCTCAGCCTGTCGTCCAGCGAATTGGCGCGCGTGGCCAAGGCGCGCCCCCACGACATGCCCGCGCTGACCCGCCTGATCGGCGAAAAACACGCCGAACGCTTCGGTGCCGCTTTTCTTCGTGAAATCGAAGGCGCACAGTAGCGCCACACCGCATCAAAGGACGCCGCCCGTGCTGACCGTCATCTCGCCCGCTAAAGCCCTAGACCTGTCGCCCGTGACCACATCGACCACTCGCCCCGCGTGGCAGGACGATGCGACCTATCTGGCCGGCCTGATGCAGAAAAAATCCGTGGACGAGATCCGCAAGATGATGGACCTGTCCGAAGATCTGGCCCAGCTGAACCGCGACCGCTTTCTGGCCTTCGCCAGCGCGCCTACCCCCGATGTCGAAAAGCCGGCGATTTTCACTTTCAACGGCGATACCTATCAGGGGTTCGATGCCCCCACGCTGGATGCGCAAGCCCTGTCGTATGCGCAAGGACACCTGCGGATCCTGTCCGGCCTTTACGGGATGCTGCGGCCGCTGGATGCGATCCAACCCTACCGGCTGGAAATGGGCCGCCGCCTGCAAACCAGCCGCGGCACCACGCTTTATGCCTATTGGGGCGACCGCATCGCCCGCGCCCTAAACGATCAGGCCGAGGAAATGGGCACAGAATTCCTGATTGATTGCGCCAGTCAGGAATATTTCAAGGTCATCGACCGCAAGGCCCTGCAGCTGATGGTGATCACCCCGACCTTCCTTGAAATCAAGAACAACGTCGGCAAAACGGTGTCGTTCTATGCCAAACGCGCACGCGGCGCGATGGCGCGGTTCGTCGTTGAAAACCGCATCACCGACCCTGCCGACCTGCGGGCCTTCAACGTGGGCGGTTACAAGTGGGATCCGGCCAGCCAGCCGGGTAAGCCGGTTTTCACGCGGCCCTCGCCCACAGCCTGATCTGCGCGCAACGGGGTTGACTTCCCCTGCGTCCGGCATTCTTTGTCGCCTGTTCCCGAAGAAATGACAGGTGCCGATGATGCTGCGACAGTTTTTCTCTTACTACAAACCGTGGCGGCGGCTGTTCCTGCTCGACTTCGGGTCGGCGGTGTTGTCGGGCATTCTGGAACTGGCCTTCCCGCTGGCCATCACGTGGTTCATCGACAGCCTGTTGCCGCTGGGCGATCTGAAGCTGACCGTGTTTGCCGCGTTTTTGCTGGCGGGCGTCTATGGGCTGAACGCATTCCTGATGTATGTGGTGATCTTTTGGGGGCACCAGCTGGGCATCAACATCGAAACCGAGATGCGCCGCCAAGCCTTTGACCACCTGCAAAAACTGTCGTGGAGCTTCTTTGACACCCAGCGCACAGGCAAGCTGGTCGCCCGCGTGACCCGCGATCTGGAAGAAATCGGCGAGGTCGCCCACCACGGCCCCGAGGATTTGTTCATCGCCATCATGACCTTTATCGGGGCTTTCGCAATGATGGCCATGTTGCACCTGCCGCTGGCGCTGCTAACGCTGGTGATTGTGCCGGTCGCCTTTGCGGTGGTGCTGTTCTTTGGCCGCCGCATGACGAAAACGTGGCGCGCGATCTATGCCCGCGTTGCGGGTTTCAACGTGCGGCTGGAAGAAAACGTCGGCGGTATCCGCGTTGTGCAGGCCTTCGGCAACGAAGAACACGAACGCGCGCTATTTGCCAAAGACAACGCCGCCTACCGCAATACGAAAATCGACGCTTACCGGTATATGGCAGGGTCCAACGCGGTGACCTATATCGGCATGCGCGCCACGCAGATTCTGGTGATGGTGGCGGGTGCGGCGTTCGTCGTCTCGGGCAGCCTGACCACGGGCGGCTTCGTCGGCTTCTTGCTGCTGGTCAACGTCTTCCTGCGCCCGCTGGATAAAATCGCCACCGTGATCGAGATGTACCCCCGCGGTATCGCCGGGTTCAAAAACTTTCAGGACCTGATGGCGACCGACCCCGATATCGCCGACAAACCCACCGCCATTGCCGCTCCGAAGCTGACGGGCGACATCCGGTTTGACGACGTGAAATTCGCTTATTCCGATGGCCGCCCCGTGCTGCGCGGCATCAGCTTTGCCGTCAACCCGGGCGAGACTGTGGCCTTCGTCGGCCCCTCGGGGGCGGGGAAAACGTCGCTGCTGGCGCTGCTGCCGCGCTTCTATGACGTGACCGAAGGGCAGATCCGCGTCGATGGCCACGACATTCGCGACCTGCAGCTAGGCATGTTGCGCGCGCAGATTGGGCTGGTCAGTCAGGATGTCTACCTGTTCGGCGGCACGCTGCGCGAGAACATTGCCTATGGTCGCCTTGGTTCCAGCGATGACGAGATCATGGAAGCCGCACGCCTTGCACAACTGGCCGATATGATCGCGGGCATGCCGGCGGGGCTGGATACCGTGGTGGGCGAGCGCGGCGTGATGCTGTCGGGCGGGCAGAAGCAGCGGGTCGCCATTGCGCGCCTGTTCCTGAAGAACCCCCCGATCCTGATTTTGGACGAAGCGACCTCGGCCCTCGACACCCAGACCGAGCGTGAGATTCAGGCCGCGCTTGACCGGTTGGCCGTGGGCCGCACGACGCTGGTCATTGCCCACCGTCTGGCTACGATCCGCAATGCCGACCGTATCTTTGTGATGGATCAGGGCCAGATTGTCGAAACCGGCACCCATGCCGAACTGGTCGCGGCAGGCGGGCATTACGCCAAGCTGGACGCCGCCTAGCCCAGCAGCAGCCGGATCGCCAGCAGCGAGGATGTGACAACCAGCAGCGGCTTGATGATCCGCGCCCCGACCCGCATCGCAAGGCGCGATCCGACATAAGCGCCCGCGATTTGCGCCACGCCCATCAGCAACCCCGTGATCCACCACGGGGTTGCGACGATGGCAAAGGCCAACATCCCCCCGACGTTCGATGCAAGGTTCAGCAGCTTGGTGTGGGCCGTCGCCTTCAGCACGCCGTAGCCCGCCAACAACACGAAGCCGATCATATAGAACGATCCCGCCCCCGGCCCGACCAGCCCGTCATAGAACCCGACCAGCGGCACGACGGTCGCTGCAAACAGCGTGCCCGTCAGGCGTTGGCGGCGGTCGGTATCGTCAAGGCCGGGCTTCAGTGCAAAGAACAGCGCAATTCCTACCAGCAAAAACGGCAGACCGGCTTTGATCCACTCGACCGGCAAGTGGCTGGTCAGCACCGCGCCGCAGATCGACGCGATAAAGGCCACTAACGCTGGCCAGACTTGTTTTCTAAGATCCACATGCCCCGCGCGGGCATAGCTGTAGGCGGCTGTTGCGGTGCCGAACACGCCTTGGATCTTGTTGGTCGCAATCGCGGTGACGGGCGGCGCGCCCGCCAGCATCAGCACGGGCAGGGTGATCAACCCCCCGCCGCCTGCGATGGAATCGATAATACCGGCAAAGAAGGCCGCTGCCATCAGCAGGGCCAGAACGTCAGGGGCGACTTCCAGAAACATGATCAGGCGGCAAACTCGCTACGGGCATAGCCCTGAATGAACAACAGGGCCGACAAATCGCCGTGGTTGATGCGGATGTCGCATTCGGCGGCCACGGCAGGTTTGGCATGCAGCGCGACGCCCGCGCCCGCCAGCCCCAACATTCCCAGATCGTTCGCCCCATCGCCGACGGCCATGACCTGATCGTTGCTTAGGCCCAGCTTGTCGCGCAACTCCTCCAACGCCTCGATCTTGGCGGCGCGGCCCAAGATGGGGGTAGCGACCGCGCCGGTCAGGGCGCCATCTTCCACCAGCAGCGTGTTCGCACGGTTCTCGTCGAACCCCAGCGCAGCACCGACGCGCGCGGTAAAGGCGGTGAACCCGCCCGAGACCAGCGCGCAATACGCCCCGTTTGCCTTCATCGTAGCAATCAGGTCGCGCCCGCCGGGGGTATAGGTGATGCGGGTGTCCAGCACGTGCTGGATGATCCCTTCGGGCAGGCCGCGCAGCAGGCCGACGCGCTCGCGCAGGGCCGCCTCGAAGTCCAGCTCGCCGTTCATGGCGCGGGCGGTGATGTCGGCGACACGCGCGCCGACGCCAGCCTCGGCGGCCAGCTCGTCAATGCATTCCTGCCGGATCATGGTCGAATCCATATCGGCCAGCAGCAGCTGCTTTTTGCGCCCCGTTGTCGGCTGCACGACCAGATCAACGCCCAAGGCTTGCAATGCCTCCCACCGCTGCCACTGATCGGCGGGCTGGGCGGGCATATCGAATTCCGCCGCCTCGCCGACCGACAGCCAACGCGGTGCGCCGCCTTGCCAGCTGGCGGCAAGGCTGTGGACCAGCGCCTCCTCGAGCACGGGGGATTGTGGGTCGGTCAGCAGGGTTGCGGTGAACATGGGCGCCCTCGGCGGTGGATGGGTTTGGGGCGGTTGTAATCCCGCCGCCGCGGCAATGAAAGCACCAACCCTGCTAGATGACAGGGCTGGGCAGGGGCCGCCCCGCGAAATGCGCGGCCAGATTGGCAACCATCAGTTCCCCCATCGCCACGCGCGCAGCGGCTACCGCCCCGCCGACATGCGGCTGCAGCAACACGTTATCCAGCGCAAACAGCGCCTCGGGCACCTTCGGCTCGTGCGCGAACACGTCCAGCGCGGCCCCGCCCAACGCGCCGCTTTGCAGCAGCTCGACCATGGCGGGTTCGTCAATCACACTGCCGCGCGCCAGGTTGAGGACATGCCCCTGCGGGCCCAAAGCCTCCAACACCGCGCGGCTGACCAAGCCTTGCGTCTCGGCACCGCCCGGCACGATGACGATCAGCCAATCGACATCGTGCGCCATCGCGGCCAAGTCGGGGTAGTACTCATAGGGCAAATCAGGCTTGGGGCTGCGCGCGGTGTAGCAAATCTGCATCTTCAGCGCGCGCAGGCGGTCGGCAATCTCGATGCCGATGCGGCCCATGCCGACGAAACCCGCCTTCTTGCCGACCAAGGTGCCGGTCAGCGGCGCGGCGGGGCCGCTTTGCCACTGGCCCGCGCGCACGAAGCGGTCGTGCCACGCGATGCGGCGGGTCATTTCAATCATCATGCCAACGCCCAGTTCGGCCACCACATCGTTCAGCAGCGGGTCGGGCGTGTTGCTGACGCGAATCCCCCGCGCGCTGGCCGCGGCGGTATCAACCCGGTCATACCCCGCCCCGTAATTCGCAATCATTTCAAGGGCGGGCAGCTGCGCGATCAGGGCGGCGGGCGCGGCACCGGCGGTCAGGCCACGGATGCGGGGGGCCACATCGGCCAGCAGGGCAGCACGGTCGGGGGCGTTGTAATAGGGGTGCAGCGTGAAGCCCTGTTGCTGCAAGGCAGCGGTCGTTTCGGGCAGCAGCGGCCCCGTTTGCAGGATGTCGATGGTCATGGCTGTGCCCCCGTTTGCTTGGCTTTGCGGCGACGCTTGCGCAATTCGCCGGTGATGGCAAGCAACTGGCGGCTTGCCTTTGGGGGCAGGTTGATCAAAACCAGCAGGAACCGCCGTTCCATCAAAAGGCCCCCCATGCGTCTGCACCATATTAAGGCAAACGCCTTCCATGCGCCCACTCTTGCCGCCGTCGAGGAACTGCCCGACACCCTCATCACCTGTGATGACCAGGGCACAATTGTGGCGGTGACGCCGGGGGGCGATCACGCCGACGCGCTGCGCCTGCCTGCGGGGCAGGTGTTGCTGCCGGGGTTTGTCGATCTGCACGTGCACGCCCCGCAATACCCCCAATTGGGAAGCGCGCTGGATCTGCCGCTGGAAGACTGGCTGCAGCACTACACCTTCCCGCTCGAGGCGCGCTACGCCGACCTCGATTTCGCGCGCGATGTGTATAGCGCGCTGATTGACGACATGCTGGCCCTTGGCACAACGGCGGCGCTGCATTTTGCCACCGTGCACGTGCCCGCAACGAACCTGCTGGCCGATATCTGTCTGGCCAAGGGGCAGCGGGCGGTGATCGGCAAGGTGGCGATGGACGACCCGGCAGCCTGCCCCGATTACTACCGCGATGCCTCGGCGGCTGATGCGGTGGCGGGCACGCGCGCGGTGATCGACCATATCCACACCATCGCGGGTGTCGGGGGGCTTGTTGCCCCCGCAATCACGCCGCGCTTCATTCCCAGTTGCACCGATGAATGCTTGCACGGCTTGGGGCAACTGGCCGCCGAAACCGGTGTGCGGGTGCAATCGCATATCTCGGAATCCGACTGGGCGCATGGCTATGTGCAAGACCGCATGGGCCAGTCGGACGCGGAAAGCCTGGCTCATTTCGGCCTGCTGCGCCCACATTCTGTCTTCGCGCACGGCACACATCTGTCCGAGAGCGATATGGCGCTGCTGCGCGATCATGGGGCGGGGGTGGCGCATTGCGCGGCGTCGAACGCCTATTTCGCTGGGGCGGTGTTTCCGCTGCGCCGCGCGCTGGATATGGGCCTGAACACCGGCCTTGGCACCGATATTTCGGGCGGCCCCAGCCCCTCTATATTCGAGGCTGCCCGCATGACCGTCGCCGCATCGCGCATCCGCCAGCGCGGCGTTGACGCGGCTGCCCCGTCCGACCAGCGTGGCACCGGCGAGGCCCCGATCGACATGGCGACCGCCTTCCATCTGGCCACGCGCGGCGGGGCGCAGACATTGGGCCTGCCCACGGGCAGCTTCGCGGTTGGGATGAAGTTTGATGCAATGGCGGTGGATACCACCGCTGCGGCAGGGACGATCCGCCCCTTTGGTGCGACCGGCCTGCGGCTGCTGGAAAAAATCCTGCATACCGCAAGCCGGCCCAATATCGCCGCCGTCTGGACCGACGGCGTGCGGCGTGTTTAGCCCTTCAGGGCGGCGCTGACGGCATCTGCCAGCGTGGTGGTCGGGCGACCGATCAGCTTCGACAGATCCTTGCTTTCGCTGAACAGCGCGCCTTGCGATGCGCCGATGTCCCATGATGCAATGGCGTCGGCCAGCGGTGCGGGCAGGCCGATACCGGCCAGCGTCTTGGCATAGTCGCCTTCGCTCAGGTGGTTGTAGGGCAGAGGCTTGCCGGTCTGGCGGGCAACCTCGGCGGCCAGATCGGCCAATGTGTAGGACGTATCGCCAGCCAGCTCGTAGGTTTTGCCGATGTGGCCGTCTGTGGTCAGTACGGCGACGGCTGCGGCAGCGTAATCGGCGCGCGTCGCCGATGCGATGCGACCCTCGCCCGCGCTGCCGATAAAGGCACCCCCAGCCACTGCGCCGCCGATGCTGCCGGTGTAGTTTTCGGTGTACCAGCCGTTACGCAGGATGGTGTAGTCGATGCCCGATGCCTTGATTGCAGCTTCGGTCGTGCGGTGCTCGTCCGCCAGGCTGAGGGGTGATTCGTCCGCGTTCAGCAAGCTGGTGTAAACGATGTAGCCCACGCCCGCAGCCTTGGCGGCCGCGATGACATTGGCGTGCTGCGTGGCGCGCTGGCCGACTTCGCTCGAGGAGATGAGAAGCAGCTTGTCCACGCCCTTCAGCGCGGCTTCCAGCGCGTCGACATCGTTATAATTGGCCGCGCGGGCCGCAACGCCCAGATCGTCAGCCTTGGCGGGGTCGCGCACCAGTGCCACGATATCGCTGGCCGGCACTTTTTCCTTCAATTGGGCGATGACAAGACGGCCCAGTTGGCCGGTTGCACCCGTAACAGCGATAGTCATGCTTTTTCTCCTTGTGGGTATGACTGTTCATATTCATATGTGAAGACACTAACGAATTATAAGTACATACATGCAGGTAAGTATAATGAATCAGCTGGCATGGGCCACCGACGGCGATGTGTCGCCTGCGGCCGACGTGCTGCGCGCGGGGTGCCCCTCGCGTCGGGTATTGGGGCATCTGACCAGCCGCTGGGGCGTGCTGGTTCTGGTGGCGTTGATGCTGCACGGCCAGCAGCGCTTTAGCATGCTGCGTCGCCGGATCGAGGGGGTGAGCGAGCGCATGCTGGCCCAGACCCTACAGTTGCTGGAAGCGGATGGAATCGTGCAGCGCATTGATTTCAAAGAGGTTCCTCCGCATGTTGAATATGTTTTGACCCCCATCGGGCGCGAGGCGGCCGACAAGGTGACAGCCCTTGCCGCTTGGGCCGAGGACAACTTGCCGCGCTTTGATAATGCGCGGTGAGGTGCGCTGATTTAGCATTCAACTTCGGTGTAACTTTTCGGTGAAATGCCGCTTTATGCGGTGTAAGCTGCCGTTATGGCAGGGCGGCCTTCCCCGTGCGGAAGGCGCTGCCGCATCCATGAGGGGGCCGTGAA